>NC_014924.1:2739683-3079366 GCF_000185965.1 Pseudoxanthomonas suwonensis 11-1
TGGCCCTGGCCGGCTGGGTGGTCTCCGGCTGGAGCGCCGGCTCGCGCTCCTACGACGGCTCGCGGATCCGCATCGCCGAGGTCAAGCGCGGCGACCTGGTCCGCGACATCTCCGCCGACGGCAAGGTGATCACCGCCAACAGCCCGGTGCTGTACGCCATCGCCGGAGGCACCGTGAGCCTGAAGGTGGTGGCCGGCGACGTGGTCGAGAAGGGCCAGGTGCTGGCGGTGATCGACAGCCCCGAGCTGCACAGCAAGCTGGTGCAGGAGGAATCGACCCTGGCCAGCATGGAGGCCGAGGCCAGCCGTGCCCAGCTGGATGCGCGCATCGCCAGCCTCAATGCGCGCAAGGCCCGCGACCAGGCCCTGATCGACCACACCGCAGCCCAGCGCGACCTGGAGCGCTACGAGCGCGCCCATGCCGGCGGCGCGGTCTCCAACAACGAGCTGGCCCGCGCCCAGGACGAGCTGAAGAAGGCCCGGATCGGCCTGGAGGCCGCGCGCAGCGATGCCGGCCTGCAGGAACAGGGCGCGGCGCTGGATGCGCGCAACAAGCGCCTGCTGGCCGACCGCCAGAAGGCGGTGGTCGATGAGCTGCGCCGCCAGGTCGACCTGCTGACCCTGCGCGCCCCGTTCGACGGCCAGGTCGGCCAGGTCCAGGTCTCGCAGGGCACCAACGTGGCGATCAATGCGCCGATCCTGGGCGTGGTCGACCTCAGCGAGTTCGAGGTCGAGATCCGGGTGCCGGAGAGCTTCGCCCGCGACCTGGGCATCGGCGTGCCGGCGCAGGTCACCAGCCAGGGCAAGGCCTGGCCGGCCAAGGTCTCGGCGGTGTCGCCGGAAGTGGTCAACGGCGAGGTCACCGCCCGCCTGCGCTTCGACGGGGGCCAGCAGCCGCCGGGCCTGCGCCAGAACCAGCGCCTGTCCACGCGGATCGTGCTGGACACCAAGAAGGACGTGCTGATGGTCGAGCGCGGTCCGTTCGTCGAGCAGGGCGGTGGCAACTCCGCCTGGGTCGTGGAAGGCCGCAGCGCGGTGCGTCGCCCGGTGCAGACCGGCGTCAGCAGCCTCGGCTACGTGGAGATCGTCGACGGCGCGAAGGAAGGCGACCGCATCGTGGTCTCCGGCTCCGACCAGTTCGGAGATGCAGAAAGGGTCGCAATCAATTGATTGCTCGTGGTTGGTGATTCGGGATTCGTAACAGCAGAAGCAACTGCCACCCGCTCACTCCCGGCCACCAGGCGAATCACCAATCACCAATCACCAATCACCAATCACCAATCACCAATCACCAATCACCAATCCCGAATCACGAATCACCAATCCCGAATCCCGAATCCCGAATCCCGAATCACCAATCACAAGGAACCTCCAATGCTGGAAATGCGCCAGGTCTCCAAGGTCTACCGCACCGCGATGGTCGAAACCCATGCGCTGCGTTCGCTCGACCTGCACGTCCGCGAGGGCGAGTTCGTGGCGGTCACCGGGCCTTCCGGCTCGGGCAAGACCACTTTCCTCAACATCGCCGGCCTGCTCGAGACCTTCAACGACGGCGACTACCTGCTCGATGGCGAGAACGTGCGCGGCATGTCCGACGACGCCCGCAGCAAGCTGCGCAACCGCAAGATCGGCTTCATCTTCCAGGGCTTCAACCTGATCCCCGACCTCAACCTGTTCGACAACGTCGACGTGCCGCTGCGCTACCGGGGCCTGTCGGCGGCCGACCGCAAGGCGCGGATCGAGAAGGCCCTGTCCCAGGTCGGCCTGGCCTCGCGCATGAAGCACTTCCCGGCCGAGCTGTCCGGCGGCCAGCAGCAGCGCGTGGCGATCGCCCGCGCCCTGGCCGGCGAGCCGCGCCTGCTGCTGGCGGACGAACCGACCGGCAACCTCGACTCGCAGATGGCACGCGGGGTGATGGAGCTGCTGGAGCAGATCAACGCAGAGGGCACCACCATCGTCATGGTCACCCACGACCCGGAACTGGCCGCGCGCGCGCAGCGCAACGTGCACATCGTCGACGGCGTGGCCACCGACCTGTCGCTGGAGCCGCGCCACGGCCGCCTGCGGGCCGCCAACGCCTGAGGAGGCCGCCATGTTCGCCTACTACTTCAACCTGGCCCTGCGCAGCTTCCGCCGCGACAAGGCCCTGACCGCGCTGATGGTGCTGGCCATCGCCCTGGGCATCGGCGCGTGCATGACCACGCTGACCGTGTTCCACGTGCTGTCCGGCGACCCGATCCCGACCAAGAGCGACCGCCTGTTCTACGTCCAGCTCGACCCGGCCGAGATGATGGGTTACACCCCCGGCGAGGAACCCTCCGCCCAGGTCACCCGCTACGACGCCGAGGCCCTGCTGCGCGAGAAGCGTGGCCTGCGGCAGGCGATGATGACCGGCGGCAACGTCTCGGTAACGCCCGAGCGTGACGGCCTGCCGCCGTTCCTGGGCACCGCGCGCTACACCAGCGCCGACTTCTTCCCGATGTTCGAGACCCCGATGCAGTACGGCCAGGGCTGGAGCGCCAACGAGGACGAGGCCCATGCGCGGGTCGCGGTGATCTCGAAATCGCTCAACGAGCGCGTGTTCGGCGGCGGCAACAGCGTCGGCAAGCAGCTGCGCCTGGACCAGGCCGACTTCACCGTGGTCGGCGTGATCGACGAATGGCGGCCCACGCCGCGCTTCTACGACATGTACAGCGACCAGTACGGCCAGCTGGAGGACGTGTTCCTGCCCTTCAGCACCTCGCGCGACCTGAAGATGTCCCGCAGCGGCAGCATGGACTGCTGGGGCGACAGCGGCGGCGATGCGACCACGATCAACGCGCCCTGCGTGTGGATCCAGTACTGGGTCGAGCTGGAATCGGCCGGCAAGGCCGGCGAGTACCGCGACTACCTGGTCAACTACTCCGACCAGCAGCGCGCGGCCGGCCGCTACAAGCGCCCGACCAACGTGCGCCTGCGCAACGCGATGGAACTGCTGGAGTTCAATCGGGTCGTGCCTCGGGACGTGGTGATGCAGCTGTGGCTGGGCTTCGGCTTCCTGCTGGTGTGCCTGGTCAACACCGTGGGCCTGCTGCTGGCCAAGTTCCTGCGCCGCGGCAGCGAGATCGGCGTGCGCCGCGCCCTGGGCGCCTCGCGCAAGGCGATCTTCGCCCAGTGCCTGGTCGAGGCCGGCACGGTCGGACTGGCCGGCGGCATCCTCGGCCTGGTGCTGTCGCTGCTCGGCCTGTGGGGCGTGCGCCAGCAGCCGGCCAGCTACGCCGAGCTGGCCCACCTGAACCTGGGCATGCTGCTGCTGACCTTCGTCCTGGCCGTGGTCGCCAGCGTGCTCGCCGGGCTGCTGCCCGCCTGGCGCGCCATGCAGGTCACGCCCGCCATCCAGCTCAAGAGCCAGTAACGGGCCGGCCGGCCCGCGCCCCAACGGAGACCCACATGGACATCCGCCCCATCCTTTCCACCCTGCTGCGGCACCGGACCGCCGCCTCGCTGATCGTCATCGAGGTCGCGCTGACCTGCGCCATCATCTGCAACGCGCTGTTCATGATCAGCGACCGCATCACCGAGGTCCGCGAGACCAGCGGCCTGGTCGAGGACGAGCTGGTGCGCATCCAGATCACCAGCGTCGGCAACGACCCCGAGGAGGACGCGCGCACCCGCAGCGACCTGGCCGCGCTGCGCGCCCTCCCCGGGGTCAAGGCCGCCACGGTCACCAACCAGGTGCCGTTCGTGAACTCGTCCTGGAACAACGGCGTGCGCCTGGACGCCGACCAGCAGCAGGTCACGATGAACGCGGCCATGTACATGGCCGAGGAACAGTTCCTCGAGACCCTGGGCCTGAAGCTGGTCGCCGGCCGTGCGTTCACGCCTGACGAGTACAAGGACGCCGCCAGCCTGATGGCGGGGCTGTCCGAAGGCAGCCTCCCCTCGGCGATCGTCACCCGCAAGATGGCCGAGCGGCTGTGGCCGGGCGAGGACCCGATCGGCAAGGGCTTCTACAGCGGCGACGAGCAGCCCACCCGCGTGGTCGGCGTGGTCGAGCACCTGGTCCGGCCCAGCCAGCTGGGCGGCCCCAGCGCGCGCGAGTACTCGATGATCCTGCCGCTGCGCCCGCACTACAACATCGGCGGCAACTACGTGATCCGCACCGATCCCGACCGCCGCCAGGAGGTGCTGGAGGCGGCCAGGAAGGTGCTGCAGGCCAATGGTGCCGACCGCATCATCCTGGAGGACCAGACCAAGACCTTCGAGGAGCTGCGCTCGGAGTACTACCAAGGTCCGCGCTCGATGGCATGGCTGCTGGGCATCGTCTGCGTCGCCCTGCTGCTGATCACCGCGCTGGGCATCATCGGCCTGGCCAGCTTCTGGGTGCAGCAGCGCACCAAGCAGATCGGCATCCGCCGCGCGCTTGGCGCCACCCGCGGCCAGGTGCTGCGCTACTTCCAGACCGAGAACTTCCTGCTGGCCTCCATCGGCATCGCCCTGGGCATGCTGCTGGCATTCGCCATCAACCAGGTGCTGATGGGCAAGTACGAGCTGGCGCGGCTGCCGCTGTACTACCTCCCCGCCGGCGCGGTGCTGCTGTGGGTACTGGGCCAGCTGGCGGTCTACGCCCCCGCCCGGCGTGCGGCCTCGATCCCGCCGGCCACGGCGACCCGCAGCGTATGAGCCGCCGCGCGCGCCAGCGGACGGCACGCAACGACCGCGCGACCCTCTGGTACGCGGTCGCCGCGGCGGCGGTCGCCGTGGTGTGGCTGGCCTGCGTGTTCCCGGCCTCCACGCCCGGCGCCGCCACCGACCGCCCTGGCGCTCCCCGCCTCGCCGACGCCGGGCACGACCGCGGGTCGGATCGCGGCCACCCGCCGGCCGCGAGCAGGTAGCCTTTGCGGCACGCAAACAGGATCCGTCCCGAATACATGTCCACCATCCTGGTCATCGACGACAACCCGGCCGTCGCCACCGCGCTGGAAGTGCTGTTCTCGCTGCACGACATCGCCACCGTGCATGCCATTGGCCCGGAGGAAGGGCTGGCCCTGCTCGAGCGCGAGCCGGTGGACCTGGTGATCCAGGACATGAACTTCACCGCCGACACCACCTCCGGCGACGAGGGCCGCGAGCTGTTCGCCGCGATCCGCGACCGCCACCCGGACCTGCCGGTGATCCTGCTCACCGCGTGGACCCATCTGGAAAGCGCGGTGGAACTGATCAAGGCCGGTGCCGCCGACTACGTGGCAAAGCCCTGGCAGGACGCCAAGCTGCTGGCCACGGTCAACAACCTGCTGGAGCTGTCCGAGGCGCGGCGCGAGCTGGACCAGCGCCGCCACGGCGAGCGCCGCCGGCGCGAGGACCTCACCCGCCGCTACGACCTGCGTGGCGCGGTATTCGCCGACCCGGCCAGCGAGCGGGTGGTTGCGCTGGCCTGCCAGGTGGCGCGCTCGGAACTGCCGGTGCTGATCACCGGACCCAACGGCAGTGGCAAGGAGAAGATCGCCGAGATCATCCAGGCCAACTCGCCGATGCGCGACGGCCCGTTCGTGACCCTCAACTGCGGCGCGCTGCCGGCCGACCTGATCGAGGCCGAACTGTTTGGCGCCGAAGCCGGCGCCTACACCGGCGCCAACAAGGCGCGCGAGGGCAAGTTCGAGGCCGCCGACGGCGGCACCCTGTTCCTGGACGAGATCGGCAACCTGCCGGCCGCCGGGCAGATGAAGCTGCTGCGGGTGCTGGAGACCGGCCGCTTCGCGCGGCTCGGCTCCAACCGCGAACGCCAGGTGCGGGTACGCGTGGTCAGCGCCACCAATGCCGACCTGCCGGCGATGATCCGCGAGGGCGGGTTCCGCGAAGACCTGTACTACCGGCTCAACACCATCGAGCTGTCGATGCCGCCGCTGGGGGAGCGTCCCGGCGACGTGCTGCCGCTGGCCGAGCACTTCGGCGCCGGCGGCAAGCCGCTGTCGCCGGCGGCGGTCGCGGCGCTGCAGCGCCATTCCTGGCCGGGCAATGTGCGCGAGCTGCGCAACGTGATCCAGCGCGCGCAGCTGCTGGCGACCGGCCCGCGGATCGAGCCGGACGACCTGGCCCTGCCACGCGCGCAGGCCACCCGCCCGGGACCGGCGCGCGAGCCGGAACGCGAGCAGATCGAGGCCGCCCTGCAGCGTGCCGGCGGGGTGATCGCCCAGGCCGCCGCGGAACTGGGCATGAGCCGCCAGGCGCTGTACCGGCGCATGGAGCGCCATGGCCTCAAGAGTCCCTGACGCCCGATGCTCCGCCGCACCCTGACCCTGCGACTCTTCCTGCGGCTGCTGCCGGTACTGGCGCTCGCCGCGGCGCTGCCGTGGGCCTTCGCCTACTGGATCAACCACGGCTGGATGCTGGCCGCGCTGTCGGTCGCGATCCTGCTGGCATTGATGTGGTGGAGCCTGCACCGCGCCCTGGCGCCGCTGCGGGCCCTGTTCCGCGCACTTGCCGGCAGCGTCAATACCTACCGCGACGGCGAGTTCAATTTCGGCGTGCACTGGGAGAGCCGCGACGAGGTCGGCGACCTGGTGCGCGCCCACTCCGCGCTGGGCGAGGTCCTGCGCCAGCAACGCCAGGAACTGGCGCAACGCGAGCTGCTGCTGGACACCATGGTCCAGAACACGCCGGTGGCGATGGTGCTGTGGGCCGAGGGCGGCGATGGCCTGGCGCGGGTGGTCTACGCCAACCTCGCCGCGCGCAAGCTGCTCAACGACGGGCGCAAGCTCGAAGGCCAGCACATGGACCAGGTGCTGGAAGGCCTTCCGGCCGAGCTGTGCGAGGCCGTGGCCCGTGGTGGCGACAGCCTGTTCGGCGTGCGCGGCGAGGACAGCGGAGACGGCCCGGAAGAGGAGGAAGAGGTCTACCACCTCTCCCGCCGCCGCTTCACCCTCAACGGCCGCCGCCACGAACTCCTGCTGCTGCGCCTGCTCACCCCCGAGCTGCGCCGCCAGGAAGTGCAGACCTGGAAGAAGGTGATCCGGGTGATCAGCCACGAGCTCAACAACTCGCTGGCACCGATCGCCTCGCTCGCCCACTCCGGCGCCGAACTGGTGCGGCGCGGGAAGTACGAGCGCCTGGGCGAGGTGTTCGCCACGGTCGAGGACCGTGCCCGCCACCTGGAAGGCTTCATCCGCGGCTACGCACGCTTCGCCAAGCTGCCGCAACCGCAGCTGCAGGCGGTGGACTGGGCCGATTTCCTGGCCCGCCTGCAGCGGCAGATCGGCTTCGAGCTGGACGGCGAGGCGGCCGACCTGCGCGCCCGGATCGACGTGGCGCAGATGGAGCAGGCCATGCTCAACCTGCTGAAGAACGCGCACGAGGCCGGCCAGGAAGCCCAGCCGGCGCAGGACGAGGTGCGCGTGCGCCTGCGCCGCCTGCCCGGCTGGACCCGGCTGGAAGTGCTGGACCGCGGTCCGGGCATGAACGAGGCGGTGCTGCAGAACGCGCTGCTTCCGTTCTATTCCACCAAGCGCAACGGCACCGGCCTGGGCCTGGCCCTGTGCCGCGAGATCATCGAGGCCCATGGCGGCCGCCTGTCGCTGCAGAACCGCTCCGACGGCGGCCTGTGCGTGGCGGTGATGCTGCCGGAGCCGTAGGTCGCGGGCGCTGGTGCGGCCGCGGACGTCGGCATTACCCGGGTTGTCCCAGCCTGCGCTGCATCACCACCCGCAGGCGCATCGGGAAGCCGAGGCCGTGCTCCTCCGCGAGCGTGGCGCGCAGGCCGGGCGTGTATCGCGCCGGCTCCAGCACCTCGAACCCGGCGCTGGCATAGAAGGGCGCGTTCCATGGCACGTCGCGCAACGTGACCAGGGTGATGCGCCCGAAACCTTCCCCTGCCGCGCTGGCGCAGGCACGTTCCAGCAGTGCGCGGCCCATGCCGCGGCGCCCGTGGTCCGGATCCACGTCCATCTGCACCAGGTACGCCTCGCCGTCGACGCACGAGTAGAGCGCGTAACCCACCGCCCGCCCGTCGGACTCCGCAACCCACAGCCGCCCGCGGGCCGCTGCTTCGACATGGTCATCGGCCGCCAGGGTGCTGCGCGCGAACACCGGGTAGGCCTCGTGCCCGCGGAGCAGCTCGCAGGCGCGCCCCCGATGGCGACCAGGGTCGCGGCGTCGGCGGCGCGGCCGGGACGCAGCGACCACCCGGTCACTTCTTCTTTTTCTCCGGCCGCTTCCAGCCTTCGACGATGGACTGGCGCGCGCGGGAAATGGTCAGGGTGTCGGCCGGGGCATTGCGCGTGATCACCGAGCCGGCGCCAATCGTCGCCCCGGCGCCGATCTCCACCGGCGCCACCAGCGAGGAATTGGAACCGACGAAGGCGCCATCGCCGATGACCGTGGCCGACTTGTTCACCCCGTCGTAGTTGCAGGTGATGGTGCCGGCGCCGATGTTCACCGCGGCGCCGATCGTGGCATCGCCCAGATAGGCCAGGTGGTTGGCCTTGCTGCCCACGCCCATCACCGTCTTCTTGGCCTCGACGAAGTTGCCGATGCGCACGCCGTCGGCCAGCACGGTGCCCGGGCGCAGGCGCGCGAACGGGCCGACCTGGGCCGCACCCTCGGTGACCACGCCTTCCAGGTCGCAATGCGCCAGCACCTCGGTGCCCGGGCCCAGGCGCACGTCCTTGAGCCGCACGAACGGGCCGATGCGTACGCCGTCGGCCAGGTCGACCTCGCCTTCCAGCACCACGTTGACGTCGATCTCCACGTCGCGCCCGACCCGCACCGTGCCGCGCTGTTCGACCCGCGCCGGATCGAGCAGGCGGGCGCCGGCCAGGCACAGCTCGCGCGCGCGGCGCAGCTGCCAGGCGCGCTCGAGCTGCGACAGCTGCCAGGGATCGTTGGCGCCCTCGGCCTCGATCGGGTCCTCGACCCGCACGATTTCCGCCGGGTTGTACTCGGCCGCGGCCATCGCGAACACGTCGGTGAGGTAGTACTCGCCCTGCGCGTTCTCGTTGGACAGGCGCGACAGCCAGCGCTTCAGCGCGTCGGACTCGGCGGCGATGATGCCGGTGTTGACGATGCCGATGCGGCGCTGCTCCTCGCTGGCGTCGCGGTGCTCGACGATCTCCGCGACCCGGCCCTGCGGGTCGCGCACGATGCGGCCGTAACCGGTCGGGTCCTCCGGCTCGGCCACCAGCACGCGCAGCAGGCCGTCGGCCTGCAGCAGGCGGCGCAGGGTGTCGGCCGAGGTCAGCGGCACGTCGCCGTACAGCACCAGCACGTCGGCCAGCTCGGGGATCCCGGGCATGGCCTGCTGCACGGCGTGGCCGGTGCCCAGCTGCCGGGCCTGCTCCACCCACACCAGGTCGTCCTGGCCGGCGAAGGCATCGCGCACCGCGTCGCCGCGGTGGCCATGGACCACGTGGATGCCGGCAGGCTGCAGCCGGCGCGCGGTGTCGATCACGTGCGCCAGCATCGGCCGCCCGCCCACCGGCTGCAGCACCTTGGGCAGGTCCGATCTCATGCGCTTGCCCTCGCCGGCGGCAAGGATCACCACGTGCAGGGGCTGGGTCATGGAGCGGCGCTTCTCTATGCGGAAAGCGGTGATTCTATCCCTCCCGGCACGTTGCCCCCACGGTTCACGTGGCGCAAAGGTGCCCGGTTTAGACTCGCGCCCATTCCGCCGACGGATCCACCCGTGCCGATGCTCCTCCTGCGCCAGGGCAGCCAGTACCTCGCCTTCGGCCTGCTGCAGCTGCTGGTCGACTGGGCCATGTTCGTGGCCGCGACCGCGCTCGGGCTGGATGCGGTGCCGGCGAACCTGCTGGGCCGTACCAGCGGCGCCATGATCGGGTTCTGGCTCAACGGCCGCTACACCTTCGCCGGCGAGGAAGGTGCCCGCCTGGGCTGGCAGCGCTTCCGCCGCTTCGGCGTGCTGTGGATCGCCATGACCATCACCAGCACGGTGCTGGTGCACGAGGTCGAACGCCAGCTCGGCCTGCATTCGGCATGGCTGGCCAAGCCGCTGGTCGAAGGCGGCCTGGCGATGGCGACCTTCTTCCTGCTGCGCCGCCTGGTCTACCGCTGAGGCGCGTCAGCGCTCGAGGAAGTTCTTCAGCAGGGCGTGGCCGTGCTGGGTCAGGATCGATTCGGGGTGGAACTGCACGCCCTCGACCGGATGTTCGCGGTGGCGCAGGCCCATGATCTCCTCCATCGATCCGTCCGGGTTCTCGGTCCAGGCGGTGATTTCAAGGCACTCCGGCAGCGAGGACTTCTCCACCACCAGCGAGTGGTAGCGGGTGGCCTCGTAGCCGTCCGGCAGGCCGGCGAACACGCCCTTGCCCTGGTGCCGGATCGGCGAAGTCTTGCCGTGCATGATGTTGCCGGCGCGCACCACCTTGCCGCCGTAGGCCTGGCCGATGCCCTGGTGGCCCAGGCACACGCCCAGGATCGGCGTGGTCGCGCCCAGCCTCTCGATCACCTCCAGCGACACGCCCGCCTCGTTGGGCGTGCACGGACCGGGCGAGATCACGATCTGCTCCGGTGCCAGCTTCCGGATCTGGTCGACGCTCATGGCGTCGTTGCGCACCACCTCCACCTCGGCGCCCAGCGCCTGCAGGTACTGCACGAGGTTGAAGGTGAAGCTGTCGTAGTTGTCGATCATCAGTAGCATTGCGACGGCCTCACTCGACCAGGGTGTAGATGATGTAGACATCCTGGGCGAGCTCGATGCTGCCCTCCTTCAACACCGCCGGGGCCGCGGCGGCGCGGCTTCCGGTCACCGCGATACTGTCCAGTTCGACGCCTCCGCCTGAAGTGGCGTACCGGACGTTGAAGCCCTGGTTGGAGATGTTGTGGACGGTACCGAGGCGCCTGCCGACCGAGGCGGCCATGGCCTCGGCGGTGCCGCGCGCGTCCTCGACAGCGGCCGCCAGCAGCTCCTTGCGCAGCTCGTCGGCGCGGGAGAGCTGAAACCCGCCAGTGCTGAGCTGGAGCTGGGGGGCCGCGGGCAGCGACGAGATCATCGCCTGCAGGTCGGCGAGCCTGCGGAACCTGAGCTTGATCCGGCGCTCGTAGGTGTTGCCGAGGAACACCTGGGTATCGTCCCGGTCGTTGTAGCGGTACTCGGGCTCGACGTCGAGGTTGGAGATATCGATGTCGCGGCCTTCCAGCCCCAGCCCCTGCGCCAGCTCCAGCACGCGCTGGGCCAGCGACTCGATCTGGCGCTGGGTCCTGGCCGCGTCCTTGCTCGTTTCCGACAGGGTGATGTGGAGCGGGAAGATGTCCGGCACCACCTCCGCCTTCGCCTTGCCATGCACGGCGATGAAGGGCGCGCCGCTGATCGATTGGGCCTGCGCACCCAACGCCAGGAACGACAGCAGTAGCGCGGCGATGATTCCTTTCATGCTGGGCCTCCGCGGTGAAGTCTTCATAGTCCCTGCGCCGCCTGCGCCACCGCGCGGAACAGCGCGCGGCCCTTGTTCATGGTCTCGTCCCACTCCTTCTGCGGATCGGAGTCGTAGACGATGCCGGCGCCGGCCTGCACGTGCAGGCGGCCGTCCCTGATCACGGCGGTGCGGATGGCGATGGCGGTGTCGGCATCGCCGTGCCAGCCGATGTAGCCGATGCTGCCGGCGTAGACGTTGCGCTTGATCGGTTCCAGCTCGCGGATCACTTCCAGCGCGCGGATCTTGGGCGCGCCGCTGACGGTGCCGGCCGGGAAGGTGGCGCGCAGCACGTCGGCATAGCTCAGGCCCGGCAGCAGCCGCCCGGTGACCTCGCTGACGATGTGCATGACGTGGCTGTAGCGCTCGATCACGAAGCGCTCGCCGACCTCGACGCTGCCCGGCTCGGACACCCGGCCGACATCGTTGCGACCCAGGTCGATCAGCATCACGTGCTCGGCCAGCTCCTTGGGATCGGCCAGCAGCTCCTGCTCCAGGGCCAGGTCCTCGGCCGGGGTGGCACCGCGCGGACGGGTGCCGGCGATCGGGCGCACGGTCACTTCACCGCCCTGCAGCCGCACCAGGATCTCCGGCGACGAACCGACCACCTGCACTTCGCCGGTATCGAGGAAGTACATGTACGGCGACGGGTTGAGCGCGCGCAGGGCGCGGTACACGTCCACCGGGCGGGCGTTGAACGGCACGCTCAGGCGCTGGCTCAGCACCACCTGGAACACGTCGCCGGAGCGGATGTATTCCTTGGACTTCTCCACCGCCTCGATGAAGCCCTCGCGGGTGAAGCCGGAGACGAAGTGGCTCTCGTCCAGCACGTCGCGGCTGATCGGCGCCGGGTACTGGCCGGGCTGGCGCAGCTTTGCCACCAGCGCGTCCAGCCGCTCCTGCGCCGCTTCCCAGGATCCGGACTGGCGCGGATCGGCATGCACGATCAGGTACAGGCGGCCCTTGAGGTTGTCGAAGACGGCCAGCTCCTCGGACAGCATCAGGTAGATGTCCGGGGTGCCGATCTCGTCGCGCGCGGTGTTGCCGGCCAGGCGCGGCTCGATGTAGCCGATGCACTCGAAGCCGAACCAGCCGACCAGGCCGCCGGTGAAACCGGGCAGGCCTTCCAGCTGCGGTACCGAATAGGAGGCGCGCAGGGCCTCGACCTCGGCGAACGGATCGGCGACCTGGCGGGAGTCGACCACGCGGCCGTCCTCGCGGGTTTCCATGGTGTGGCCACGGAAACTGACGGTGCGGCGCGCCGGCAGGCCGATGATCGAGTAGCGGCCGAAGCGTTCGCCGCCCTCGACCGATTCGAAGAGATAGGTATGCGGGGCGTCTGCGAGCTTCAGGTAGACCGAAAGCGGGGTGTCGAGGTCGGACAGGACCTCGCGGACGACGGGGACGCGGGTATGGCGGGCTTCAGCGGCGTGGCGCTGGAACTGTTCGGACGTGATCAAGGCAGGCTTCCTTCCGGCAATACGGGGCATGGCAAACGACGGCATGGGGCCGCCATCGCCAGGCCTGGCGAGCGGAGGAGCGGTGGAGCCTGATCGTCTGGCCGAACATGCCGCCCACTTTACCCGCAACCGCGGGCGTTCGCAGCCGCCCCGGGGCTCAGGACGGTTGCGCGAGCAACGGGCTTTGCGGCGGCAGGTGCATGCGCAACCGGCCCGGCACGCAGTCGACGCGGAAGCGGCGGGCCTGCAGTGGCTCGCCGTCGAGGTTGAGGGTGAACGGGCCAGCCAGGCCTTGCAGTTCCACCCATGGTAGGCGCGCGCGCACCGCGCTGCGTTCCAGCGCGGCACGCTGGCCATTGCGGACCAGGGTGCCGAGGGTGGCCGCCAGTTCGCCCGACAGCTCGGGGATCACGGTCAGCTCCAGCAGGCCGTCGTTGACCAGCGCCTCCGGGCACAGCTCGCGGCCGCCGCCGGCCTGGCGTCCGTTGCCCAGGCCCAGGGCAATCAGGCCGCCCTCCCAGTCGAAACCGTCGCCGTGCACGCGCACTTCGACCGGCTCGATCCGGCCCAGCTTGGCGATCCCGGTGACCAGGTAGGCCAGGCCGCCGAGCAGGCTCTTCAGGCCCTCGTCGGTCTCCACCGTGACCTCGGTGCCGAAGCCGCCACTGGCGAGGTTGGCGCACCAGTGGACCCGCTCGCCGGTATCGATCCGCAGCAGGTCCACCGGCACGGGCGGCGCCTGCAGCGCCAGTTCCAGCGCCTCCTCCGGAACATCGGGAATCCCGGCGGCGGTGGCGAAGTCGTTGGCCGTGCCCAGCGGCAGCAGGGCCAGCGCCGGCAGCGATGCGGCATCACCCGGCTGCGCGGCCAGGGCCTCCGCAACCTCGCTGAGGGTGCCGTCGCCGCCAGCGGCGACGATGGTGCGCGCCCCGGCCTCCAGTGCCTCGGCCACGTAGCGGGCGGCGTCGCCGTCCTCCCAGGTCACCCGTACCGCCACGGGATGCCCCTGGCCGCGCAGCGCGGCAACGGCCTCGCGGACGGGATCCTCGCCAGCGGACTTGCCGTTGAGGACCAGCCACAGGCCGGGGGAACTCAGGTCGGGAGCAGGCATGCACGCACCACGTGGGGAAACGTGCGAACGCTAGCAACGCGCCGACGGAGCAGGCGTGAAGCCGGCCCGGGACCGGTGGAGGCGCAGGGTTCCGGCGCTCCCCGGGCTACCAGGTACGGCGATGCGGGGCGATCAGCCGCGCGTGGCGGCGACCGCGGCCTTCATCCGGCCGACCACGTCGGCGTAGTGCTCGCGGGTGCGCGGCTCGGCGAAGATCGCCGAGCCGGCGACGAAGGTGTCGGCGCCGGCGGCGGCGATCTGGCCGATGTTGTCGGCCTTGACCCCGCCGTCGATCTCAAGCCGGATCGGCTTGCCGGTCTTGTCGATCATCGCCCGCACCGCGCGCAGCTTGTCCAGGGTCGAGGGAATGAAGGCCTGGCCGCCGAAGCCCGGGTTGACCGACATCAGCATCACCAGGTCCAGGTCCTCCAGCACCCAGTCCAGCGCCTCGACCGGGGTGGCCGGGTTGAGCACCAGGCCGGCCTGGCAGCCGTGCGACCTGATCAGCTGGATCGTGCGGTGGACGTGGCGGCTGGCCTCGGGATGGAAGCTGATGAGGTTGGCGCCGGCGGCGGCGAAGTCCGGGACGATGCGGTCCACCGGCTCGACCATCAGGTGCACGTCGATGAAGGCCTGCACGCCATGCTTGCGCAGCGCCTGGCAGACCATCGGGCCGATGGTGAGGTTGGGCACGTAATGGTTGTCCATCACGTCGAAGTGCACCCAGTCGGCGCCGGCGGCCAGGACGTTGTCGACTTCCTCGCCGAGGCGGGCGAAATCGGCCGAGAGGATGGACGGGGCTATGACGGTGGGCTGCATGGCTCGGCTCGGTCGGGATGCGGGGGCGGCGCGCCTCAGCGGCGCTTGCGCAGGGCGCGGATGCGGTCGTAGGCGGCGTTGATCGCGGCGGCGCGCCGTTCGGCCTGCTCGCGCTGCTCCGGTTCGGCGCCGGCGACGCGGTCTGGGTGGTACTGCGACATCAGCCGGCGGTAGGCCTGGTCGATCTCCGCATCGCTGGCATCGCTGGTCAGGCCCAGCTCGGCATAGGGGTTCTCGCGCCTGCCCAGGCCGAACCAGTCGATATCGAACGCATGGCCAATGAGCAGGCCGATGACCGCGCCGAACAGCGGATTGGGCCGGAACAGCAGCGCTCCGGCGACCAGCCCCAGCAGTTTTCCGTACCAGCGATTCATGCGGCGGCGCGCCCTGGCGGGGTCCACGACGGGAGCGGGCGATTGTACGGCACAGCCGGCCCTGCTCGCCGTACACTGTGCGACCGGCCGCCGCCCGGGTACCGTCCGCGGCGACCCTGTCAACCTGAGCACTGCCCGGAGACTGCGTTGTCCACGACCCTGCTCCAGTCCGATCTTCCCGGCCTGCCGCTGCGCCACCGCGGCAAGGTGCGCGACGTGTTCGACCTGCCCCGCGAATGCATTCCGGAGGCGGCCCTGGCCGCTGCAGGCCCCGGTGCGGTGTCGGCCGACGGCTACCTGCTGATGGTGGCGACCGACCGCCTGTCCGCGTTCGACGTGGTCCTGCCCGACCCGATCCCGGGCAAGGGCGAGATGCTGTGCCAGATCTCCAACTTCTGGTTCGGCAAGACCGCGCACCTGATGCCCAACCACCTGACCGGCATCGACGTGGCCGCGGTCCTGCCCGAGGGCGTGGACCCGGCGCTGTACGCGAAGCGCGCGGTGGTGACCCGCAAGCTCAAGCCGGTACCGGTGGAGGCCATCGCCCGTGGCTACCTGATCGGCAGCGGCTGGAAGGACTATCAGCGCACCGGCAAGGTCAGCGGCATCGCCCTGCCCCCGGGCCTGCGCCAGGCCGAGCAGCTGCCGGAGCCGATCTTCACCCCGTCGACCAAGGCCGCCGTCGGCGACCACGACGAGAACATCGACTTCGACGCCATGGTGCGCGCGGTCGGCGCCGACCTGGCCGAGCGCGTGCGCGACGCCACCCTGCGCCTGTACCGCTTCGCCGCCGCCTACGCGGCCGAGCGCGGCATCCTGCTGGCGGACACCAAGTTCGAGTTCGGCACCGACGCCGACGGTCGCCTGTACATCATGGACGAGATGCTGACCCCGGACTCCTCGCGCTACTGGCCGGCCGACGAGTACCAGGTGGGCACCAGCCCGCCGAGCTACGACAAGCAGATCGTGCGCGACTACCTGGAGACCCTGGACTGGGGCAAGACCCCGCCGGGCCCGACCCTGCCGGCCGAGGTGATCGAGCGCACCCGCGCCCGCTACGCCGAGGCGCTGCAGAAGCTGGCCGGGATCAGCGTCGACTGAACCGCAGGCCGGGCCGCCACGCGCGGCCTGGCCCCGCCCCGCCCGGGCTATGCTCGGGCCCCGGGGACCGTCCTGGTCCGGGAGCATCCATGGAAGCCACCGTCCAGCGGAAGATCGACCGCTACTTCGCCAGCTATTCGGACGACCACCGCGATCCTCTGAACCAGCGGATCCACCTGGTGGCGGTGCCGGCGATCCTGTGGTCGGTGGTCGCCCTGGTGTGGTGCGTGCCCTCGTTCGGCACCTGGACCCGCACCGGGATCTGGGCCGCGCTGGCGATGTTCGGCGCCTGGTCCTTCTACAACCGGCTCTCGCGCCGCCTCGGCCTGGGCATGCTGGCGTTCTTCTTCTTCTGCGGCTGCGTGTGCCGGCTGGTCGAGATACGCCTTGGGCTCAACGCGCTGCTCGCCGGCGCGGCCACGGTGTTCGTGGTCGCCTGGATCGCCCAGTTCATCGGCCACCACCATGAAGGCCGGCGCCCGAGTTTCCTCACCGACCTGGTCTACCTGCTGATCGGCCCGGCCTGGGTCATGGCCAAGGCCTACCGCCGCCTGGGCTGGAAGTACTGAGCGTTCCATCCGGTCCGCGGCTGCGGCCACGCAGCGGCCACCCGGCCCGCTGTTAAACTCCCGGATCCGCCTCGACGGTCAAGACCGCAACGGATGATCCCGTTCCTGGAAGTACTCCTCGCCCTGCCCTTCCTGGCAGCGGCGCTGCTGGCCCTGCTGCGCCCACGATCGCGCGCGGCCGCCGCATGGATCGCCGGAGCAGCCCCATTGCTGGGCCTTGCCGTACTGGGCTGGCTGGCCCCCTCGATCCTGCAGGGCTGGATCGTCCGCGGCGAACACGCCTGGATCCCGCAGATAGGCCTGGACTTCGACCTGCGCCTGGACGGCCTGGCCTGGATGTTCGCCGGCCTGGTGCTGGCGATCGGCGCGCTGGTGGTGCTGTACGCGCACTACTACCTGTCCGCGCGCGACAGCGCGGTGCGCTTCTTCAGCTACCTGCTGCTGTTCATGGGCTCGATGCTGGGCGTGGTGGTGGCCGGCAACCTGCTCCTGCTGCTGGTGTTCTGGGAACTGACCAGCATCAGCTCGTTCCTGCTGATCGGCTTCTGGACCCACCGCCAGGACGCGCGCGAAGGCGCGCGCATGGCCCTGGCCATTACCGGTGGCGGCGGCCTGGCCCTGCTCGGCGGCGTGCTGCTGATCGGGCGCATCGTCGGCAGCTACGACCTGGACGCGGTGCTGGCCTCCGGCGAGCTGATCCGCAACAGCGAGCTCTATCCGTGGGCGCTGGGCCTGGTCCTGGCCGGCGTGTTCACCAAGAGCGCGCAGTTCCCGCTGCACTTCTGGCTGCCGCACGCGATGGCCGCGCCCACCCCGGTGTCGGCCTACCTGCACTCGGCGACCATGGTGAAGGCCGGCGTGTTCCTGCTGGCGCGGCTGCATCCGGCGCTGGCCGGCAGCGACCTGTTCTTCTACGTGGTCAGCGGCATCGGTGCGGCGACCCTGCTGCTGGGTGCCTGGTTCGCGATCTTCCAGCATGACCTCAAGGGCCTGCTGGCCTACTCGACCATCTCCCACCTGGGCCTGATCACCCTGCTGTTCGGCCTGTCCACGCCGATGGCGGTGGTCGCCGGCGTGTTCCACATCCTCAACCACGCCACCTTCAAGGCCTCGCTGTTCATGGCCGCCGGCATCATCGACCACGAGACCGGCACCCGCGACATCCGCCGCCTGGGCAACCTGAGGAAGGCGATGCCCATGACCAGCGCGCTGGCGGTGATCGCCTCGCTGGCGATGGCCGGCATCCCGCTGCTCAACGGCTTCCTGTCCAAGGAAATGTTCTTCACCGAGGCGCTGGACATCCGTGGCCACGGCTACATGCGCCTGGCCATCGCCGTCGCCGCCCTGCTGTACGGCATCTTCGGCGTGGCCTACAGCCTGCGCTTCGTCTACGAGACCTTCTTCGGCAAGGGTCCGCGCAACCTGGACCGCGAGCCGCACGAGCCGCCCCGCTGGATGAAGATCCCGGTCGAGGTGCTGGTGGTGCTGTGCATCGCGGTGGGCGTGTTCCCGGCCTGGACCATCGCCCCGGTGCTGCATGCCGGCGCCGGCGCCATCCTCGGCGCGGACATGCCCGAGTACAGCCTGGCGGTGTGGCACGGGCTCAACGTGCCGCTGCTGATGAGCCTGTGCGGCATCGTCGGCGGCATCGCCCTGTACTTCGGCCTGCGCCGCCTGTTCGACCTGCACGCCATCGTGCGCGGCTCGCTGGGCCGCAACGTGTTCCGCTGGAACATGGAAGCGCTGTACGCGCTGGCCAACCGCTTCACCACCCGGATCGCCAACGGCAGCGTCCAGCGCAGCATGCTGCTGCTGGTGCTGGCGGCCCTGTTCGCCGGCGCCGCCCCGTTCGTGGATTCGCTGGGCGGTGGCGACCTGCCGGCGCTGCGCGCGCCGTCGTCGATGCCGCTGCTGGGCTGGTTCCTGTGGTTCGTGATGGTGGCCTGCACCGCCTGGACCATCCGCCTGTACCGCCAGCGCCTGCTGGCCCTGCTGGTGGTCGGCGGCATCGGCCTGATGGTCAGCATGGCCTTCGTGTTCCTGTCCGCCCCGGACCTGGCCCTGACCCAGCTGCTGGTGGAGATGGTCAGCCTGGCCTTGCTGCTGCTGGGCCTGCACTACCTGCCGCCGCGCTCGCCGCCGGAACGCCGCCCCGCGCGCCGCTACCGCGACATCGGCATCGCCGCCGCCGCCGGCCTCGGCATCGCGCTGCTGGCGTACGCGATGATGACCCGCGACCCGAGCCCCGACGCGGCCAGCGTGGAGATGCTGGCGCGCTCGCTGCCGGAGGCCTACGGCCGCAACGTGGTCAACGTGATCCTGGTCGACTTCCGCGGCTTCGATACCTTCGGCGAGATCACCGTGTTCGGCGTGGCCGCGCTGATCGTGCACGCCCTGCTGCGGCGCGCGCGGATGGCACCGGAAAAGGTCATGTCCGGCGGCCCGGTGAAGCTGCCGGTGCCGGCCGACCTGGCCCAGCTGCTGTTCCCGCTGACCCTGACGGTGTCGGTGTTCCTGTTCCTGCGCGGCCACAACGCGCCCGGCGGTGGCTTCATCGCCGGCCTGGTGCTGGCGGTGCCGCTGCTGATCCAGTACGTGATCCAGGGCGCAGCCTCGGTCGAGTCGCGTTTCGGCTTCGACTACATCCGCTGCATCGGCGTGGGCCTGATCGTGGCCGCGGTCAGCGGTGCGGCCTCGCTGGCGTTCGGCGTGCCGTTCCTTGCCAGCGGCCACCTGGAGCTGGAGCTGCCGCTGGTCGGCACGTTGGAACTGGCCAGCGCCATGGGCTTCGACACCGGCGTGTACCTGGTGGTGTTCGGCGGCGCCATGCTGATCCTGTCGATGCTCGGCACCATCCGGCCCTCGCGCACCACCGTGGCGCGGCAGGGCGTGATCGAACCGGGGCAGCGCTCCACCCGCACCGGGGAACTTGGTTGATGCAAAGGAAGGATTCCTGATGGAACTGGCGATGGCGAGCGCAATCGGCATCCTCACCGCGGCGGGCGTGTACCTGCTGCTGCGGGCGCGCAGCTTCGACGTGATCCTCGGGCTGACCCTGCTGTCCTACGCCACCAACCTGCTGATCTTCTCCAGCGGGCGGCTGGTGACGGGCAAGCCGCCGGTGCTGCGCGATGGCATCCCGGCCGATCCGGCGTACTACACCGACCCGCTGCCGCAGGCCCTGGTGCTGACCGCCATCGTGATCGCGTTCGCCATGACCGCGGTGATCATCGTGCTGGCCATCCGCAGCCGTGCCGACAACCACAGCGACCACATCGACGGCAGCCGCGCCGAGGCCGAGTTCCAGCGCCGCGAGCAGCTGCGCCACGAGGAGTCGCGCCTGGCCGCGCACGCGGCCGAGCTGGTGGCGGGCAACGAATCGGTGCCGGCACGCGGCGCGATGCCGGAGCCCGGCCACGAGGGCCGCGCATGAGCGCGCACCTGCCGCTGCTGCCGATCCTGGTGCCGCTGGTGGCCGCGGCGCTGGCGCTTATGTTCGAGCATCGCCGCTTCGGCATGGCGCCGCAGCGGATCGTGGCCTGGATCTCGATGGCGCTGATGCTGGTGCTGGCGGCGATGCTGGTCGGCCGTGCCGGCAGCGGCGAGATCGGCGTGTACCTGCTCGGCGACTGGCCGGCACGGCTGGGCATCACCCTGCTGGTGGACCGGCTGGCGGCGCTCATGCTGCTGGTGGCGGCGCTGCTGGGCATCGGCTGCCTGCTACACGCCTGCGCCGGCTGGGACCGGCGCGCGCCGCATTTCCATGCCTTCTTCCAGATCCAGATGATGGGCATCAACGGCGCCTTCCTCACCGGCGACGTGTTCAACCTGTTCGTGTTCTTCGAGATCCTGCTGATCGCCTCCTACGGCCTGATGCTCAGCGGCGGCCGCGGCGAGCGAATGCGCGCCGGCCTGCACTACGTGTCCTTCAACATCGCCGCCTCGACCCTGTTCCTGATCGCCCTGGGCCTGGTCTACGGCCTGCTCGGCACCCTCAACATGGCCGAGCTTGCGGTGCGCGTGGCCGAGGCGGCGCCGCAGGACCGTGCCCTGGTCCAGGCCGCCGGCGGCCTGCTGCTGGTGGTGTTCTGCGCCAAGGCCGCGCTGCTGCCGATGTACCTGTGGCTGCCCGAGACCTATACCCACGCGCCGGCGGCGGTGGCGGCGCTGTTCGCGGTGATGACCAAGGTCGGCCTGTACGCGGTGCTGCGTGTCGGCAGCCTGGTGTTCGGCCTGGCCGGGCCGCTGGCCGGTTTCGCCTGGCCGGCGATGCTGGTGCTGGGCGCGATCACCCTGGTGCTGGCGGCGCTGGGCGTACTGGCCGCGCGCCGGCTGCGCTCGCTGGCCGCCTACCTGGTGCTGTCCTCGGCGGCGACCCTGTTCCTGTCCTTCTCCCTGGACACCGCCGGCACAGTCGGTGCCGGCCTGTACTACCTGGCGCACAGCACCTTCGCCGGTGCCGCCCTGTTCCTGCTGGCCGACCTGGTGCGCCGCCGCCGTGGCGCCGCCAGCGACCGCAAGGACGTGGTCGCCGCCCTGCCCGGCTCCGCCGTGCCGGCCGCCCTGTACCTGGTGGCGGCGGTGTCGCTGGCCGGCCTGCCGCCGCTGTCGGGCTTCATCGGCAAGCTGGTGATGCTGGAGGCTGTGCCGGAAGGCCCGCGCACGTTCTGGGTCTGGCTGCTGGTGCTGGGCAGCAGCTTCATGATGCTGGTCGGCCTGGCCCGCGCCGGCACCCGCCTGTTCTGGCGCCAGGAGCTCTGGCCCGACGCCACCGACGCACAGGTCGCGCAGTACGTGCCGCGCGAGCAGATGCGCGAGGCGCCCAGCCGGCCACTGGAAACCGCCGCCATCGTGCTGCTGCTGGGCTATGGCGTGGCCATGGTCCTGGCTGCCTCGCCGATGCTGGAATACACCCGCGCCACCGGCGCGCAGCTGCAGGCGCCGGAAGCCTACGTCGAGCAGGTCCGAGCCGCCGTGCCGCAGTCGAGGGCGCCATGAACGCGAAGAAGAAGCCCCTGTTCCGCCGGATCGTCCCCTCGCTGCCGCTGGCGGCGACGGTGTTCGTGTTCTGGCTGCTGATGAACTCCGAGCTCAGCGTCGGCCAGGCACTGATGGGCCTGCTGCTGGCGCTGGTGATCCCGCCCTTCGCCGCGCGCCTGGACCGCGAGTTCGCCCGCATCGGCCGGATCAGCGGGATCCCGCGGATGTTGTGCGTGCTGGCGCTGGACGTGGTCCGCTCCAACGTCACCGTGGCCCGCCAGGTGCTGGGCCCGGAGGAGGAGATCACCCCCGGCTTCATCTGGCTGCCGCTGGACATCCAGAACCTGCATGGCATCGCCGCCCTGACCAGCATGATCACCCTGACCCCGGGCACGGTCTCGGCCGCGCTGTCGGACGACCGCCGCTACCTGCTGGTGCACGTGCTCAACCTCAAGGACGCGGACACCGTGATCCAGGAGATCAAGACCCGCTACGAGGCGCCGCTGATGGAGATCTTCCCGTGACCCCGCAGGCACTGGTCGGCTGGGCCATCGTCGGCGCCATGCACGTGACCGCCTTCGCCATGCTGCTGGCGCTGTACCGGCTCCTGCGCGGCCCTTCGGTGCCGGACCGCATCCTCGCCCTGGACACGCTGTCGGTGGCCGCGATCGCCCAGCTCATCCTGCTGGGCATGCACCTCAATACCGCGATCTACTTCGAGGCCGCGCTGATCATCGCCATGCTCGGCTTCGTCAGCACCGTGGTGCTGAGCAAGTACGTACTGCGCAGGGACATCGTCGAATGAGCTGGGTCATCGCCATCTTCCTGGTCTTCCTGCTGGCCGCCGGCTCGTTCTTCATCGTGGTCGGCTCGCTGGGCATGGTGAAGCTGTCGGAGTTCTTCAAGCGCCTGCATGCGCCAACCAAGGCCAGCACCCTGGGCGTGGGCTGCGTGCTGCTGGCCTCGGTCGGCTACCACTGGCTGGCCGAGACCGATCCGCAGCCGCGCGAACTGCTGATCACCGCGTTCCTGTTCATCACCGCGCCGATCGGCGCGCACCTGATGGCCAAGGCGGCGCTGTCGCTGCACATGGCCGAACGCCCGGCGCAGCCGGGCAGCGAACCGGTGGGCGAAGGCCGCGGACCCGACGCAGACGCCTGAGCCCCGCTCAGAGCAGCAGCAGCTCCAGCACCACCCAGGCCACGAACACCAGCACCAGCAGCCCGCCCTCGCCGCGCGAGAGGCGACGGTCGCCACGCAGCATCGGCCACGCCAGCAGCGCCAGCACCAGCAGCGCCGGCAGCTCCACCCGCACGAACGAGGCCGGCAGCGCCAGCGGCTGCACCAGGGCCGTGCCGCCGATCACCAGCAGCAGGTTGCACAGGCTGGAGCCGAACACGTGGCCGGCGATCAGGTCGCCCTGGCCACGACGGGCAGCGGCGATGGCCGCGGCGATCTCGGGCAGGGTGGTGCCGATGGCCACCGGCAGCAGGCCGGCCAGCAGCGGGCCCAGGCCCCAGGCCTCGCCCAGTGCCAGGCCGTTGCCGACCACCCAGCGCGCGCCGAACCACAGCAGCGCCAGGCCGATGGCCAGGCGCACCACGTTCTGGGCGGTCATCGTGGAGGTGACCGCATGCTCGGCGAGCGCTTCCCGCACGTCGGGCGCCTCGGCCGCGCCGCGGCGCAGGACGAAGGCCAGCACCGCGACGAATCCCGCCACCAGCACCAGGCCATCGACGCGGCCAATGCGGCCGTCCAGGCCAAGTCCCACCATCACCACGGCCGCCAGCACCACGGCCAGCAGCTGCGGCAGCAGCAGGCGCGCGCGCAGCAGCAGCGGTGCGACCAGCGCGGCCAGGCCCAGGCTCAGGCCAAGGTTGGCGATGGTGCTGCCCATGGCATTGCCCAGCGCCAGGTAGGGCTGGCCGATCCAGACCGCACGCAGGTTGACCACCAGCTCCGGCAACGAGGTGGCGAAGGCCAGCAGCAGGACGCCGGCGGTGAACGGACGCAGGCCCAGCCGTTGCGCCAGGCCGGACACGCCCTTGACCGTCGAATCGCCTCCCAGGGCCAGCATCAGCAGGCCCAGCGCGAACCATCCAAGTGTCGCCGCCATCGCAATCCCTCCCTCCGGAGGACCGATTCTATGCGGCCCGGGCAACCGCCGGGCGCCGCAGCGGGATCAGCTGCAGCCTTCGACGTAGTCGGCCTGCGGCGGCACGCCCACCCGCCAGCGCTGGACCTTGCCCTCGGGCGAGACCTCGAACACCAGCACGGACGGACTGTCGTCCGGCACTACGCGCAGGTACAGCGCGCCCTCGACGTACTTGTGCGGCCGCTCCTCGACCTGGCCGGGATAGAGCGCCTGGATCTCCGCCGCATCCATGCCGATGCGGCCACCGCCCGGAGCGACCGCGCCGGACTGGTCCACGTCCACCCGCACGAAGTGGCCGCCCTCGATCATGAAGGCGGTGCCATGGCCCTGCTCGGGCCGCGGCTGCGGGAACAGGTAGTAGCAGGCCTGCGGATCGTTCGCGTCGGGCTGGCCTTCCAGCTGTCCACGCCAGGCCTGGCGCAGCTCGTCGGCAGTGGCGCCAAACGGTACCGGGCCGAAGCCGTCGAAGCTGGTGGCCAGCGGCACCAGCGCCGAGGCCGCATGCGGGACGGTGGCCGGCGGGATCACCCCGCCTTCGTCGTCCGCATCCACCGCGTGCTGGTGGTCGTCGGCCTGGTCCCAGGCCGGTTCATGCGCCGCGGCTTCCTGTGCGCTGGCGTCGGTGTCCGGTGGCCGGGTGCAGGAGGCAAGCCCCAGGGCCAGCATCAGCAGGCAGGCATCGATCTTCCTGGTCGACGACGACATGGCTCCCCCTGGACACGACTTCATCCACGGAGGCTGCCCGAGCACCTGTCAACGGCGGGCGAAAGTGGCGGGTGACGGCCAGTGCCGCCACCACGCCGCTCCGCGGCCCGGCCCAGTGGCCCGGCCGCGGGATATCCGCGTCAGGCCGGCGGGCTGAAGTGCTTCCGCAGCCCCGTCCAGCACTGCAGGTATCCGCGCTGGCGGTGCGGCGCGTCGATCGCCTGCGCGGTAGGACGCAGCACGGCGCGGGTCTCGAACATGAAGGCCATGGTCCCGCTGATCACGTCCGGCTGGGACAGGTCTGCGCTGGAGGCTTTCTCGAAGGTCGCCGCGTCCGGGCCATGCCCGCTCATGCAGTTGTGCAGCGAGCAGCCGCCGGGCACGAAGCCGTCCGCCTTGGCGTCGTACGCGCCATGCACCAGGCCCATGAACTCGCTGGCCACGTTGCGGTGGAACCACGGCGGACGGAAGGTGTCCTGCGCCACCAGCCAGCGCGGCGGGAAGATCACGAAGTCCATGTTGGCCGTGCCCGGAGTGTCGCTGGGCGAGGTCAGCACGGTGAAGATCGACGGATCCGGGTGGTCGTAGCTGATCGAGCCGATGGTGTTGAACCGGCGCAAGTCGTAGCGCCACGGCACGTGGTTGCCGTGCCAGCCGACCACGTCCAGCGGGCTGTGGTCGATCGGCGCGCGCCACAGGTGTCCCTGGAACTTGGCCACCAGCTCGAAGTCGCCCTCGAGGTCCTCGTACGCGGCCACCGGCGCCTGGAAGTCGCGCGGGTTGGCCAGGCCGTTGGAACCGATCGGCCCCAGGTCCGGCAGGCGCATGTGCGCGCCGAAGTTCTCCAGCACGTAGCCGCGCCCGGCGCCGTCGGGCAGTTCCACCCGGAAGCGGATGCCGCGCGGCACCAGCGCCACCTGCTGCGGCTCGACCTCGATCACGCCCAGCTCGGTGGCGATGCGCAGCCGGCCCTGCTGCGGCACCAGCAGCAGCTCGCCGTCGGCGTCGTAGAAGTAGCGGCCGGCCATGTCGCGGTCGGCCGCGTACAGGTGCACGCCCACGCCCGCCTGCGCCGCCGCCGAGCCATTGCCGGCCACGGTGTACAGGCCTTCGATGAAGTCCGCGGACGCTTCGGGCAGCGGCAGCGGGTCCCAGCGCAGCTGCTCCGGGGTGACCGGGCCATTGCCGAAATCGTTGTGGAAGCGCGGCTGCGCGAACGGCGCGAAGCTGCCATGCACCGAGGCCGGGCGGATGCGGTAGAGCCAGCTGCGCCGGTTCTGCGCGCGCGGCGCGGTGAACGCGGTGCCGGAGATCTGTTCGGCATAGAGCCCATGGGCCACCCGCTGCGGCGAGTTGCGTCCCTCCGGCAGCGTCCCCGGGATCGCCTCGCTGGCGAACTCGTTGCCGAAGCCGGTCATGTACTGCAGTTCAGTCACAGCGTTCATCGTTGTTCGCCCTTGCAAGCCCCTCCCCATCCCGGGGAAGGGCTTTCCCGTCCTGCTGTCAGAGAACCCCGCGCCGCATCTGGTCGCGCTCGATGCTCTCGAACAGCGCCTGGAAGTTGCCCTCGCCGAAGCCTTCGTTGCCCTTGCGCTGGATGATCTCGAAGAAGATCGGGCCGATCGCGTTCTGGGTGAAGATCTGCAGCAGCTTGCGCTTCTTGGTCTCCGGGTCGGCGTCGATCAGGATGCGGTTGCGGCGCAGCCGCTCCACGTCCTCGCCATGCTCGGGGATGCGCTGGTCGATCACGTCGAAATAGGTGTCGGGCGTGTCGAGGAAATCGACGCCGGCCTCGCGCATCTTCTCCACCGTCACGTAGATGTCGTCGGTGAAGCAGGCGATGTGCTGGATGCCCTCGCCGTGGTACGCATCGAGGTACTCGTTGATCTGCGACTTGGGATCGGACGACTCGTTGAGCGGGATGCGCACCATGCCGTCCGGCGCGGTCATGGCCTTGGAGAACAGGCCGGTCTTGGCACCCTTGATGTCGAAGTAGCGGATCTCGCGGAAGTTGAACAGCCGCTCGTAGTAGTCCGCCCACTTGGACATGTTGCCCTGGTACAGGTTGTGGGTCAGGTGGTCGATGAAGGTCAGGCCGAAACCGGCCGGCTTCAGCTGCACGCCTTCCTCGTACACGTAGTCCGGGTCGTGGATCGTGCCCTTGGCGTCGTAGCGGTCGACCAGGTACAGCATGCAGTCGCCGATGCCCTTGATCACCGGCGCGGCCACGGCCTTGCTGAGCTCGTCCTCGGCGCCGAACGCCTCGGCGCCGTTCTTCAGCGCCTGGGTGCGCGCCCAGTCGGCCAGCTTCTTGACCCGGATCGCGAAGCCGCAGGCGCTGGGGCCGTGCTTCTCGGCAAAGCGTGCCGCGAAGGAGTCCGGATCCTCGTTCAGCAGGAAGGTGCAGTCGCCCTGGCGGTAGGTGCTGATCGGCCGGGTGCGGTGGCGCGCCACCTTGGTGAAGCCCAGCTTGCGGAAGTAGTCGTGCAGCTGGCCGGCCTGGCCTGCCGGGGCGGCGAACTCGACGAACTCGAAGCCGTCGATGCCCATCGGGTTCTCGAAAGTGGTCACCGACATGCCCGGGGTCGGGGCGGTGGCGGACGAAAGGACTTGCGGTTGCACGCTCATGATGGCTTCCTGATCGCTCCCCGCCGGGGAACGGGGTCTTTGGGATAGACCCCTTTATAGTTACGTGTGCAACCACATGCAAGGTGCCCTGCCGCAATGACTGCAAATGCCAGCCAAGACGTAACCGGGTCCGCTAATGCAAGGGACGCTGCCGGCCACGCCCAGCTCGAACTGGAACGCTTCCTGCCGTACCGCCTCAGCGTGCTGTCCAACCGGGTCAGCCAGACGATCGCCGACATGTACCAGAAGCGTTTCGGCCTGGCGATCACCGAGTGGCGCGTGATGGCCGTGCTCGGCCGTTTCCCGGATCTTTCCGCCAACGAGGTCGCCGAACGCACCGCCATGGACAAGGTCGCCGTCAGCCGCGCGGTCGCGCGCCTGCTCGAGCGCAGCCTGATCAAGCGCGAGATCCACAGCGACGACCGTCGCCGCTCGGTGCTGTCGCTGTCCGAGGTCGGCTACACCGTCTACGACGAGATCGCGCCGATGGCGCTGTCGGCCGAGGCGCGCCTGGTGGCGGCGCTGGACGACGGCGAGCGCGAGGTGCTCGACCGGTTGCTGACCAAGCTCGCGGGTCCGGGCCTGACCGCCCTGCGCGACGGCAACTGAGCACCACGCGCGGAGGGGACCGCGCGGTAGACGCTGTTGGGGGGATGAAACGGGGGGGGAATCGGCCGATGCCGGTTCAGGGCGCCGGGGGCGCCCAGGTCTCGAGGAATTCCCGGATCTGCTTCACGTCGGCGCGGCCGTCGCGCAGCAGCGCGTCGCCCGCACTGGCGTGGAGCACCCGTGCGTCGGCGTCCAGCACCACCAGGTGCGGCGCCGGCGCCTCCGCCGCGTCGGCGTAGGCCGCCACGAACCCGGCATTGCCGGGCGCACTGCGGTCCACCCGCACCCACACGAACTCCGCGTTGCGCCGCGAGCGCAGGGCGGCATCGCCCTCGATCCCGGCGGCCAGCGCCTCGCAGGGCCCGCAGCCGGGCTGCCCAAACTCCAGCACGATGCGGCGGTTGCCGCGTCGCGCCTCGACCTGCGCGGTTTCCAGGTCATCGGCCGCGCTGCGGGACGGATCGAACGCCGCCCGCAGCCCGGCCAGCGCGGCGACGTCCGCCGCCGCGCGGGTGTTGCCCGACGCCACCTTCTCGCTGGCGTCGTGGGTGTGCGCCTGCTGCGGCGTGGTGTCGACCGGCTGTGCCGGACCGGCCGGGTGCGGGGATTCGAGCCCGCAACCGGCCAGGGCCAGCAGTACCGATGCCGTCATCGCGCCGCGCGCACCCATCACTTCACTCCGTGCATCAGCTTCTGGATCAGCGGCGCGATCAGGAACAGCAGCACGCCGGCGCCCAGCAGCGCCCAGAAGCCGAAGGTGTAGCCGGCCAGCGCCGAAGCGGTGGTCATGCCGCCTTCGCCGCTGACGCTGGAGGCGAAGATGCCCGACAGGTTGTTGCCGATGGCGATCGACAGGAACCAGCCGCCCATGGCCAGGCCGGTCAGCTTGGCCGGTGCCAGCTTGGTGGTCATGGACAGGCCGATCGGCGACAGGCACAGCTCGCCCACCGACTGGATCACGTAGACCATGAACAGGGTCCAGAACGGGATCTTCAGGGTTTCCGGGTCGACCAGGCTGGACAGGGCGAACATCAGCAGCAGGAAGGCCAGGCCGTTGAACACCAGGCCCAGGCCGAACTTGCGCGGGATCGAGGGGTTGGCGCGCCCCATCGCCACCCACAGCCAGGCCAGCACCGGGGCCAGGGTGATGATCGCGATCGAGTTGACCGACTGGAACCAGCCGACCGGGAAGATCCAGCCGCCGAAGTCGCGGTCGACGATGTTCTGGGCCAGGAAATTGAACGAGCTGCCAGCCTGCTCGAAGAACATCCAGAACAGCACGTTGAAGCCGAAGATGATCAGCATCGCGATCACCATGTCGCGCTGCACCTTGCCCTCGCGGATGCCCTCGACCAGCAGCATGATCGCCGGGGCGACGAACAGGGCGATCAGGATCCAGTTCAGCGCGCCTGCCGGGATGGTCAGCAGCCAGTAGTAGACCGGCACGGCGACCAGGGCGCCGACGATGACCATGGCCACGCGGCCCAGGCCGGTGGCATTGGCCGGCGGTGCGCCGATGCCCTTCAACTGGGCGCGGCCGAACCAGAACCACAGCAGGCTGCACAGCATGCCGATGCCCGAGGCGATGAACACCACCTTGTAGGCCGGCAGTTCCGGGGTGCCACCGAACATGCGCTCGGCCAGCCAGCCGGTCAGGATCGGGGCGATGAAGGCACCGAGGTTGATGCCCATGTAGAAGATGGTAAAGCCCGAATCGCGACGGTCATCGCCGGTGGCGTAAACCTTGCCGACCAGGGTCGAGATGATCGGCTTGAACAGGCCGTTGCCGACGATGATGGTCGCAAGGCCCAGCTTCAGCCAGGTGTCGCTGGGGATCATGATCAGGAACAGGCCCAGCGCCATGAAGAAGGCGCCGACCAGGATCGAACGCTGGTAGCCGATCAGCTTGTCGGCCACGTAGCCGCCGAAGATGGCCGCGGCATAGACCAGGGCCAGGTAGGCGCCGTACAGCTCGCTGGCCGGGCCTTCGCCGGTGGCGCTGCCGTTGTGGAACTGGGCCACGATGTACAGCACCAGCGCCCAGCGCATGCCGTAGAAGGCGAAGCGCTCCCAGAACTCGGTCATGAACAGCATCCACAGCGGACGCGGATGACCCAGGGTCTGGGCGAATTCGGGAAGGGAGGGTGGCGTCTGCGGCGGGGCCGCGACCTTGGGCTCGACGACGTCGGCGCTCATTGGGATCCTTGCAGGTACGAACGGGAATGCACGGCGCTGTGCGCCGGAACCGGGCGAGAATCACCGACCGGCACCGCATCGTCAATGCACGGGCGCGCCGAAACCACCCCGTAACCGGCGCGATTCTCCTTTTGAATCAGCATGTTGCATCGGAAACGGCCGCGTATAGCCGGAGCGCCCTTGACGCTGCCTGAAGCGGCCAGGACGGGCGCCCCGCCCGCCCCGTGGCTCAGGTGCCGATGCTGGTGCGGACCTCGAACAGCTCCGGGAAGAAGCTCAGCTCCAGCGCCTCGCGCAGGAAGCCCACCCCGCTGGACCCACCGGTGCCGCGCTTGAAGCCGATGATGCGCATCACCGTGCGCATGTGGCGGAAGCGCCAGGTCTGGAACTGGGTTTCCAGGTCGACCAGGTCCTCGCACAGCGAGTATTCGCGCCAGTAGCGGTCGGTGTCCTCGTAGATGCGTTCGAACACCTGGCGCAGCGCCGGGTCGCTGACGTGCGAGCTGCTCCAGTCGCGGCCCGGCTGCAGGTATCCGGCCGGTATCGCATGGCCGAAACGTGCCAGGTACAGCAGGAACTCCTCGTACAGGCTGGGCCGTTCCAGCTCGGCGCGCAGCGCCACCTGGCCCTGCGGGTCGTGGGCGAACACCTTCACCATGTCCGCGTTCTTGTTGCCGAGCAGGAACTCGATCGCGCGGTACTGCAGCGACTGGAAGCCGGACGACGGACCCAGCAGGTCGCGGAAGCCCATGTACTCCGACGGCGTCATCGTCTCCAGCACCGACCACTGCTCGACCAGCTGGCGCAGCACCTGCTTGCCGCGGGCCATCACCTTGCGGGTCTGCCAGACCTGGTCCTGCTGCAGGAAACCGCGCGCGGCCAGCAGTTCGTGCATCAGCAGCTTCAGCCACAGCTCCGAGACCTGGTGCTGGATGATGAACAGCATCTCGTCGTGGTGAGCGGGATCGGACAGCGGCTTCTGCGCCGACAGCAGCTGGTCCAGTTGCAGGTAGCCTGAATAAGTCATGCGGCCCTGCAGATCCGTGTGGATCCCGGGTTCGAGCGAGCGCTGGTTCTTGTCGAGGGTCATCGGTCGCAACAGCAACGCGCGCGTGCCGCGCAAGGCCGGCAAGGGTAACGCAGCACCATCGCCCGGGTGATGGCTGGCGCTGTCATCGGTTCAGGGGAACTCGCGGCGATGCGGCAAGTCCATGTCCTGCAAGCGTTGTTGCGCTGCACGGCGGGTTTTCGCAAGCAAGTCCGTACCATGTGCAACTTTCCTGTCCGCCATCGCGTGCAAGGGTGACTCCCCCGATGACACTCGCCGCCAGTTTCGAAATCCATTACCTGCAGTACCTCGACGAGGAAGGACGCCAGGTGCGCGAATTCCCGCAGGCGCTGCGCGATCCGGCGGCGCTGCTGCCGCTGTTCAAGCGCATGCTGTTCGTGCGCGCGTTCGACAGCAAGGCCATCGCCCTGCAGCGCACCGGCAAGCTGGGCACCTACGCGCCCAGCCTGGGCCACGAGGCGACCCATGTCGGCATCGGCGCCTCGATGCGCAGCGGCGACGTGTTCGCGCCCAGCTACCGCGAGATCGGCACCATGTTCGAGCGTGGCGTGCGTCCGCGCGACATCCTGATGTACTGGGGTGGCGACGAGCGTGGCAGCGACTTCCCGCGCGACAGCGACGCGGTGGCCGACTTCCCGATCTGCGTGCCGATCTCGACCCAGTGCCTGCACGCGGCCGGCACCGCGCTGGCGTTCAAGCTGCGCGGCCAGCCGCACGTGGCCGTGGCCACCTGCGGCGACGGCGGCACATCCAAGACCGACTTCTACGCCGCGCTGAACTCCGCCGGCGCCTACCAGCTGCCGCTGGTGCTGGGCGTGGTCAACAACGGCTGGGCGATCTCGGTGCCGCGCAGCGCGCAGACCGGTGCCCAGACCCTGGCGCAGAAGGGCATCGCCGGCGGCCTGCACGTGCTGCAGGTCGATGGCAATGACCTGGTCGCCGTGCTCGACGCGATGGGCCAGGCCATGGAGCGCGCGCGCTCCGGCCAGGGCGGCTCGGTGATCGAGTTCCTCACCTACCGCCTGTCCGACCACACCACCGCCGACGACGCGCGCCGCTACCGCGAGGACGCCGAGGTCAAGGCCGCCTGGCAGCGCGAACCGATCGCGCGCCTGCGCACCTGGCTCACCGCCCAGGGCGCGTGGAGCGAGGCCGAGGAAGCCGCGTGGAAGATCGAATGCGAGCGCGAGGTCAACGCCGAGGTCGACGCCTACCTGGCCACCACCGCGCAGCCGGTGGAGGCGATGTTCGACTACCTGTACGCCGATCCGCCGGCGGACCTGCTCGCGCAGCGCGCCGCCGCCCTCGCCCTGGAGCAGCGCCATGGATGACATCCGCAGCCACCGTGCCGACAGCAGCCTGGCCGGTGTCCACGCAGCCGCCGGTGCCGGCGACAGCGCGCCGGCGCCCGCTCCCCGTGGTGGAGACCAGCCGATGAGCCAGACCCCGACCGCGACCCCGATCACCCTGATCGAGGCGATCACCCGCGCCCTGGCCTGGGAGCTGGAGCACGATCCGTCCGTGCTGGTGCTGGGCGAGGACGTGGGCGTGAACGGCGGCGTGTTCCGCGCCACCGCCGGCCTGCAGCAGAAGTTCGGCCCGCAGCGCGTGCTCGACACCCCGCTGGACGAGACCACCATCGCCGGCCTCTCGGTCGGCCTGGCCGCGCAGGGCATGAAGCCGGTGGCCGAGGCCCAGTTCGACGGCTTCGTCTACCCGATGCTCGACCACCTCATCTGCCACGCCGCGCGCCTGCGCAACCGCACCCGTGGCCGCCTGCACTGCCCGATGGTGCTGCGCGTGCCGTGGGGTGGCGGCATCCGCGCGCCGGAGCACCACAGCGAAGCCAACGAGGCGATGTTCACCAACGTCCCGGGACTGCGCGTGGTGATGCCGTCCTCGCCGCAGCGCGCCTACGGCCTGTTGCTGGCCGCGATCCGCGACGAGGACCCGGTGATCTACATGGAGCCCAAGCGCATCTACCGCCAGTACAAGGAACTGGTGGTGGACGACGGCGAGGCGCTGCCGCTGGACGTGTGCTTCGTCCTGCGCGACGGCACCGACGTGACCCTGGTTGCCTGGGGCGCGCAGGTGAAGGAAGCGCTGGAGGCCGCCGAGGCGCTGGAAGCCGAAGGCATCAGCGCCGAGGTCATCGACGTGGCCACCCTGCGTCCGCTGGACTTCGCCACCATCGCCGAGTCCGTCTCGCGCACCGGCCGCTGCGTGATCGTGCAGGAAGCCCCGCGCACCGCCGGCTTCGGCGCCGAGATCGCCGCGCGCCTGGCCGAGGAGTCGATGTACGACCTGGTTGCCCCGGTGCAGCGCGTGACCGGCTGGGATACCCACATCCCGCTGTTCCGCCTGGAAATGAAGTTCCTGCCCAGCGTGGAGCGCATCGTTGCCGCGGCCCGCGCGGCGATGGCCCACGGCTGATCCGGGACCGCGTGCGGCCCCGGCCGCCGCGGTCCGTTACCTTGAAGACCCGGACGGCATGCCGCGGCCCCGAGCCGCGGCGGCACGCCCCCGCCCGTCGATCCGCGTGATCGACCGACCGATCGAGAGAGTTACGCGATGAGCCAGACCAAGACCTTCCACCTGCCCGACCTGGGCGAGGGCCTGCCGGACGCGACCATCGTCGAGTGGTTCGTCAAGGAGGGCGACATCATCCGCCTGGACGAGCCGCTGGTCTCGATGGAGACCGCCAAGGCGGTGGTGGAAGTGCCCTCGCCGGTGTCCGGCAAGGTCCTGCGCCTGGCCGGCAAGGCCGGCGACGTGGTGGTCACCGGCGCGATGCTGGCCGAGTTCGAACCCGATGCCAGCCTGCCACAGCGCGCCGAAGGCCATGACACCGGCCACCACCACGGCGCCCCGGCCAAGCCCGCCAAGGCCACCGCCAGCGACGACTGCGGCGAACTGCCGGTGCAGCCGGCGCCGTCGGAAGCGCGTGGCGGGGACGCCGGCACCGTGGTCGGCGCGATGCAGAGCTCCGACGCCGTGCACGCCGAGCGTGCGATTGCGGTCGGCGGGGTCAAGGCCATGCCTGCGGTACGTGCACTGGCGCGCAAGCTGGGCGTGGACCTGGCCCGCGTCCCCGCCACCGGTCCGGACGGCACCGTCAGCCTCGCCGACGTGAAGCAGGCCGCGGCCGATCCCGCGCGCCTCCTCCCCTCCACCGCCAACACCCAGGGTCGGACGGCGCAGGCGCCAGCTCCGGCCGCCGCTTCGGCGCCCGCTCCCTCCGTGCAGCAGCGCACTCCCGTCTCCGCCGCCGGCCGCCCGATGCGTACCCGTCCGCCGGGCGCCGACGCCGGTGCCGCCGCCAGCGGCCAGCCCGAGCAGCTCAAGGGCGTGCGCCGCAACATGGCGCGGGTGATGGCCGATGCGCACAGCAAGGTCGTGCCGACCACCCTGGTCGACGACGCCGACCTGCACGCCTGGATCGGCAAGCAGGACATCACCGCGCGCCTGGTCCGAGCGATCGTGGCAGCGTGCAAGGCCGTGCCCGCGCTCAATGCCTGGTTCGACGGCGAGGCGCTGGCGGTCACCCGCCATCCGCACGTGGACGTGGGCATCGCCGTGGACACCGACGACGGCCTGTTCGTGCCGGCGCTGCGCAACGCCGACATGCTCGATGCCAACGGCATCCGCGCCGGCATCAACCGCCTGCGCGCGCAGGTCGAAGAGCGCAGCATCGCCGCCAGCGAGCTGTCCGGCTACACCATCTCGCTGTCCAACTTCGGCATGTTCGCCGGCCGCTACGCCACCCCGGTGGTGGTGCCGCCGTGCGTGGCCATCGTCGGCGCCGGCAAGCTCAGCCACGACGTGGTCGCGGTCATGGGCGGCATCGAAGTCCACCGCCGCCTGCCGATCTCGCTGACTTTCGACCACCGCGCAGCCACCGGCGGCGAAGCCGCCCGCTTCCTGCGCGCCCTGCTCGACGACATGGCCCTGCCGAACTAGGGCCAGCGTCACTGCAAGCAAAAAAAAACCGAAAAACCGGGGTCAGAGTGCAATTTCCCAGGCCGGCGCCTACGTGGCAGCCGCGGCGGATGGCAGGAAATTGCACTCTGACCCCGGTTTTCTTTGCTTCGACGGAAATTGCACTCTGACCCCGGTTTTTTGCGGGCGCGCGGGGGTATCTTCGGGGCTGGTCCCGCAGCCGGAGCAAGCCGATGCCGCACCACAGCCGCCTGAGCACCCTGGTCCTGGACTGCCACGTCGACGACCTGCAACCCGCGCTGGAGTTCTGGAGCGCGGCGCTGGGCAAGCCGGTCGCCACTCCTGACGAGGATGGCGATGGCCGCTACGGCGTGCTCGCCACGGACGAGGACGAGCCGATCATCCTGCTGCAGAAGGTCGAGCACGAATCGCGCGTGCACCTGGACATCGAGAGCGACGACATCGATGCCGAGGCCGACCGGCTGGAGCGCCTGGGCGCGCGCAAGGTCGCCTTCGTCAAGCGCTGGTGGGTGATGGAAGCCCCGACCGGGCACCGCTTCTGCGTGGTGCGCCCGCAGCGCGAGCGCTTCGGCAGCCACCTCAACCGTTGGGACTAGCCTGGACCAGCGCCGCTCAGCCGCGGCGGCGGCTGCGGTCCAGCCAGATCTCCAGGCCCTGGGCGTTGAGTTCGATGTCCATGCCCAGCAGCTCCAGCACGCCCGCATCGTCCATCGGCACGCCATGGGCCTGGGCGCGCTCGAGGTAGTACTCCGACAGCGCCGCGACCAGCGCGCGGTGGCGGTCCGGGCCGCCATCGCAGGCCTGGGCCAGCGAGACCATGGCGTCGATCTGCTCGTGCAGGTCCGCGGCCAGGCGGCGGACTTCGGTGACCAGGCCGTAGTGGGTCAGGTACATCAGCTGCGGCGCGGTCTCGAGCATGCGCCGGATCGAGGCCTGCAAGGCCTCCGGCTCGAACTGCACCGGGGAGGACGTCGGCAGGATGAAGGCGCCGGCGGCGCTGTCCAGCTGCCGGTAGGACAGGCCGAAGGTGTCGCCGGCGAACCAGCCGCGGCTGCGCTCGTCCCAGATGCACATGTGGTGGCGGGCATGGCCGGGTGTGTCCAGGCAGCGCAGCGCGCGGCCTGCCAGGTCGATGACGTGGCCATCTCCGGCCACCACCACGCGCTCATCCGGCACCGGCACCAGCTGGCCGTAGTGGCGGGCGAACTCCTCCTCGCCGTACACCGCGGTGGCACCGGCGACCAGGCGCTGCGGATCGACCATATGCGGGGCCGCGCGCGGATGCGCCACCAGCTTCGCTTTGGGCAGCTGCTGCATCAGCAGGCCGGCGCCGCCGGCGTGGTCGAGGTGGGCGTGGGTCAGGACCAGCCAGTCCACCGCCTCCGGCCCGAGCCCGGCATCGGACAGGGCCTGCAGCAGCAAGGGCACGCTGTGGTTGGTGCCGCAGTCCACGAACGCCGCCCTGCCCTGCTCGACCACCAGGTAGGCGGCACCGAAGGAAGGCCGGACGTACCCGGTGTCGAGGGTATGGATGCCGTGGCTGGCCGCCAGCTGCTGCTGCCGCATTTTCGGGACTGCCTGGGGGTGATGCGGGCAGCCTAGTCAGGCCCCATCACCGGCACGATCCGGCTTTGGTCGTAGTGACACCGGCGCCGGGTGCGGCCGGTCACGTTTCGTGCCGGCCCGGCCTGCCTTCTCAGCCCCGGGTCCAGCCCTGGGACAGGCGCATGCGCAGCGGGATGGCCACCGCCAGCACCGCCAGGAAGGCGCCGTAGGCGTAGAGCACCGCCAGCACCTGGCGCCAGATCGGGCCGGCGCCACGCCAGGCCAGGCCCTCGTGGTAGCCCCAGTGCATGCCGGCCACGCTCAGCACCAGCGCCAGCAACAGGACCACCAGGTCGAACCTGCGGCGCGCGGCCGGGCGCGGCGTGCGCGGGAACAGCCAGTACAGGCCGCCGAGGACAGCGAACCAGGGCAGGAACAGCAGCAGCGACAGCCAGGCCATCAGCCGGCCTCCGCCTCGGACAGCTGGCGCAGGGCCTCGATCACCACGTCGACCCCGGCCACGTCCGCGCCCAGGGTGCCCACGCGCTCGCCCATCAGGCCGACCGCGCCCTGCTCCAGCGCATGCAGCGCGTTGATGCCCTCGCGGCGCAGCCGGGCGATGCGCTCGCCAGCCTCGCGCGGGGATCCGGAGCCGTCGCCCTGCAGCAGCACGCGGCCTTCGGCATCGACCAGCTTGAAGTGGAAGCGGCCATCGGCCTCGCGGTACTGCTTGAATTGCGGCAGGCGCGCGGCGGGCTTTTTCTTCTTCTCGACAGACTGCGTGACCGCCACCTGGAAACCACCCAGGCCGACCGCACGCTGCAGGCCGTCCAGCAGCGGCACGGTGGTCTCGCGCGCCTTGCGCGCGCCCTCCTGCAGGATCTCCTCCAGCTGCGCCGGCCTGGCGATCAGCTGCGCGTACTGCTCGCGCATCGGCGCCACAGCGTCCTCGATGCGGGCCACCAGGCGCTGCTTGGCATCGCCCCAGCCAATGCCCTCGGCGAAGGCGTGGCGCATCTCCTCGGCCTGCTCCGGCGTGGCGAAGGCCTGGTACAGCTGGAACACGGCCGAACCCTCGGTGTCCTTGGGCTCGCCGGGCGCGCGCGAGTCGGTGACGATCGACATCACCAGGCGCTTGATCTCCGCCGGCGGCGCGAACAGCGGGATGGTGTTGTCGTAGCTCTTGGACATCTTGCGGCCGTCCAGGCCCGGCAGGGTGGCCACGTTCTCGTCGATCTGCACTTCCGGCAGCACCAACGGCTCGCCGGACTGGCCGGTGGCCTGGCGCCAGGCGTCGCCGTAGAGGTGGTTGAAACGCTGGCCGATGTCGCGCGCCATCTCGATGTGCTGGATCTGGTCGCGGCCCACCGGCACCTTGTGCGCGCCGAAGGCGAGGATGTCGGCGGCCATCAGCACCGGATACATGTACAGCCCGGCGGTGACGCCCGCATCGGCGTCCTCGCCTGCCTCGGTGTTCTTGTCGACCGCGGCCTTGTAGGCGTGCGCGCGGTTGAGCAGCCCCTTGGCGGTGACGCAGGTCAGCAGCCAGGTCAGCTGCGGGATCTCGGGGATGTCCGACTGCCGGTAGAACACGACCTTTTCCGGATCCAGGCCGCAGGCCAGCCAGGTCGCGGCGATCTCCAGGCGCGAGCGGGCCACGCGGCGCGGGTCGTCGGCCTTGATCAGGGCGTGGTAGTCGGCCAGGAAGAAGAAGCTCTCCACCCCGGGCGCGCGCGAGGCGGCGACGGCGGGACGGATGGCACCGGCATAGTTGCCCAGGTGCGGGGTGCCGGTGGTGGTGATGCCGGTGAGGACGCGAACGGTCATGGTGCACGCAGTCGGGGAAACGTGCCGATTCTACCCCTGCCCGGCCTTGGCCACCCGCGCGCCCTTCCTCCCCGGGAAGCGGACAGGAAAAAGCCCGGGCCGGCGGCTCGCCGTGGCCCGGGCCTGGGTCGCCACTGCTTAGTGGTGGTACTTCTGGTCGAGGGTCTTCTCGAAGTCGCGGATCTCGCGCTCGGCGTGATCCTTCTCCCAGCCATAGCGCTCCTGCAGCTTGCCGGCCAGGTACTCGGCATTGCCCTCGGCCACGTCGAACACGTCGTCGGTGAGGTCGCCCCACTTGGCCTTCATCTGGCCCTTAAGCTGCTTCCAGTTACCAGCGATGATGTCGCGGTTCATACGTGCTCCTTGTAGTCGGGGGTTAGGCACCCGGTTTCGTTCCGGGTTGGACACAGCTTCGCAGCGGCGGCGTTCGCCGGCGGTCCAGCCGCCGTCAATGCGAAGTTAGGTGGCTGAACGCTGGCCTGTATTAACGCTGGCCTGTAGTGATTCCTTCCCATGAAGAATCCGCACCGCCTTGCGGCGCGGACAACAAAAGGCGGAGCCATCACTGGCTCCGCCCGCTTGCAACTCCATCTGCGCACTTCCTCTGTGCCCGGCGCTTCCTGGCGCTTACCGGTTCCTCTCGAACTCCTCAGCTCAGCACTTGCCGTCCTTGCAGTCCTGGGCCTTGTCTTCGAGCTTTTCGCCGCCCTTCTGGATGTCCTTGCCGGCGCCGGCCATGGTGTTGCAGGCGGTCAGGGCGGAGATCGAGAACAGGCTGATGAAAGTCAGGGCAACGATGCGCTTCATAGGGGCTCCCATCGGATGTCATGCCCGCACGGCATGTGCGGGGCTGGGCGCCACTTTTCCCGGTCGCCCGTCGTCCCGGCGTGAACCCTTTGCTGACGTTTCAATCACGCATCAGGGTGGACTTGCCGAACAGGCTCTCGACCAGGTCCACCGCCAGCTCGGCCGTCGCGTTGCGCGTATCGAGCACGGGATTGAGCTCGACGATGTCCAGCGAACCCAGGCGGCCGGTGTCGGCGATCATCTCCATCACCAGCTGCGCCTCGCGGTAGTTCACGCCGCCCGGCACGGTGGTACCCACGCCCGGAGCGATGCCCGGATCGAGGAAGTCCACGTCGAAGCTGACATGCAGGTGCGTGCCCTCGTCCACGCCGTCCAGCGCCTGCTGCATCACCGCCTTCATCCCGACCTCGTCGATGTAACGCATGTCGTAGATGTCCAGGCCATGCTGCTTGACCAGGCGCTTCTCCTCCGGATCCACCGAGCGGATGCCGATCTGCCGCACCTGCGCCGGGGTGATCGCCGGGCCTTCGCCATCGAGGCTGACCAGTTCGCGCGGGCCGATACCGCACAGGCAGGCCACCGGCATGCCATGCACGTTGCCCGAGGGCGTGACCTCGCTGGTGTTGAAGTCGGCATGTGCGTCCAGCCACAGCACGCGCAGCTGCTTGCCGGTCTCGCGGCAGTGGCGCGCCACCGCGCTGATCGAACCCATCGCCAGGCAGTGGTCGCCGCCCAGCATCACCGGCATGCGCCCGCGGCGCAGCTCGGCCAGGCTGGCCTGCATCAGGCTGCGATTCCACTGCACCACCTGCTCCAGATGGCGGTACCCGGCGACCGGAGGCTGCCAGGGATTGGGCGGGCCGGACAGGTTGCCGGTGTCCAGCACCTCCACCCCGCGCGCGGCCAGTGCCTCGCCGATCCCGGCGATGCGCAGGGCGTCGGGGCCCAGGGAGGCGCCACGGTGCCCGGCACCAACGTCGGTGGGAACGCCGATCAGGGAAACAGGGGGATAGCTGCGAGGCATTGACGGTATCCGTTGAAACTTTCCCGCAGTCTAGCGGGGAGGCTTCGGGACCACGCGCCGCAGCGCAGCAGACGCTGGTTTCACGGCCAGACTGCTATCCAAGACGCCATGACCACCACCACCTGCCTGCCCCCTGTCGCTCCCGCGGCCCGTGTCCCGGCCGCGGTCGTCCCGGCGGCCACTACGGCCAGCGACGAGCCGCCGCCGTTCAACGTGCCGCTGACCCTGCTGGCCGAGGCCGACGGCCGGACCGACATCCTCCACGGGTTCCACGACCTCCACGGGTTCCACGACGGCGAGGCCTGGTACGCCTACGACCTGCCGTCCCAGGGCCAGTGGCGTGTGGTTGCGTGGCAGGCGGGCTACCGCTGGCCGCCAGGCCTGCCCGATGGCGTGCGCCTGTCGCGTCCGGCGCCGCTGTATGCGGCCTGCGGCCTGCTGCCCTGAGGCAGGCTGGAAGCAGGCGCGCGGAAGATTGGTGCCGCTTGTCCGAATCGAACGGACGACCTACGGTTTACAAGACCGTTGCTCTACCAACTGAGCTAAAGCGGCAGGGGCGGCGATTCTAGCGCAGCCGCTCAGCTGCCGGTGCCGCGCACCCGGCTGCAGTTGATCGCGCGGGCGTCGCCCGCGACCTGGCGGACCTTCGCTTCCTCGGTGGTGGCCAGCAACAGCCACCAGCGCGGCGGCTGGCCGCGTCCCATCTCGCGCAGCTCGGCCGGGAATCCCAGCTGCTGCATCGCGGCCACGCGACGCTCGGCCATGTCGCGGTTGCGGAAGGTGCCCAGCGCCACGGCGTTGGCTTCGGCACCCTGCTGCAGCACCAGCATGTCGTTGAAGCCGGCCTCCTGCAGGCGGGCCACGGTCGCCTGGGCCGCCTCGCGGCTGGCCACCGGCGGCAGCAGCACGCGGTACATCTCGGCCTCGCCCGCGTCCTCCTCCAGGCGCGAACGTTGCAGCAGTGCGCCCAGGCGCGACTGCAGCGCGGCGGCCTCGTCGCGACCGGCGAACGGACCGGTGCGCAGGCAGACGGTCGCAGGCGCGGCTGGCACGGGTGCTGCCAGTGCGGTGCCAGGGGCGGGGGCAGGCGCGGAGGCCGCTGCGGGCACCGGGGCGGGTGCGGGGCGCGATCCGGGATCCAGCGTGCGCACCAGCTCCAGGGTGGCCACGCCGGCCGGCGGTTGCGGGACCGCGGGCGCGGCCGGCTCGGGGCGCAGCAGCCACCAGGTGGCGACGCCGAGATTGAGGACGGCGAGCAGGACGATGAGGGCGCGGACGATCATGACCCCGATTCTAGGGGAGCGCGCCGGCGCGCGGCCGGCCGCCGGTCAGCGCGAGGCGTCCGCTTCGCCGGCCCAGATCGCCAGGCCTTCCAGCACCAGCGACGGACGCAGCCGTGCCTGCGGCAACAGGGGTGCCAGTGCCTCGGCGCCACCGCCGTGCAGCAGAAGCGCCGGGTCGCGGCCCAGCAGCTGCCTGCCCTGTTCCAGCGAACGCAGCACCAGGGCCACGGCGGCACCGTCGCAGCCGGAGGCCAGGGCGTCGTCGGTATCGTCGGCGAATTCGCGGTATTGCCCGCCCTGCGCCGGCAGCTGCGCGGCACGCGCGTGCAGGATCTCGCGCATCAGCGTCGGCGAGGGCGCGATGCGGCCGCCGTGGTGGCGCCCGCTGGCATCGAGCAGGTCGATGGTCAGCGCGGTGCCGATCCCGGCCAGCAGCACGTCGCCGCCGTCCTTGTGCGCGGCCAGCAGGGCCAGGAAGCGGTCCACGCCGAAACGCTGCGGCTGCGGATAGGCCACCTGCACCCCGGCGCACCCGGCCTGGCTGCGGGCGACATGGACCTCGTCGAAGTTCGCGTGCAGCCGCTCCAGCACCGCCGCGGTCAGGGCCTGGCTGGCGACGCTGGCGACGAAGGCGCGGCGCCCGCGCGGCACCGGCGCCTGGTGGATGTCCTCGCCATGCGGCCAGGCCTGCACCTGCCCAGGCGCACCGCCGCTCCACGGCGCGGCCTTGAAGCGCGAGTTGCCGAGATCGAACAGCCAGTCGCTCATTGCCGCCTCACGCTCACTTCGCCGGCGTGTACCCGGCGCTCGCCGTCACCGGTGGAGACGCGCAGGGCGCCGTCGGGGGCCAGGCCAAGCGCGCGCCCCTCGAAATCGCCGCGGCTGTCCAGCACCCGCACCGGATGCCCGGCCAGCGCGTCCAGTGCCGCATAGCGCGGCAGGAACGGCGCCAGGCCCTCCCTGTCGAACAGTTCCAGCGCCTGCAGCAGCGCGTCCAGCACGGCGATGGCCACCGCGTTGCGCGAAGGCACGCGGCCGCCGCCCAGCCGGCCCAGGTCGGTCCAGGGCTGGTCGATATCGTCCGTCGGGCCGAGGTCGACGTTGATGCCGATGCCGATCACCGCGTGCACCGGGCCGCCGTGCTCGCCGCCGCCTTCCACCAGCAGGCCGGCCAGCTTGAGGCCGCCGGCGACCAGGTCGTTGGGCCACTTCAGGCCCACCATCGGATAGCCGCAGGCACGCAGGGCCTCGGCCACCGCGACGCCGGCCACCAGGCTCAGGCCGCCCAGCCGGGCCAGGCCGCCCTGGAAGCCGCGCCGTACCGACATGCAGACCTGCCCACCCAGCGGCGACACCCAGCGCCGGCCGAGGCGGCCGCGGCCGGCGTTCTGGCGCTCGGCCAGCAGGACCTCGGTGCCGGCCTGCAGCGGACGCCGCAGCAGCTCGGTGTTGGTCGAATCCAGGCTCCAGGCCACGTCCAGCGCGTGCAGGCCGGAAGCGGCTGCAGGCGAGAGGCCTGCGCGCAGGCGCACCGGGTCGAGCAGTTCCAGCGGGGCGTCCAGCACGTAGCCACGGCCCGGGCGGGCTTCGATCCGCGCACCGGCCGCGCGCAGTCCCTCGATCCGCTTCCAGACCGCCGCGCGGGTGATGCCCGCGTCGCGCGCCAGTGCGTCGCCCGAGCCCCCCCCCGCTGCCAGCCGCCGCAGCAGCTCCCGATCGTCCACAACCGCTCCATCCATCCTGCAAGGGCGGGATTATCCGGCATCGGCGGCCGCCGCGCCCGTTGCGCGGGGCGGTTCCGCGTTATATTCGACGCCTTGCCGGCCGTCCGGAACGACCCATGCGCCGTTACCTCACGCTCCTGCTGCTGACCTGCCCCACCCTGTGCCTGGCCGCGCCCGGAGTCCCGGAACCGGACCAGAAGCAGGGCGCCTGCGTATACGCCCGCCCGGCCGCGACCGTGGCCGAGCGCGCTGGCGAGGAAGCCCCGCAGGCGCGTCCGGCGGTACCGCCGGTGGCCCGCACCACTCCGCGCCAGGCGACGTCCGGCGGCGGTGGCGGCGATGCCTCCGACGCGGTCGTGCCGCGCGCCCGCAGTGGCCGCTGGCACAGCTTCCTGCCGGGTATGTTCCGCTGATCTCCAGGCTTTCGCGCTGGCTGCGCATCGGCGCGGCACCCATCGACGACGACCTCTGGCAGCAGGCCTGCCAGGCCCTGCCGTGGGCACGCAGGCTCGACGACGCGCGCCTGGCCCGGCTGCGCGGACTGGCCGCGCGTTTCCTGCACGAGAAGACCATCACCCCGCTGGGCGGGCTGGAGCTGGCGGACGGCGACCGGGTGCTGCTGGCGGCGCTGTGCTGCCTGCCGCTGCTGGAGTTCGGCGAGCAGGGCCTGCGCGGCTGGTCGCAGCTGCTCGTCTATCCCGACGCGTTCCGCGTGCGCCGCAGCCACGTGGATGCCGCCGGCGTGCTGCACGAATGGGACGACGAGCTGGCCGGCGAGGCCTGGGACCACGGCCCGCTGGTGCTGTCCTGGGCCGACGTCCGCGCCGACCTCGAGGAGCCGGACGCCGGCTACTGCGTGGCCGTGCACGAGATGGCGCACAAGCTGGACGTGCTCGACGGCGAACTGGACGGCACCCCGCCCCTGCCCGGCGCCTGGCACCGGCAGTGGGCACGCGATTTCCAGCGCGCGTACGACGCCTTCTGCGCGCAGGTAGACGCCGGCGCCGAAACCGCGATCGATCCCTACGCGGCCGAGGCACCGGAAGAGTTCTTCGCGGTGGCCACCGAGTACCACTTCTCCGCGCCCGCGCTGCTCGAGGAAGAGATGCCGGAAGTGGCGGCGCACCTGGCCCGCTTCTACGGCCCCTCGCCCCTGCGCACCGCGTAGCCCCTAACAGCTTGTTGAAATTCTCCCGCGCCAGAGCTTGCTTTCAAGCCCTCTGTTTGCGATATCGACCTCAGCCATAGTGGAGGGCGTGGGATGCGCGGTGCAGACGTCACTCAGGAATCGTTGTTCACGGTCGCCAAGCTCGCCGACTTCGTCCCGGCGGACCATCCGCTCCGATCCATTCGGGAGCTGGCCGATGAGGCGCTCAGGCGCATGAGCGGCCTGTTTTCGGCGCTGTACGCCGATACCGGCCGCGCCTCCATCGCGCCGGAGAAACTGATGCGGGCGCAGCTGCTGCAGCTGTTCTACTCGATCCGGAGCGAGCGGATGCTGATGGAGCAGCTCCACTACAACCTGCTGTTCCGCTGGTTCGTCGGTATCGCGATCGACGAGCCGGTCTGGGATCACTCCGTGTTCTCGAAGAACCGGGATCGCTTGAACGGAAACGAGGTGGCGAGCGAGTTTCTGGCCGAGGTGGTGCGGTTGGCGGAAAAGCGGGGCCTGATGTCGGACGAGCATTTCTCGGTCGACGGCACGCTGCTGCAGGCGTGGGCCTCGCACAAGAGCTTCCGTCCCAAGGATGGGACGCCGAAGGACCCACCGGGTGGTGGGCATCGCAACGCCCAGCCTGATTTCAAGGGTCAGAAGCGTCGCAACGACACGCACGAATCGGCCAGCGATCCGGACGCCAGGCTTTACCGCAAGGGCAATACCGGGGCGCAGCTGAGCTACCAGGCCCATGTGCTCATGGAGCATCGCAGCGGCCTGGTGCGTGCAGCGTGTGTCACGCAGGCCAGCGGCCATGGTGAGCGTGACGCGGCGTTGGCGATGCTTGGTTCGCTGCGCGGCCGACGACGGCGCACGCTGGCCGCGGACAAGGGGTACGACACGGCGGACTTCGTCGCGGGCTGTCGGGCCATGGGTATCACCCCGCACGTTGCGCAGAACACCTCGCACCGCCGCAGCGCCATCGATGGCCGCACTACCCGACACGCCGGGTATGCGATCAGCCTGCGGACGCGCGCCTGGATCGAAACGCACTTCGGATGGCTCAAGGCGGCTGCCGGAATGCGTCAGGTCAAGCAGCGCGGCCTTACGAAGGTCGAGGCGCTGTTTCAGCTGGCGATGGCGGCGAGCAACCTCGTCCGCCTGCCGAAGCTGATCGCCGCGGGGGCCGCGTGATGGCGGCCCCGGCGGGGAAGGTGCGCCTGGAAGCCCGAAAGCGGGCTTGTTTCAGAGCGCGGGACGCGCTTGCGGAGCGCTTGAGCAGCGAGAAATCCGCGCTGCCGACCGAGTCGGGGGCTTCGCCGGGTCGAATTTCAACAGGCTGCTAAGCCCGCAAAGCGAAGCGCATCCGGGCCACGCGCTTACGAATCCCGAATCCCGAATCCCGAATCCCGAATCACCAATCCCGAATCCCGGCCGTCAAAGCCCCGGCGGCAGCGTCACTTCGAACCGGGCGCCGCCCAGTTCCTGGGAACGGGTGACCTGCAGCTCGCCGCGGTAGTCGCGTACCAGGTCCTGCACGATGGACAGGCCGATGCCGTGGCCCTGCACCCGCTCGTCGCCGCGCACGCCACGCTGCAGCACCTTGGCCACGTCCTCCGGGGCGATGCCGGGACCGTCGTCGTCCACCGCCAGCAGCAGGCCGGCACGGCGGTTGGGCGAGGTCACAGGGCCCGGGCGCGCGGTCAGCACCACGCGGTGCTTGGCCCACTTGAAGGCGTTCTCCAGCAGGTTGCCCAGCAGCTCCTGCAGGTCGCCGGCCTCGCCGTAGAAGCGGGCGTCGGCGGCGATGTCGAACTCGCACAGCACGCCCTTGCGCGTGTAGACCTTCTCCAGCCCGCGCACGATCTCCTCGGCGGTGGACTCGATCGGCACCGGTGCCGAGAACAGCTTGTGGCCACCGGAGGCGGCGCGCGCCAGCTGGTAGGAGACCAGGTCGTTCATGCGCCGCAGCTGGGTATCCAGTTCCTGGCGCAGTGGCGTGTCCGCGGCACCGGAGTCGAGCTGGGTACGCAGCACCGCCAGCGGGGTCTTCAGGCTGTGGGCCAGGTCGGCCAGGGTGTTGCGCTGGCGCTCGAGGTTCTCGCGCTCCGAATCGATCAGCGCGTTGATGCTCTCGGTCAGCGGTTCCAGCTCGCGCGGGTGGTGGCCGCTCATGCGCTGCAGCTGGCCGCGCTGGACCCTGGTCAGCTCGGTGATCACCCGCTGCAGCGGGCGCAGGCTCCACTGCAGGATCACCGCCTGCAGCAGCAGCAGGATCAGGCCGGCGCTGCCGAGGTTCATCCACAGCGCGCCGCGGAACACGCGGACCTGGGCATCCAGGGTCTGCGTGTCCTCCATGACGTAGATGGTGTACGGGAATTCGGCGTCCGGCCCGCGCTCGCCCCAGACCAGGCCGATGCCGTAGCGGTAGACCTCGCCGCGGCTGCCGTCGATCTGGGTGACCGGCAGCGGCCCCTCGAAGCGTTCCTCGCGCGGGTTGAGGGTGGCCTCGCCCTCCGGCAGCAGCGGGCCCTCGGCCGACATCGAGGCCCAGCGCCCGTCAGGCAGCACGACCTCGGCGTAGAGGCCGCTGCCGGGGCGGTGGAAACGGGGATCGGGGCCGACCTCGGGGGTGTACAGCGAACCGTCGCGGCCGAAATCGATGTTGTCCGCGTACGCCATGGCGTAGGCCTTCAGCCGCTGGCGCAGGTTGTTCTGCGCGGTCTCGGCGAAGGAGCGGTCCAGGGCGACGCCGGCCAGCATCAGGAATGCGACCAGGCCGATGGAGGCCGCCATCAGCTGGCGGGCCTTCAGCGATCGCGGCCGCCAGGGGCGGAACCGGGGCCTGTTGCTCCCTTCCACGAGACCCCGCTAGCGCGGCTCAGCCGTCGGTGCGCGGGATCGCGAAGCGGTAGCCGCGGCCACGCACGGTCTCGATCGGCTTGAGCTCGCCTTCCGGATCCAGCTTCTTGCGCAGGCGGCCGATGAAGACCTCGAGCACGTTGGAGTCGCGGTCGAAGTCCTGCTGGTAGATGTGCTCGGTGAGGTCGGCCTTCGAGACCAGCTCGCCGGCGTGCATCATCAGGTACTCGAGGACCTTGTACTCGTAGCTGGTCAGGTCGACGTTGCTGCCGCTGACGGTGACCGTCTGCGCGGCGAGGTCCAGCGCGACCGGGCCGCACTCCAGCACCGGCTTGCTCCAGCCCGCGGCGCGGCGCACCAGCGCGTTCAGGCGCGCCAGCAGCTCTTCGACGTGGAACGGCTTGACCAGGTAGTCGTCGGCGCCCTGCTTGAGGCCCTCGACCTTGTCCTGCCAGCTCGAGCGGGCGGTGAGGATCAGCACCGGGAAGTTCTTGCCCTCGTCGCGCAGCGCCTTGATCAGCTCCATGCCCGACATCTTGGGCAGGCCCAGGTCAATGATCGCCACGTCGAACGGGACCTCGCGTCCCATGTAGAGGCCTTCCTCGCCATCCTGCGCGGCATCAACCGCGAAGCCCTCGCGCTTGAGGCGGGCGGCGAGGGTCTCCCGCAGCGGGGCCTCGTCTTCGACCAGAAGGATTCGCATGCACTCTCCCTGAGTTGCAGTCAGTAGGTTGCCGGCAGCTGCCGGCTCCCCATGGTCCAGCGGTTTTAGTGATCGTCGCGTCGCGACGACCTGCGGCTGCGTTCGCCAGGACCGGGGTCATCCATATAGCGGACCCGGCCGCGATCGTCCATGTACTTCACGCGGGTGATGTTGCGGCCCTCGTACGGGACCAGCTCGGCGCCGAGGATCTGGCCGCCGGTGGAACGCTGCACCCAGCGCACCGCCTCGGAAACGCTGCGACGCGATTGGCGCGCCTCCGCGTTGGCATGGGGCTCGCGCGACACCGGCCGCTCGCCATGGGGCGCGGGCCGTTCGCCGCGGGGGACCGGACGTTCGCCACGGGGCGGGCCGCCGCGCTCGCCGATTCCCGGCCCGGCCACGGTCGGCTGGGCAGCTGCCAGGACCGGCAGGCCAGCCAGCAGGAGGACGGTGAGGAGACGGCGCGAGGCAGACATCATTGCAATCCTAACGAACGGCGCGGGTCTTTCATACGGCCTGCACACGCGGGACTGCATGTGCGGCCAAGGCCCTTGGCTGGACTGGCATGGTCGTTAGAAGGCGGTGAATCCGGTCTGAACTTATCCACACCCTCGGCGGGCGCCGTTCAGCCACGAAAACCACTGGTTTTCAGGCCTCCGCGGGAAACGGACCCCGATCAGCCGGCGGCCAGCGCCCCGGCGGTGGCGTCCAGGGCCTGCTCGACCAGGTCCCAGCCGGCGCCCGGGCGGTGGGCGCCCTCGCTGAGCACCTGGCGGAACAGGCGCCCGCCCGGCTGGCCGTGGAACAGGCCCAGGACGTGGCGGGTGATGTGCTTGAGCGCCAGCCCGGAGGCCAGCTGCGCCTCCACGTAGGGGCGCAGCCGGCGCAGCAGGCTTGCCCGGTCGGCCAGCTCGCCGCCGTACAGGGCCACGTCCAGGCGGTGCAGCAGGTAGGGGTCGTGGTAGGCCGCGCGGCCCAGCATCACCCCGTCCACGTGGGCCAGCTGCTCGTGGACCTGGGCCTCGGATGCAATCCCGCCGTTGACCAGGATCTCCAGCCCCGGGCGCTCGCGCTTGAGCCGCCAGGCCCAGTCGTAGCGCAGCGGCGGGACCTCGCGGTTCTCCTTGGGCGAGAGCCCCTGCAGCCAGGCGTTGCGGGCGTGGACCACGAAAGTCCGGCAGCCGGCGGCGGCGACCGCGTCGATGAAGGCCGCGAAGCGCTCGTACTCGTGGTCCTCGTCCACGCCCAGGCGGCATTTCACCGTGACCGGGACATTGCGGCCGCTGGCCGCGGCGCCCTCGATCATCGCCGCCACGCACTCGGCCACCAGGCTCGGCTCGCGCATCAGGCAGGCACCAAAGCGCCCCGCCTGGACCCGGTCCGAGGGGCAGCCGCAGTTGAGGTTGACCTCGTCGTAGCCCCACTCGGCGCCGATGCGGGTGGCATTGGCCAGCGCCCCGGGCTCGCTGCCGCCCAGCTGCAGGGCGACCGGGTGCTCGACCGGATCGAAGCCCAGCAGCCGCCCGCGGTCGCCCAGGACCACGGCGTTGGCGTGGACCATCTCCGTGTACAGCCTCGCATGCGGCGCCAGCAGGCGGTGGAACACCCGGCAGTGGCGGTCCGTCCAGTCCATCATCGGGGCGACGGACAGGCGGGCGGAGGCGGCGTAGGAGGCGGGGACGGCAGGCATGGCAAGAACCGGCGGGGGGCGGGGATTGTCCCCCATCCCCCGCGGCTTGCCCAACCGGATGGCTGAACGGCGCCGGCGTCGACAGTCGCCCCCGCACCCGGCCGGCCCACGGAATACCGGCCGGGTGCGGGACCGCGCTGCCCACCCTGCCCGCTACCAGCGGTACTCGATGCTGGCCGAGTAGAAGCCGCCGTCGGCCGAGACCGGGCCATTGACCGGATACGAGTAGTACTGGCCCGGCTGGGTCAGGACCGCCGGCAGCCTGTCGGGCAGCTGGTTGAACAGGTTGCTGGCGGTCACCGCCAGGCGCAGGTGGTCGTTGAGCTGGAAGCCGATGTCCAGGTCGGTGATCCAGACCGGGTCGAGGGTGTAGGCCACCTCCTCCGAGGCCGGGCGGCCGACCGGGACGCCGTAGCGCTCCAGCGAGCCGTAGCGGGTGAACCGCAGCAGGGTGCTCCAGCGGCCCAGCTCCCAGTCGGCGCTGAGGATCTGCTTGCTCTTGGGTGACAGCAGCAGCAACAGGTTGGAGTTGCCGCGGCTGAACACCGGCACGTCGTAGTCGGCCAGCACCGCCGGCGTGGGCGCCACGCTGCGCAGCTCGCCGCGGGTCCAGTTGCCGGCGGCGGTCCAGCGTACCGAGCCGAAGCGGCCCAGGTCGCTGGAAGCCTCGAACGTCGCCTCCACGCCCTCGTTGCGGGTATTGGCCGCGTTGAGCAGGTAGGAGACCGCGTCGGCGCGCCCGTAGCCCAGCGACTGCAGCAGCGGCAGCGCACCGGGATAGCTGTCGCCGGAGATCGAGGTGGAGGTGGCGATGCGGTTGTCCACGTCGATCCGGTACACGTCCAGCGCCGCGCTGGCGCCGTCCCAGGGCTGGAACACCAGGCCGATGCTGTAATTTTCCGACTCCTCCGGTCTCAGCGGCCGCGCGCCCAGCGCCTGGGCCTGCGGCGAGCCCACCTGCAGGGTGTAGGTCACGCCGGCCGGCGAGTTCTGGGTGAACTTGTGCGCCTGGGCGGCCAGTGCCGGCGCCTGGAAACCGGTGCTGGCGGTGCCGCGCAGCGCCCAGCGCCGGCCCAGCTCCACGCGCGAGGACAGGCGCCAGGTCGAGGCGGTGCCGAAATCCTCGTAGTCCTCGTGGCGGGCGGCCAGGTCCACGGTCCAGCGCTCCACCGGGTTGAGGGACAGGCCGGCGTACACCGCCCAGTTGTCGCGCCCGACCTCGACCGCGTCGTCTGGGCTGAAGCCGGCCAGCGCCTGCGAGTAGCCCACCGCGCGGCTGTACGGCTTGCCGGCGTTGGGGCCGTCCAGGATCAGCCCGCCGCCGTGGGTGTAGGACTGCGGATCGCCGGCCCACTTGCGGTAATCCTCCTGGCGCGCCTCCGCGCCCAGCGACAGTTCCAGCGGACTGGCCAGGCCGACCTCGAAGCCGCGGCGCAGGTCCAGGTTCCAGGTGGTGGCCGCGTAGCGCACCTTGCCCAGGTAGAAGCTGGTCTGGCTGTCCAGGCCGAAGGTCGGGTTGATGGAGTCGTGGATATAGGCGCGGATCGCGTCCTGGCCGTGGGTCACGCTGGTTTCCCACTGCCAGTCGCCGGCCAGGCTGCCGCGCAGGCCGATGGTGCCGCCCACGCTCTGCTCGCGGATCTCCTCCTTCGGCTGGAAGCCGTCCGGATGGATCACGCGCACCACATCGTCGCGCCACACCGGGCGGAAGAACTGCGGCGCCCAGGCCTGGCGGCGGGCGTGGTTGAAGAACGCGAACAGCTCGGTCGATTCGCCCAGCGGCGTACCGGCATTCGCGGTGAAGCCGCGCAGCTCGGACTTGCGCCGGCCGTTGATCGGCCAGCGCCACCTGCCGCGGTCGACCTCGTGTTCGCGCGGGTCCAGCGTGGCGCCTTCCGGGATCTGCGGCCGCCACACCGAGCCTGTGGGCACCACCGGGTTGCCGTCGGCATCGCGCAGGAAGAACAGCGGATAGTCCAGCGGCACGTCGGTGCTGGTGATGGTCGGGTCCTGGTCGTCGTACTGGATCGCGAAGTTGATGTAGCCCTCCTGGCCCAGGCCGAACCCCGCCCTGGCGGTGAGCGTGTGCAGCTCGCCCTCGCCGCCGTCGTTGACGCCGTAGCGGTAGGCCACCTCCCCGCCCTCGGCCTGCTGGCTGGTGATGATGTTGACCACGCCGGCGATGGCGTCCGAGCCGTAGATCGCCGAGGCACCATCGCGCAGCACCTCGAGGCGCTGGATCGCACCGGTCGGGAAGGTGGCCAGGTCCACCGGCGCCTGGCCGGTAAGACCGCCGGCGCCGAACAGCGCGGTGGTATGCCAGCGCTTGCCGTTGACCAGGACCAGGGTGTGGTTGGGACTGAGGCCGCGCAGCTGGCCGACGCGGATCATGCTGCCCAGGTCCGAGGCATTGGCCCGCACGGGGGTGTTCCAGGCCGGCAGGGTGTTGTTGAGCGCCTCGAACAGGTCGGTGCGGGTGGTGCTTTCCAGTTCCTGGGCGCTGATCACGTCGATCGGCGCCGGGCTGTTCTCGATGGTGCGGCCGGTGGCACGCGCGCCGGTCACGGTCAGGCGGTCGAGGGTGGTGGCCACGCCGCTGCCGCTGGCATCCGGCTCGATCTTGGTTTCGGCGTGGGCTGGCGGCAGGAAGAGAAGCGCAGTGATCGAAAGGGCCAGTGCGCTGGCCCGGGGGAGCTTGTTCATTGGGGGCATCCGTGGGGGTGGGCCGTGGCGCCTGGGAGGGGAGCGGCGCCACGGCCCGTCAAAGGGGAGGAAGTGGTCAGCCCTGTGCGGCAGCCTCGGCGGCGCGCAACGCGCGCAGGAAGTTGCCGCCCCAGATCGCGGCGACCTGCTCGCGGGTGTAGCCGCGGCGCAGCAGCTCGGCGGTGACGTTGGCCGCGTCGGCCTCGCTGTCGAAGCCCTCGACGCCGGCGCCGTGGTCGAAGTCGGTGCCGATGCCCACGTGCTCCACGCCGATGCGCCTGGCGATGTAGTCGATGTGGTCGACCAGGTCGGACAGCGTGGCCGGCTGCTCGTTCTTCTTCAGCGCGTCGAGGAAGCGGTCGCGCGTGGCGGTGTCGAGCGCCTCGGATCCCTCGTTGGCGACCGTGAACTGCGCCGGCAGCCCGACCTCGCTGCGCAGTTGGCCGATGCGCTCGCGCCAGGCGTCGTCGGGCCCGCGCAGGTACGGCTTGAACGGCGTCACCAGCACCACCCCGCCCTTGGCCTTGACCAGGTCCAGTTCCTCGTCGGAGAGGTTGCGGCCGTTGTCCACCAGCGCGCGGGCATTGGAATGGGTGGCCACCACCGGCGCGCGACTCAGCTCCAGCACCTGCTTCACCCCGGCGGGGGTGAGCTGGGAGACGTCGATCAGCACGCCGAGATCGTTGAAGCGCGCCACCGCCTGGCGGCCGAGTTCGCTCAGGCCGCCATGGCGTTCGGCCACCCCGTCCTGCGGACGCGAGGAATCGGCGAAGGCGTTGTGCCCGGCATGGGTCAGCCCGGCCACGCGCACGCCGGCCTGGTGGAAGCGGTCGAACGCGGCCAGGTCGGTGCCGAGGATGCGCGCGTTCTGGAAGCCCAGCAGCACCGCGACCTTGCCCTCGCCATGCAGGCGCTCGACGTCGCCGGCGCTGCGCGCCAGTTCGGCCTGGCCGTTGGAGCCGGCGATCCACTCCTGCACCGCCGCCAGTTTGGCGTCGGCATCCTGCCTGGCCTTGGCCAGGCCCTGGGCATCCTCCGGGCCGGGGCCGACCGCGATCGAGAACACGATCGCGTCCACCCCACCCTGGCGCACGCGCTCGAAGCTGGTGCGCTTGCCGTCGCCTTCCAGCCAGTAGCGCTTCGGCGTATCGGGCAGCAGCACGTCGGCATGGCCATCGAGCACCAGCACCTCGCGGTGGACCGCGGCCGGGCCGGCGGAGGCGGTAGCGCCGGGGGACTGGCCAGGCGCGGCGGTGGGCTCCGGGTTGGCGTTCTTCTCGCCGCAGGCGGCCACCGCCAGCGACAGGACCAGGGCGGCGATGGTGCGGGACAGCGGCAGCGGGCGATGCAGGTGCAGTGCGGACATGGGGATTCCCGTGGAGAGGTTTCAGGCAAGGCGATCCCGTGGCTGCCCGCGGCGGGCAACCAGGACGAGCACCAGGGCATGGGGCGCGGCGCGCCCGGGTCAGTGCGTCGGCGCGTGCGCGCGGCTACATCGCGCTTGGGCTGCCGGGACCTGCAGCAAGGCGCGTGGCAGGAACGTAGGCATCAACGTGCGGCCGTGCCCGCGTAGGGATCGGGTTCGGCCAGCAGCTCGTCCAGCAGGGCGTTGAACCTGGCCACGTACTGCTCGTAATACTCGCCGGTCACGGTGCCGGTATAGCCGGTGTAGATCTCGCGGACCTCGCCTCTGCGGTCGATGATGATCGTGGTCGGGAACGCGGCCATGTAGTTCAGGCCCCGCAACCGTTCGGTGGCGAGTTTCTTGTCGGCCAGGCCGCCGTAGACGATGTCGTAGCGGATGTCGAAGAAGTCGCGGAACCGGCCCAGGCGCTGCTGGAAGTACTCGAAGCTGTCCTCCTGCTCGAAGGCCACGGCGATGGCCTCCACGCCGCGCTGCTGGTTCTGCCGGAACCACGGCGCCAGGAACTGTGTCTGGTCGGTGCAGTTCGGGCACCAGGTGCCGATCACCTCGACGATCACCACCTTGCCGCGGTACTTGTCGTCCCTCAGCGAGACCGGACGGCCCTGCAGGTCGGGGAAGCTGAAGTCCAGGGTGCGCTGGCCGTCCTTGAGGTAGGTCAGGCGGTAGGGATCGGGCAGCTCCACCTCGTCGCTGCGGTGGCCCTCGAACTTGGCCACGTTGTAGATGCCGAAGTTGATCGCACCCTGGATCTGGCCGTCCTCGATGGTGCCGCGGATCAGCACCGGGCTGGGGCCGCTGAAGTGCGACAGCCAGAAGCGGTCGCCCTGCACCACGCCTTCCAGCTCGCGGGTGTCGCCGACCACGGTCATGAACACCCCGGTCAGGCGCGTGCCTTCCTGCTTCAGCAGCGCGACCTGGTTCTGGCCGGCACTGCGGTCACGGTTGAGGATGGCCCACTTGCCGTCGAGGCTGGCCTCGCTGCCGATGTCCCTGCCGGGCTGCACGAAGCGCCACTCCCGGCCGTGCTCGGCGACGAAGGCCAGGTCGTTGGCGCCGTTGCGCCTGGGCACCAGGTCCCGGTAGTGGCCCACCAGGCGCCTGCCGCCGGAACCCTCCTCCACCCGTGCCTCAAGCGCGGCGTCATAGGTGTTCATCAGCGCGCGGATGCTGCCGTCGGGCTGGCGCTCCACCACGAAGTGGTCGCGGCGGCTGCCGTTGATCAGGGTCAGGCGCGGAGCTTCACTGTCCAGCCCGGTGAGTTCGAAGTTGAACGGCAACACCTCGCCATTGACGGCGAATTCGCCGCGCCAGCGCCCTTCCGCCGGCTGCGGCGCGGCGGCCAGCGCCTGCGCGGCGCACAGCGCCAGCATCAGGCCAAGGCCGTGGCGGAGGATGGAGCGGTAGGCGTGGCGCATGTCGATTCCCGTGACGGAGGTCGGGCAGCGGGCGGGGTCATGGGCGCGGCGGAACGCGACCTCTGGCTGCCCTGCGAATGTAGGCAGCGCGTGCCGGCGCCTCCAGATGCCAGGGACCTGAAAGTGATGACGATTGCTCCACAGGACATGAGGCGGCGGCATTGGAGTGGCTGGCGGGAGCCGTGCCTCCGGGGGGCGGGAACTGCGGCCCGACATCCCGCCGTCGTCCCGGCGCGCTTCCAGCAGACGAATGCCTGGTCACGCGGGCTCCAGTGCCTTTCGCTCCCATGGCATTGATCCCGGCGATCGGCAGCGCTCGCGGATTGGAAGCGCTGCAGCACCGGAAGTTGCCGGGTCCCGGCCTGCGCCGGGCCGACGGGGGTCGGGTCTACTGGGCGCGGTTACCGCGGCCGTGGCTGTCGGGCAACGGCGCCGGATGGCCCAGGCGAGCTACTGCCGCCCGCTTTCCACGAACTCGCGTTCGCGCTGCTGCAGGGCGCGGCGCAGGGCGGCGTCGGGTTGCAGGTCGCGGCCCCAGCGGCGGTAGCTGTCGGCCATCGACAGGCGCAGCGCGTAATGCGGATCTGCCGCGTTTTCCGCGCGCAGTTCGGCCACCACCCCGGTCCAGCCGCCTTGCCTGCCCAGCCGTGCGCGGGCACGCACCACGCTGCGGCAGTCGCTCTGCAACGCGCGGGCGAGGAAGCAGGCGTACCAGGCGTCGCCGGCGTTCCAGCCGGGCTGGGCGAGCAGGCCACGCACATAGGCGCGCGAGGCGCCGGCGTAGCGCTCCACCTCGGCGGCGAAGGTTTCCGGATAGGTGGAGGCGTAGCGGTCGATATCGGCCAGCTGGCGGTCGAGCCAGGCATCGCCGGTGTCGTAGTGCGGGCGTTCGGACGCCTCGCTTGCCGGCCCAGGCGAGGCCTGCGCGTGGGCGGTGGGCAACACGCCCATGCCCAGGCAGGCGGCCAGCAGCAGGATCGGCAGCGTGGTGCGACTCATGGCCCCATTGTGCCGCGAGGGCGCCACCGCGCGAACCCGGCGGGCCATGGGCTCAGCCGGCCGCCACATCCGCCACGATCCCGGCGATGGCTTCGGGGAGTTCCGCCGCGCTGGCCACGGTCCGCACGCGCGGGTGTTCCTCGGCCAGGCCGTGCTCGGCCTCGTGCGCCCAGGTGATGGCATAGGGCACGTGCACGCCCCAGCCGCCCAGGCGCACCACCGGTTCGATGTCCGAGCGCAGCGAGTTGCCGACCATCACGAACTGCTGCGGCTCGATCCCGAACTCGGCCAGCACCCGCGCATAGGTGGGCGGATCCTTCTCGGACACGATCTCGATGCGCGGGAACAGGTCAGCCAGTCCGGAGCGGGCGATCTTGTCCTCCTGGTGGAACAGGTCGCCCTTGGTCACCAGCACCACCGGCCAGCGCGCGGCCACGGCCTCGACCGCCTCGCGGATGCCGTGCAGCAGTTCGACCGGATGGCCCAGGGTGTCGCGGCCGATGTCCACCACCTGCTGCAGGTCGCGGGCGGAGATGCGGGCATCGGTCAGCTCGATGGCGGCCTCGATCATCGACAGGGTCATGCCCTTTACGCCGTAGCCGAACACCTTGAGGTTGCGGCGCTCGACCTCGAGCAGGTGGCGCAGGGTGCGTGCGTCGTGCAGGTCGATGTAGCGGCCGATGATCTCCTCGTAGCGCTTCTCCGCGGCGCGGTAGTAGTCCTCGCTGCGCCACAGGGTGTCGTCGCCGTCGAAGCCGACCAGGCGGATGTCTTGCATGGGAGGTCCTGTGCGCGGGCGCCGTCACGGCGGGCGTGCAGGATAGCGCGGGCCGGGCCGGCACGAAAAAGGGAAGCGGGCCGTAGCCCGCTTCCCTGGTCACTGCCATGGTCCAGCCTGGCTGAGGCTGTTACGGCGTGGCGCTGCCGCCCTGCTGCTGGTTCTGGATGAAGGTGCGGTACTCCTCGGCGGTCAGTTCGCCGTCGCCGTCGGTATCAGCGGTGGCGAACACGCCCGAGAGCGCGGCATGGGCCTTGGCCTCGTCGCGGCTGATGCTGCCGTTGCCGTCCTTGTCCAGGTCGGCCCAGCTCTGGCCCTGGCCGCTGCCGGACTGCGGTGCCTGCGTGGCGGCGGGGGTGCCACCCTGGGTCGGGGCCGGCTGGCCGGTGGGCTCGGTGCTCTGCGCGAACGCCAGCGGCGCGGCGGCAATCATTCCCAGGAACAGCAGGCCGGTCGGGGTGCGGGTGTTGAGCTTCTTCATGTAGGCGTACTCCGTCGGTGGAAGACGTGACTGCTTGCTGCAGAACACGAGTGCACCTTGCGCCGCTCGCGATGAACCGGAACGCGGCCGAGACCAGGCATCAAACATCGCTTTAACCACCCGCGCGCCGCGGCGTTGTAGCCGCTGGTTAGGGATCCGTGTGGACGGAGTTACATGCGCCTTGGAACGTGCGCCATGCCGCGCTTATGCGGCCTGGTCCGGGCCGTTTCCAGCATCGTGCGGGGCATTCCGGTGGCTGAACAGCCACCAGCCCAGGACCGCGCCGGAGACCGCACCGATCACTTCCAGCATCACCCGGGTGCCGAGGTTGTCGGCGTCGTGGATGCCCTGCAGCGCCAGGCGCGCGTACAGAGGCGACTCCAGCTTGACCATGCCGATGTAGAACAGGTTCCAGGTGTCCAGGCCCGCGGCGATCACGGTGGCGATCACCGCGCCCCAGCCGAGCTGGTGCCCGATCTGCATCCCGGTGCGCCGCCCCAGCCACGACCACAGCCCATACACCAGCACGCCGATGAGGAAGGCGATCAGGCCGGCTTCGAGGCAGCCAAGCAGGCCGGTATGCAGGGGCAGGTTCATCGGACGGGCAGGACCTTGGGGCAAATGGCCGACAAGTCTAGCCGCCACGCGCGTCCGGCGTTCAGTCCCCGCCCTCGCGCCTCGCTGCCAGCGAGGCCTGGCCCCCGGCGTCCACGGCCACGTCCAGCAGGATCGGCTGGCAGCAGACCTGGCAGTCCTCCACGTACTGCTGGTCGCCGGCGCCGGCATCGACCGCGGTGTCGAACGACTCGCCGCACCACGGGCACTGCACGGTCAGCCACTCTTCCATCACATACCTCCGCCATGCGTCCTTCAGCGCACCGGCACGTCGTAGGCGGTGCACGGATCCGGCTCGGGCTGGAAGGTGTAATGCCACCACTCCTGCGGGTAGTTGCGGAAACCCCGCGCCTCCATCGCCGCAAGCAGGCGCTCGCGGTTGGCCTGCTGCTCCGCGCCCACCGGCGCGCCGGTATGCGCAGCCGGGTCGAAGAAGTCGAACGGCGTGCCCATGGACAGCGGCTCGCAGCCGGCATCGCTGCAACGGACCAGGGTCAGGTCCACGGTGGCGCCGCGGCTGTGGCCGGAGGTATCGGCGATGTAGCCGGGCACCAGGCTGTGCTTGTCCACCCGCGGATACCAGCGGGCCTTCTGCCGCGGATCGTCGGGCTCTTCGGCCCAGTCCATGAACGCCTCCACCGCGGTCACCGGGCGGTAGCAGTCGTAGACCAGCAGGCCCAGCCCTTCGGCCTGCAGGTCCAGCTGCACCTGGGCGAGGGCCCCGGCCACCTGCGGCAGCAGCAGGCAGGCGTCGGCCTCGTAGCCGGGCACGGGGGCGCCAGTGAAGTTGTTGGGGCCGGAGTAGCGCGCCTCGACCCGGATGCCGGGCCCCAGCGTGCGCACCTCGGCCAGCCCGGCCTCCGCGGCCGTCTCCGCCGGCGACACCTGCACCTCGCAGGCCATGGCGGCCGGCGCCAGCAGCAGGAGTGCCAGCAGGCGGGAGCGCATGCGGCGGGCCTCAGGGGCAGGCGCGCGCATGGACGAAGGCGAGGTCCTGGTAGTCATAGCTGAAGTCCGCTTCCGGATCGACCTTGGACAGGCGCAGGGTACCGCCCCTGCGCTCCGGCGGGTGCAGCCAGGCCTCCGCGTCGACGCCATCGTCGTCCCAGTCCACCAGCCAGTCCCCGCCCACCCGCATCAGTCGTCCGCGCATGCGTGGCGAGCGCGCCGAGGCGAAACCGATGCCGTCCCCGCGCGGGCACAGCGCCACCTCGCCGAACCAGGGATCGCGCCACACGCCCAGCAGCCCGGCAGCTTCGCGGCGGGTGGCGGGACGGCGCGAGCCGGTGTCGGGCAGCGGCTCGGCCTCGCGCCGCAGCGACCGCTCCTGGTCCAGCAGCGCGGCGTAGTGGGCCACGTCCAGCTTCGGGTCGGGGCGGGTGTAGCGCTTGGCCAGCACCTGGCCGAGCACGGTACGCGCGTCCTCGGCCTCGCCATTGATGAGGATCACGATGCCGGTGCGCAGGTCCGGCAGCAGGATCACCGAGGAATACATCCCGGACAGGGTGCCGGTATGGGCAACCTTCCAGTGGCCGTCCACGTCGGACAGGCGCCAGCCATGGCCGTAGGCGTGGAAGTGGCTGTTGTCCCATTCGCGCATGCGCACGCCGACCGGCATCGGCATGTGGCCGGTCCACGCCGCGCGGCGCTGCTCCGGCGACAGCCAGGGATGGGCTGGATCCAGCCAGGCGCCGATCCAGCGCAGCATGTCGTCCAGGCTGCAGCGGATGCCGCCGGCGGCCATCGAAGTGATGTCGGGGACCTCGCCGCGCTCCGCATCGCGCGCGACGTTGCGCCCGTCCACCCGCCGGTGCGGGCGCGCGATCGGCCCGGCCTCGTCGACGTTCCAGCTGCCGACGCGGCAGCCCTGCATTCCCAGCGGCGCGAACACCTGCTCGCGCACCAGGTCGGCGTAGGGCTTGCCACCCGCGGCCGCGGCGACCTCGCCCGCCACCACGTACAGCAGGTTGTCGTAGGCATAGCCGGAACGGAAGCTGGTCACCGGCTGCAGGTGCGCCAGGCCGGCGATGATGTCGGCGCGGGTGAAGTCGTTGGGCTCCGGCCACAGCATCAGGTCGCCGGCCCCCAGGCCCAGGCCGCTGTTGTGCACCAGCAGGTCGCGCACCTGCATGTGCCGGGTCACCCACGGATCGTGCATCCGGAACCGCGGCAGGTGCCTGGTGACCGGGTCGTCCCAGCGCAGCCTGCCCTGGTCGGCCAGCCGGGCCAGCACCGCCGCGGTCATGGCCTTGCTGTTGGAGGCGATCCTGAACAGCGCGTCCGGCGTCACCGGCTCGCCGCTGCCGGCGGCCAGTTCGCCGCGGGTGACCACCGCCGCGACCTTGCCGTCCTCGACCACGCCGACGGCGATGCCCGGCAGGTCGTAGCGCGCGACCGCCTGGTCGACGGCCTGTTCGACGAAGGCCTGGGCTGGCGCCGGCTGCGACGCCATCGCCGGGATGCAAAAAAAAGCGGCCGCCAGGGCAGCCGCAGGAGGGAGGAAGCGGGACATCGTGTGCTCCTGGGCCAGGCCCGCCCGGATGGACGGGCCCGGCACCGGTACATCAGAAGTTCCAGGTGACCAGCAGCTGGGCGTAGCGCGGCGACTGCCAGCGGGTGCCGGTGCCGAAGGTCGGGCGGTAGTCGCCCGGCTGCTTCTCGTAGCGGGCGCGCACGTTGATCACTTCCTGGTCGTTGAGCAGGTTGTAGACCGACAGGCGCACCTTCAGGTCGGTGCTCTCCACCGGCAGCTGCCAGGTCACGCTGGCGCCGACGTCGTAGATCCACGGCATGCGGCCGAAGGCGCCGCGCGGCGAGTACTCGTACTGGCGCTCGCCATTGGGCGCGTTGCAGTTGGCCACGCAGATCCAGCCGGTGCCGCCGCCGCTGCCCTCGCTGGTGTAGCTGGCGACCGAATCCTCGCCCGGCCAGGAGGTGCCGAAGGCGGTGATCGGGCCACCGGACATGGCGGTCACGGTGCCGCCGAACAGCCACTGCTCGTTGAGGCGGTAGCTGCCACGCAGCTTGACCTGGTGGCGGTGGTCGTTGAACAGGTCGCCGTAGCGCTGGTTGTTGGCCGGGTGGTCCCAGTGCTGGACCATGCCGGTATCGCCGTAGTTGGTGTCGGAGTTGACCGGGCCCTCGTGGTTGCCCGACAGCTTGGACCACAGGTAGGAGGCGTTGAACGCCCACTTGTCGTCCCAGGCGCGGTCGATCTGGAACTCCACGCCCTTGTATGTCCGCTCCGGCTTGAAGTAGCCGATGACCTGGTTGCTGCCGGCCATCATGTAGCCCTCGCGCGAGGTGTCGATCGTCACCCAGCCGTCCTGGGCGCAGCCCATGTCGGTGGTGCCCCACAGGGTGACCTTCTCGCCCGGGTTGGCGATCGGCCACAGGTTGCCGTGGCGCACGCCGCACAGGGCGTTGATGCGCATGTCGTCCACCGCGTGGGTCATGTCGCGGTAGGTGGCGTTGACGCCCCAGGACCAGGCCTGGTTGATCATGCTCTGGAAGCCGAGGATGAACTCGTCCTGGTACATCGCCTCCAGGTCGCGGTCCACGCTCTGGCGCAGGTCGCCGACGCCGATGTTCATGTCGTCGTCGACGCGGCCGATCTGCGCGCCCAGCACCGGGTTCATGTAGGCCGCGCCGGTGACCGGGTTGGTCGCCGGGGACCAGCCCTCCAGCACGTAGTAGGTGTATTCGTCGACCAGGCCGCCGGCGAAGGTGTAGTTGATGATGTTGTTGACCGGCAGGTAGTAGCGGCCGGCGTTGCCGAACAGCTTGGTGCGGCCGTCGCCGCGCACGTCCCAGGAGAAGCCGATGCGCGGGGACACCAGGTCGTCGAGCTTGATGAAGCTCGAACCGGTGGCGGTCTTGTAGTCCAGGCTGTCCACGCGCACGCCGAGGTTCAGCAGCAGGTTCGGGGTGACGCTCCAGTTGTCCTCGATGTACCAGGCATTGGCATCGGTATCGAACACGCCGCCGTCGCGGCGCTCGCGGCCCATGGCAACCTCGGTCACGCCGGCCGGCACGGTGGCGCCATTGCCCAGCACCGCGCCCGGCGTGTAGGAGTAGATGGTGAAGCGCTGCGCCGTCGGGCCCGGGTAGAAGGTCGTGCGGTCGGTGGTCATGGTCTCGGTGTCCAGGCCGAACCGCAGCAGGTGGTCGCCGAGGGTCCACTCGAAGTCCAGGCGGCCGACCTCGCGCTCGTCATGGTGGTCGACCACCGACGCCGAGGAGCTGGGATGGCAGCTGACCAGCGGCCGGCCCATGTCGTTGTAGATCGCGTTGTAGCTGGAATTGATGATCACCTGCGCGCACTGCTCGTCCGACGGCGAGGTGACCACGCTCTTGCTGCGGTTGGTGCCGTACATCGCCTTGGCGACGAAGTTCTCGCCGAAGCGGCCGGTCCAGGTGAGCGAACCGCTCTTGCCGCCGCTTTCGGAGGTGCTCACGCCGCTGAGCGCACCGCGCTCGCGGCCATCCCAGTCGTAGCCGTAGGTGGTGGTGTCGGTCTCGGCCTCGTCGGAGAAGGCCAGCAGCTCCAGCAGGTGGTTCTCGTTGATGTTCCAGTCGAGCTTGGCGCCCCAGAAGCCGTTGTTGGCGTCGCCCTTGTTCCAGCTGGCGCCGGAGCTGAGGGTGTAGCCGGAGTCGACCTTCTGCTGCTCGTACATGGCGAAAATGAACAGCTTGTCGCGGACCAGCGGGCCGGACGCCCAGGCATTGCCCTTGATCAGGTCGCGCTCGTCGCGGCTGGAGCGGTAATCCACCGGCACCGGGTTGCCGGCGCCGTCCACGTCGTAGAAGCGGTGGTCGTCGGCCTTGGAACGGAAGGCCTCCGGCTCGAAGGTGAACTCGACGCCGCCCTTGAGCTCGTTGGTACCCGAGCGGGTCACCGCGTTGATCACGCCGCCGGTGCTGCGGCCGAACTCCACCGAGTAGCCGCCGGTCTTGATCTGGAACTGGTCGAAGAAGGCGAACGGCGCGCTGGAGAAGCTCTGCCGGCGGTAGAAGTCGGTGACGTTGAGGCCGTTGATGTAGACCGAGTTCTCGGCGATCGACGAGCCGCCGAAGGAAATGCCGCCCAGCGAGGAATTACCGCCGATCACGCCCGGCGCCAGCATCGCCACCGAGGCCAGGTCCGGGGCCACCGGCAGGCGCCCGATCTCCTCGCGGTTGACGTTGGTCGCCGTCTCGATCGAGAACACGTCGACGCGGTTGACCACGCGCGACCCGACCACCTCGATCGTATCCAGGTTGGCCACGGCACCGTCGCTGCCGAGGTTGACCGAGGTCGTGCCACCCAGCGACACGCTGACCTCGACCGGCGCGCCTACCGGCTGGCCATCGCGCAGCACCTGCAGGCGGTAGTTGCCGACCGGCAGCTGGCTCAGGCGGTAGCTGCCGTCGTTGCCGGCAGTGACGGTACGGCTCAGGCCGGTCTGCTCGCTGGTCAGCACCAGCTGGTCGCCGGCAGCCGCGCGTCCGGCCACCGCGCCGGTCGCGCTCTGCGCCATCGCCAGCGGAGCCATGCTGCCCATGCACGCGCCCAGCGCAACGGCCAGGGCCGCCTTCCTCAGGATCCTGCTGTTCATCCCCGTGTCTCTCCCACAGTGGTGTTGGTGTGTTCCCCGCCCGTCCGTCCGCCGTCAGGCGGCAGCATCCGCCACTGGAACCGGTAGTCCCACTGGTCGAAATAGAGGTTCCCGCCGCGCCATTCGGCCTCGCCACGCTGCGAGTCCACGGTCTCGGAGCGGAAGTGGGTCTTGGCGGGCACGAAGTCGCGGGCGTAGTCGTCGTTGAAGGCGATGCGGTAGGCGTCCAGGCCGCCCAGGTAGAACCAGCGCAGCGCCGGGTCGTCGCTTTCCAGCCGGCCGGTGGTCACGTCCATCGGCAGCCAGCCGTAGGGGGCCAGGTACAGCCAGCCCCAGTCATGCATGTTGTCGTAGCCGACGTCCTCGTCGGAGTAGGTCCAGCCGGACTGCCAGCGCGCGGGAATGCCGTTGAGCCGCAGCAGGCTGACCAGCAGCAGCGTCTGCTGGCCGCAGTCGGCATGGCCGGCACCGAGGGCGTAGTCGCTGATGTTGGAGATGGTCGAGTACTCGCGCGCGCCGGCCCAGGGAATCCGGTCCACGGCCGCGAACAGCTTCTGCGCGATCCGGTACGGGTTGGTCTCCCCGCCCACCACCTGTCGCGAGAACGCACGCAGCCGCGGGGTGAACACCACGTGCGGCGCGCGCTCGGCCAGGTACGGCGCCAGCGCCGGGTCGTCGCGCTCCACCGGCACCACCTTGTCCGGGTCGACCGGGACATGCCGGGCATGCACGGTCAGCTCGTAGGTGATGGAGAACGCGGTCGGCTTGCCGGCCTCCGCCTTGCCTTCCAGGTAGACCGTGCGCATCGGTGCGTCTTCCGGCGCGACCTGGCCGCCGGCCGGCGAGGTGCCGACCAGGTGGATGCCTTCCTGCTGCCCGGGTATCGCCCGCGGATACGGGATCCAGGCACGTATCGTCTCGCCCGCGGGCACCGCGTCGGCATCGACCACCAGCGACTGGGTCACCTCCAGCCGGCGCGGAGCCACGCTGGTGGCACCGGAGGCCGCTGCGGCCAGCACTTCGGCATGGTGCGGATGCAGGCGTTCGAACGGACCTTCGCTAAATGGCTTCACCGGCGGTGCGCGGCGTGCCGCGGCCTCGGGACTGAGCCGGAACAGGTTGGACACCGCGCGCTTGAACCAGCGGCGCTCCCCGTCGATGTCCATGTGTTCGACCAGCCCGGCGGCATCCCAGGCCTCGAACTCGGCCTCGCGCAGGTCCGGCACCTGCCGCCGCAACTGCGCCAGCACGGCTTCGCGGTCGAGGCTGAAGTCCAGGCGGATGCGGCGCATGCGCTCGCGTTCGAACTCCAGCGCGCGGCGCTCCCCGGCCCCCATGCCGTCCGTGGCCAGCCGCGCGGCGATGCGCGACTCGGCCTCGGCGAAGCGTCCCGCGTCGACCGCGGCAACCACCTGCGGCAGGTCGTCCGGGGTGGCGGCCATCGCGCTCCCCAGCACGAGGCCCAGCAGCAGCCCGGCGCCAGCGAGAGGCAAGCGCCCGCCGCGGACCTGGGTCCGCGCTTTGGCGAGTGCCGCTGGTTGGCGAAAGCTGGCTTCCACGACGACACTTCCCGCGTGCGGTGGTGTTGCCGATGTAACACGCGCTGCGGGCCGGGTCAATAATTTATTCTTGACGCCGCAAATAACTGGAATAACTATTCTTGACGAACACGCCCCAGGGGAGTCGCCCACCATGAAAGTCCGCGACGCGCGGAGCACCCCGGTTCGCAGGCGCCTTGCCTGGGCGGGCCCGATGCTGGCAGCCCTGCTGCTGCCGGCCACCGCCTGGTCCACGCCGGCGCAGGCCGACGCCCCGACGTCGGTCATCGGCGTGCGCCAGTCCCAGCTCGATCCCGGTTACTGGATCGCCCGGCTCGAACAGCCGGACCGCGTCATCCTCGACCGCGAGGGCATCGCCGCGCAGAACGCGCGCATGCGCGCCGAAGACGCTTCGATCCAGGACATCGCCGCCCTGCCCGATCCGCTGCCGCGCGGGTTCGTGCGCGCACAGGTCGAAAAGCTGTCCTCGCCCCCCGCCCGCAGCCTCTACGACGGGCAGGGCAAGGAGGTACCGCCGCGCACCCTCGCCAACCTGCAGCGCGAGCTCGCGCTGGACGCGATCCCCGCCAGCCGTCCGCTGCAGTACGGGCTGGTCGTGCACCGCGCCGCGTTGCGCGCGTTCCCGACCTCGCTGCGGGTGTTCTCCTCGCCCGGCGACACCGATATCGACCGCTTCCAGGAATCGGCGCTGTTCCCGGGCGATGCGGTGGCGGTGCTGCACGAGAGCCGCGACCGCCAATGGCTGTTCGTGGCCTCCGAGCGCTACAGCGCCTGGATCGAGGCGCGCCATGTCGCCCTTGGCAAGCGCGAAGAGGTGCTGGGCTACGCCAGCCGCGCCCCGTACATCGTGGTCACCGGCGCCACGGTCCGCACCACCTACACCCCGGACGAGCCGCGGGTCTCGGCCCTGCAGCTGGACATGGGCCTGCGCCTGCCGCTGCGCACCGGGCTGGATCCGTCGCAGGCCGTGAACGGCCAGCATCCCTACGCGTCGCACGTGGTCGACCTGCCCGCGCGCCGCGCCGACGGCAGCCTGGAGTTCGTGCCGGCGCTGGTCCCGCGCTCGGCGGACGTCGCCGACGACTACCTGCCGCTGACCCCGGCCAACCTCGTCACCCAGGCCTTCAAGTTCCTGGGCGAGCGCTATGGCTGGGGCCATTCCTACGACGCGCGCGACTGCAGCGGCTTCGTCTCCGAGATCTACCGCAGCTTCGGCATGCTGGTCCCGCGCAACACCCGCGACCAGGCGGTGAGCCCGGCGCTGGACCGGATCGCCTTCGAGCCCGGCGACGATGCCGCGCGCCGCCAGGCCGCGGTGCGCGGGCTGCAGGCGGGCGACCTGGTCTACATCCCCGGCCACGTGATGATGGCCATCGGCCACGAGGACGGGATGGCCTACATGATCCACGACACCAGCGGCGGCGGCTGGCGCGGTGCCGACGGCAGCCGCGTGCGCGCCGGCCTCAATGGCGTCTCGGTGACCCCGCTGGACCCGCTGCTGTTCAACGACAACGAGACCTACGTGGACCGCATGACCAGCATCCAGCGGGTCCGCCCGCGTACTTCTCCCTGAGAGCCCAAGTGAAGATCACCGACATCGAACTGCGCATGCTGCGCGTGCCGCTGAAGACCCCGTTCAAGACCGCGCTGCGCACGGTCGACACGGTGGAGGACATCGTGGTCCTGGTGCGCACCGACACCGGCCATACCGGCCATGGCGAGGCACCCGCCACGGCGGTGATCACCGGCGACACCCACGGTTCCATCGCCGAGGCGATCGAGCGCTTCATCAAGCCGCGCCTGATCGGCCAGGAGATCGCCAACCTCAACCGCATCTGCGGCCTGGTCCAGGGCGCGCTGGAGCGCAACACCAGCGCCAAGGCGGCGGTGGAGATCGCGATCTATGACCTCTGGGGCCAGCTGTACGACGCGCCGCTGTACAAGATGCTCGGCGGTGGCGACCCGGTGATCACCACCGACATCACCATCTCGGTGGACCACATCGACAAGATGGTGGCCGACTCGATCTCGGCGGTGGAGCGCGGCTTCGACTCGCTGAAGATCAAGGTGGGCAAGGACATCGGCCTGGACATCGAACGGGTCAAGGCGATCCACGCCGCGGTCGAGGGCCGCGCCCTGCTGCGCCTGGACGCGAACCAGGGGTGGACTGCCAAGCAGGCCGTATACGCCATGCACGCGCTGGAGAACGCCGGCGTGCTGCTGGAACTGCTGGAACAGCCGGTCAAGGCCGCCGACATCGAAGGCCTGAAGTACGTCACCGACCGCGTCCATACCCCGGTGATGGCCGACGAGAGCGTGTTCGGCCCGGAACAGGTGTTCGACCTGATCCAGCGCCGTGCCGCCGACATCATCAACATCAAGCTGATGAAGACCGGCGGCCTGTCCAATGCCATCCGCATCGCCGACATCGCCTCGATCTATGGCATGCAATGCATGATCGGCTGCATGATCGAGTCGGCCATCTCGGTGGCCGCGGCGGTGCACCTGGCGGTGGCCAAGTCCGACGCGATCAGCAAGGTCGACCTCGACGGCCCCTCGCTGGGCCAGTTCAACCCGGTCGAGGGCGGGGTCATCTTCAACGAATCGGAGATCAGCATCACCGACGCGCCGGGCCTGGGCATCCGCGAGATCCAGGGCCTGGAGCCGCTGGCGCGCTGAGCGCCGGTTGCCAGGCCACGGCCCCACGGATGAATATCCCCGCCATGCCGCCACTGGTAAAGATCCGATCCGAACGCGACCAGATGTCGGCCATCGAGCGCCGCATCGCCGATTTCATCCTCGAGAACGCCCACCTGCTGCGCGACTACTCCTCGCAGCAGCTGGCCAGCGCGCTGGGCGTGAGCCAGTCCTCGGTGGTCAAGTTCAGCCAGAAGTTCGGCTTCCGTGGTTACCCGGACCTCAAGTACTCCATCGGCCAGGCCCTGGCCCGCAACGGCGGCGACGCCCCGGCCGGCGCCCCGCCGGAAACCGATGACGCCTACGTCCGCTTGGAGGAAGGCCTGCGCCGGAGCAAGACCGCGGCCGAGGAGGAAACCCGGCTGATCAACCCGCGCGAGCGGATCGAGGCCATCGTCGGCCTGGTCGATGGTGCCGGCAAGGTGTTCGTCTGCGGCCTGGGCGACGACGGCCTGTTCGCGCGCGAGTTCGCCATGCGCCTGTCGCTGCTGGGCGTGCTGACCGTGCACCACGCCGACCCGATCCTGATGATGGCCAACCTCTCGGCGGCGCGGCCCGGCGACGTGCTGCTGCTGTTCTCCGAGTTCGGCCAGCTGCCGCAGCTGTGCCAGCTCAGCCGCCAGTTCCAGGCCTGCGAGGGCAAGGTGGTGTCGATCACCCGGCACACCGCCAACCCGCTGCGCGCGCATGCCGACGCGACCCTGGTGGTGTCCGCGCACGATCCGGCCCCGCACGTGGCCCAGCTGCTGTACCGCTCCTCGCTGCAATACCTGCTCGACTTCCTGTTCGTGCTGCTGTGCCAGGCCAACCCGGACCGGCACCGCCAGCTCAACATCAACCTCGAGCGCATCCAGCACCTGCTCGATTCCTGAAGGCGCCCATGACCCAGTCCCGCAGCCCCCGCCCCCGCCTGCACCCGCTCCTGCGCCTGCTGGCCGTGGCCGCGCTGCTGCTGGCCGGCGCCACCGTGCTGGCGGCGCTGCCGTCCTCGACACCCGGTCCCAACCAGCTGGTGGTGGTGACCACCGCCGACTGGGACGCCACCACCGGCACCCTGCGCTACTACGAGCGCGCCGCACCGGATCAACCATGGCGCGAGCGCGGGGAATTCGCGGTAAGCATCGGCCGCAACGGCGCAGCCTGGGGCGAAGGCCTGCACGCGGCCGCGGACCAGGGCGAGGGTCCGCTCAAGCGCGAGGGCGACGGCCGCAGCCCCGCCGGCATGTTCACCCTCGACACCGCCTTCGGTTACCGGGCCGCCGGCCAGGTCGACACCGCCATGCCCTACCGGCAGATGGATGCCAGCCACTGGTGCATGGATGTGCCGGATTCGCCGCATTACAACCGCATCGTCGATGCCCGCGAGGTCGGCGCAGCCGCGGTGGCCGGCTCGACCGAGCCGATGCGCCTGGACCTGCACGCCAATGGCGACCCGCGCTACCGCCTGGGCCTGGTGATCGGCCACAACCCGGGCAATACGCCCGGCACCGGCAGCTGCATCTTCGCCCACCTGTGGCGCCAGCCCGGCGAGACCACCGCCGGCTGCACCGCCATGGCCGAGGACGACATGCGCCGCCTGCTGGCCTGGCTGGATCCTGCGGCGCAGCCGCGCTTCGTGCTGCTGCCGCGCGCCGCATACGCGCGCCTGGCGCCACGCTGGCAGCTGCCCGAAGCGGGATCGGCCCGATGAAGCTTCCCGGCGCAACCGCGCGCGTCCTGCTGGCGCTGGCTGCCGGCGCCATCGTCGGCCTGGCCCTGGCCCAGGCCAGCGCCGCTGGTGCGGCAACCGCGGCGGCCATCGCCCAGCCGATCGGCAAGCTCTGGCTGAGCGCGTTGCAGATGACCGTGGTGCCGCTGGTGCTGGCCCTGGTGATCCTGGGCGTGGCCAACGCCGCCAATGCCGCCGCCTCCGGCCGGGTGGCGCGGCGGGCGATGTTCGTGTTCGTGGTCCTGCTGTCGCTGTTCTCCGGCTATGCCGCCCTGGCCGCGCCGGCGGTGCTGGCCTGGGTGACACCGGATGCGCAGCTGGCCGCGACCCTGCAGGGCAGCGCCGCCGGGATCGAGGCCGGCGCTGCGCCTTCGCTGGCGCAGTGGGTCGCGAACGTCATTCCCTCCAACGCGATCATGGCCGCGGCCCAGGGCGCGATGCTGCCGCTGGTGGTGTTCGCCCTGTTCTTCGGCTTCGCCCTCACCCGCATCGCCGCCGAGCGCCGCGCCCAGGTCATCGGCCTGTGCCAGGGCATCGCCGACACCATGATCGTGATCGTGCACTGGGTGCTGCTGGCCGCGCCGCTGGGCGTGTTCGCGCTGATGCTGGCGGTGTGCGCGCAGGCGGGCCTGGGCGTGGTCGGGGCGCTGGCCGGCTACATCGGCCTGCAGTGCGGGCTCTACATCGGCGCAATCGCGATCTGCTACGTGCTGGTGGCGCTGTTCGCCGGGCGCTCGCCGCTGGCCTTCGCCAAGGCCACCCTGCCGGCCCAGGTGGTGGCGGCCAGCACCCAGTCCTCGCTGGCCACCCTGCCGGCGATGCTGGAGAGCGCACGCGAGCGCATGGGCATCACGCGCGCGGTGGCAGGCCTGGTCCTGCCAATGGCGGTGACCCTGTTCCGCATCACCAGCCCGATCCAGTACGTGGTCGCCGCCTGCTTCGTGGCCTGGGCCTACGGCATCGAGCTGAGCGCCCTGCAGCTGGCTGCCGGCGCGGCGCTGGCGGTGGTGATCAGCCTGGGCTCGGTCGGCCTGCCCGGCCAGGTCAGCTTCATGGCCACGGTGCTGCCGGTGACCCAGTCCATGGGCCTGCCGGTCGAACCGCTGGGCCTGCTGCTGGCGGTGGACACCATCCCGGACGTGTTCGCGACCACCGGGAATGTCACCGGCGACCTGGCCGCGACCACCATCGTCGCCCGGCACAGTCCCGACGCCATCGACGCCGCGGATACGGACGCAAGCGAGGGCTGAACGACCCGCGGCACCCGCTCACGCGGGTGTCACCGCCGCCGCCCCACCTTCCTGCTTCTGACCGACAGAAGAGGAAGCCGGCGATGAAGCAGCGGCGCATCTACAGCACCCCCAACCTGGCCGCGGCGCAGGCCGCCATCAGTGCGGCACGCGATGCGGGCATCGACCGCGACTGCCTGTCGCTGATCGCGCGCTCCGATATCGAGATGGATGCCGTACCCGACGACCTGCGCGAGGCCAATACCGACATGGTGCCGGCCGCGATGCGTGGCGCCGCCGGCGGTGGCGCGCTGGGTCTGGTCGCGGGCCTGCTGGCGGTGGCCGTGCCGCCGCTGGGCATCACCCTGGCCGGCGCGGCGCTGATGACCGGCGTCGGCGCGGCGGTGGGCAGCTGGTCGTCGGCCCTGATGGGCGCGACCGTGCAGGACCCGGTGCGCCGCAAGTTCGAGGACGCGATCGAAGCCGGCCAGGTGCTGGTGGTGATCGACGGCGAAGAGCAGGCACTTGCGGTGGCCGATGCCGCAATCACCCGGACCGGCGCCACCCAGATGCCGTACGAAGCCTCCACGGCGACCAGCTGAACGCCTAACACCGCGATCACCCGCTGGCGCGGCCTGCTTAACGCCGCGCCCGATAGCTTGGGCACTCCCCCAACCGAAGAGGAGAAACGCCGATGAGCACGCCCGGCTACCAAGTCCCAGGCCGCACCGCCACCGAGCAGTTCCCCGACTCCGGCTACTGGAACCAGCAGTACCGCAGCGAGCCCTACTACCTCGAGGGCGATACCTATGACGACTACTCGGCCGCGTACGAGACCGGCTACGCCTTCCGTCGCCGCGACCCTGCCGCCGAGTTCGCCGCCGCGGAGGACCAGCTGCGTCGCGAATGGGAGGGCCGCAAGGGCAACTCGCGCCTTGACTGGTCGCGTGCGCGCCTGGCGATCCAGCGCGCGTGGGAACGCGGTGCCGATCCACACGGCACCTGATCCTTGCCCAGCAGGTCGCATATACGACCGCCGGCCGGCCCCTCGCCGCCCGGCGGTCGTCGCGTTTACGGGGACAGCAGTTCGAACGCCGCCGGCTCGCCCGTCACCGACGAGGGCGCGACCCACGCATCGAACCAGCCCGGCTCGGCGCCATGGGTGCCATCGGCGCGCGTGAATGCCAGGTCGACGCGTGACAGGCGGAATTCCACCTCGCGCGACTCGCCCGGCTGCAGCAGCAGCTTGATGAAACCCTTGAGCTCGCGCACCGGGCGCACCCGGCTGGCGACGCGGTCGTGCACGTACAGCTGCACCACCTCTTCCACCGCGCGCTCGCCGGCATTGCGCACGGTGGCACGTACCACCACCTCGCCATCCCAGGCCAGCGCCGGCGCGTCCACCGTGGTCGCGCCGTACTCGATGCGGCCATAGGTCAGGCCGTGGCCGAAGGGATAGAGCGCCTGGTGCGGGTATTCGCGCCAGCGCGCCTTGAACTCTTTCATGTCCGCAAGCTCGGGGCGGCCGGTGCGCGGATGGTTGTAGAAGTACGGCTGCTGCCCGGAGTCGTGCGGGAAGCTGACCGGCAGGCGGCCGGAGGGACTGTGGTCGCCAAACAGCACGTCGGCCACGGCATGGCCGGTCTGGCTGCCGAGGAACCAGGTCACCAGGATCGCCTGCGCGTCGCGTACGGCGCCCTGCAGCGCCAGCGCGCGGCCGTTGCGCAGCAGTACCACCACTGGTTTGCCGGTGGCGGCGACCGCATCGGCCAGCGCCTGCTGTACCGGCGGCAGCTCGATCCGCACGCGCGACTGTGCCTCGCCGCTGTAACGCTGCGGCTCACCCAGCGCCAGCACCACCACGTCGGCCTCGCGCGCGGCGGCGACCGCCGCCTCGATGCCGCCCTCCAGTGGCGCCTCCAGGCCGCAGCCATCCACCACCTGCAGCGCGGCGCCCTCCGGCAGCGCTGCACGGATGCCGGCCTCCAGGCTGACGTAGCGGCTGCGGTCGCCGAACAGGGTCCAGCAGCCTTCGATGTTGTCCATGTCGCGCGCGAACGGCCCCATCAGGGCGATGCGTGCGTCGCGACGCAGCGGGAGCACCCCGCCCTCGTTCTTCAGCAGCACCATCGAGCGCCGCGCGGCGTCGCGCGCCAGCGCCTCGTGCGCTGCACGCAGCGAGGTATCGGCCTCGCGCGCCGGATCCAGCGAACGGTAGGGATCGTCGAACAGGCCGATCGCCGCCTTGAGCTGCAGCACCCTGCGCACCGCGGCATCGAGCTGTTCCACCCGCACCCTGCCGGACTCCACCAGCGCCGGCAGGTGCGCGGCGTAGTAGCCGCTCTGCATGCTCATGTCCATGCCGGCGACAAAAGCAAGTTCGGTGGCATGGGCCTCGTCGGCGGCATAGCCGTGGGCCAGCAGCTCCATGTCGGCGGTGTAGTCGGACACGACCACGCCGGGGAAACCCCACTCGTTGCGCAGCACCCCGGTCAGCAGCGCGTGGTTGGCGCTGGCCGGGATGCCGTTGATGTCGTTGAAGGCGGTCATCACCGCCAGCGCGCCGGCATCGACCGCGGCCTTGAACGGCGGCAGGTGCACGTCGCGCAGGGTGCCTTCGGAGATCTCGACGAAGTTGTAGTCCAGGCCCGCGGTCACCGCGCCATAGGCGACGAAATGCTTGGCCGTGGCCAGCAGCGAATCCGGCGCGCGCAGGTCCTGGCCCTGGAAGCCGCGCACCCGGGCGGCGGCGAACTGGCAGCCCAGGTACACATCCTCGCCCGCGCCCTCGGCACCACGGCCCCAGCGCTGGTCGCGGGCGATGTCCACCGCCGGCGCATAGGTCCAGTGGATGCCGGCGGCGGTGGCCTCGATCGCGGTGGCACGCGCGGTGCGCTCGGCCAGGCCGGGCTCGAAGCTCGCGGCCTCGCCCAGCGGGATCGGGAACACGGTGCGCATGCCGTGGATCACGTCCGCGGCCAGCAGCACCGGGATGCCCAGGCGGCTCTCCTCCACCGCCACGCGCTGGATCTCGCGTCCGGCCCCGGCGCCCACGCCGTTGAACAGGGTGCCGACGCGGCCCGCGCGCACCTGCTCCAGGACCTCGGCGGCGTTGCGCACGTTGGTCTCGGGATTCACGTCGGGGGCGAAGGGACGGACCATGTCGGCGAACACGCCGAGCTGGCCTGCCTTCTCCTCCAGCGTCATCCGCTGGATCAGCGATTCGACCCGCGGGTCGGCAGGAAGGGTGTTGGACATCGGTGCAAGCGCTGCGGGGGTGGCGCGATTCTAGCGGAGCGGGCCGCCGGCGCCGTTGACGCCCCTCACGGATGGCACCCAAAAGAAAAGGCGCGGAGCCCGAGGCTCCGCGCCGCTGCGGCAACCAGTCGGTGCCGCTTAATACCTGGAGAGGTAGAGGACTTCGGTATGGACAGGACTTACTTGCCGACCTTCAGGCGGCTGGTGTCGACCTTGCCGACGCCGTCGATTTCCGAGGCGATGCGCTTGGCCTCGTTGACCTGGGCCTGGCTGTCGACGTTGCCGGTCAGGAAGACCACGCCGTCGACGGTGTCGACCTCGATCTTGGTGCCGGACACGTCGCTGTCGGCCAGCAGGCTGGACTTCACCTTGGTGGTGATCCAGGTATCGGTCACCGGCTGGTTGGAATCGGCATCGGCGGCCGGCTTCTTGGACGGATCGTTGTCCTGGGCCATGGCGGCGCCGGAGAACAGCACGGCGGCGAGGGTGGCGGCGAGGATGGAAGCGTTCTTGCGCATGGTGGACCTCCTTGGTGATCGGGGCGCCAGTCTCCGCCAGCGCACCGTTCATCACCGGTGTACGCGGCGCAACGGGTTCGTGATTGGTTCACCGGCCTCAACGGCTTGCGATGGGATGCTGCCGGCGGTCCAATCACCAACTGTCTGCTTCAGGAAAGCCGCATGTCATCCAAACAGTTGAACGTCGCCGTGGTCGGTTACGGCCTGGCAGGACGCGTGTTCCACGCACCACTTGTGGACTCGACGCCGGGGCTGCGCCTGCACAGCATCGTGTCCAGCCGCTCCGGCGAGATCGCCGCCGACCATCCCGGCGTGCGCATCTGCGCCGATGTCGGCGAGGTGCTCGAAGACGGGTCGATCGACCTGGTGGTGGTGGCCACGCCCAACGACAGCCATGCGCCGATCGCGCGCGCCGCGTTGCAGGCCGGCAAGCACGTGGTGGTGGACAAGCCCTTCGCCCTGCACCTTGGCGAGGCACGCGAAGTGGCCGAAGCCGCGCGCCAGGCCGGCAAGGTGCTTTCGGTGTTCCACAACCGCCGCTGGGATGCGGACTTCCTTACCCTGCGTGCCCTGCTCGGGTCCGGTGCGCTGGGCGAGGTGGCCGAGCTGCACTCGCACTTCGACCGCTTCCGCCCGCAGGTGCCCGACCGCTGGCGCGACCGTGCCGGCCCCGGCGGCGGGCTGTGGTACGACCTCGGCCCGCACCTGGCCGACCAGGCGCTGCAGCTGTTCGGTCCGCCCCTGGCGGTCAGCGCCGACCTGGGCATGCAGCGCGACGGCGCCACCGCGGTGGACTACTTCCACGTGCAGCTGCGCTACCCGCGCCTGCGGGTGCTGCTGCACGCCGGCTCGCTGGTACCCGGTGCCGGCCTGCGCTTCGCCGTGCATGGCAGCGGCGGCAGCTGGTTCAAGCACGGGCTGGACCCGCAGGAGGACGCGCTGCGCGCCGGCCAGCGCCCGGGCGACGGAGCGTGGGGCCGCGATCCGCGACCCGGGACCCTGCTGCGCGTCGGCACCGATGGCGCGGTGGCCGCGGATCCGGCCGCGCCGGTACTGGATGGCAACTGGCCGGCCTATTACGCCGGCGTGCGCGACGCGATCCTGCACGGCCGCCAGCCTCCGGTCACCGCGGACAGCGCGCTGCTGGCGATGGCGCTGATCGAGGCCGGCCAGCGCAGCGCCGCGGAGCGCCGCGAGGTCGACTTCGACTGGGCAGGCTGAGCGCGGCTCAGCCCGGGCGGATGCCGTGCCCGCCGAAACCCTGGCGCAGCGCGGCCAGCATCTTGTCGGCGTAGGAATCCTTCTCGCGCGAACGCAGCCGCTCCAGCAGCGACAGGGTGATCACCGGCGCCGACACGTCCAGCTCGATCGCCTCGGCCACGGTCCAGCGCCCCTCGCCCGAATCCGACACGTACGGGGCGATGCCTTCGAGCGTGGGGTTCTGCTCCAGCGCGTCGGCGGCCAGGTCCAGCAGCCAGGAGCGGACCACGCTGCCGTGCTGCCAGATCTTCGCCACCTGGGCCAGGTCCAGGGCCATGGCTTCCTTGCGCTGCATGATCGCGAAGCCTTCGGCGTAGGCCTGCATCATCCCGTACTCGATGCCGTTGTGGACCATCTTGGTGAAGTGGCCGGCGCCGCTCGGGCCGACATGGCCCCAGCCGCGGTCCGGCGCGGGCGCCAGCGTCTCGAACACCGGGCGCAGCAGTGCCACCGCCCCGGCCTCGCCGCCGATCATCAGGCTGTAGCCCTCCTGCAGGCCCCAGACGCCGCCACTGGTGCCGCAGTCCAGGAAATGCACGCCGGCGTCGCTGCAGCGCGCGGCGCGGCGCTCGCTGTCGTGGTAGTTGGAGTTGCCGCCGTCCACCACCACGTCGCCGGGCTGCAGCAGCGGCAGCAGCTGGTCCAGGGTGAGGTCCACCGGCGCGCCGGCCGGGACCATCAGCCAGACCACGCGCGGCACCGGCAGCGCCGCGACCAGTTCCGGCAGCGACTGCACCGTCTCCAGTTCCGCGACCTCGCCGCGCGCCCCGGCGCGGTCGAACCCGACCACCCGGTGGCCGCCGCGGGCCAGCCGCAGCGCCATGTTTCCGCCCATCCTGCCCAGTCCGACCATGCCGATATCCATGGGTCCTCCATGCCGTGGGTAAGGACTCCAGCCTCGCACAGCCGGAGCCCGGCCTCCGTGGAAAGCTCCGTCCCGCGCCGGTCGCCGGGCTAAATCCGGGCCGGGCCGGGCCGCTAACGAGGCGTTACCCCAACCGGGCCCGACGCCCGAGAGCCATGCGCATGTCCTTCCGAGAACGTGGTGCCGCAGGCGGCCAAGCCGTCCCGCGCACCGCCCCCGGCGCCGCCGCCGTTCCCGACGCGGGCAGCGTGCTGCCCGTGTTCGCCCATGGCATGGCCACCCTGCCGGGCGAACTGGGCGACCTCGGCCGGCGCCTGGCCTCGGCCACGGATGCCGCCGACTGGGCGACCGCGGCACGCGTGCTGCGCCAGTTCCTGGACAAGTACCTGCGCGACTTCGCCGCGGCCCTGGACGCGCCCTCGGCTGTGGAAGCCGAACAGCTGCGGGACCTGCTGCGGCAGGCGGTGGGCGTGGCCCTGGCCTCGCTGCTGCGGCCGCTGCCGTCCCTGGCCGACGAATCCACCGCCCTGGCGGCCGACCTCAGGCGCTGGTCGCCGGGCGCGGACCTGTCGCCGCTGGCGGCGCGGGTGCGCGAGCTCTGCCACCAGGTCGGGGTCCACGCCGGCGAGGCCGCCGAGCAGCAGGAGCTGCTGCTGGAGCTGTTCGACCTGCTGCTGGAGAACCTGTTCGAGCTGCTGGAGGACGGCAGCTGGCTGCGCGGCCAGGTCGCCGCGGTACGCGGCCTGCTGTCCGGCAGGCCCGACGCCCAGGCCATGGAGGCCACCCGCCAGGGCCTGCGCGAGCTGGCCTACCAGCAGGGCCTGCTGCGCAAGGGCATCGACCAGACCAAGGACGCCATGCGGGTGATGATGGCCTCCTTCGTCGAGGGCCTGGACGGCATGGCCGCCCACACCGGCGAGTTCCAGGACCGCCTGCAGGCGCACATGGCCGCCATCAGCGAGGCCCGCACCATCGCCGACCTCGGCCACCGCCTGGAGGACGTGCTCGACGACACCCGCCGGCTGCAGGCCCAGGCGCTGCGCTCGCACGAGCAGCTGCAGGCCGCGCGCGCGGACGTGGAGGCGGCCGAGGCGCGGGTGCGCGAGCTGGAGTCCAGGTTGCGCGACATTGGCGAGCTGGCCAGCAGCGATCCGCTCACCGGCGCGCTCAACCGCCGCGGTCTGGAGGAGCTCTATCCACGCCTGCTGGACCAGGCCGAGCGCGAGGGCTGGCCGCTGGCGGTGGCGGTGCTGGACCTGGACGAGTTCCGCAAGCTCAACGGCACACATGGCCACGCCGGCGGCGATGCCGCCCTGCGCCACGTGGTCGAGGTGCTGCGCGAGCGCCTGCGCAAGGACGACGTGCTCGCCCGCTTCGGCGGCGAGGAATTCGTGGTGCTGATGCCGCGCTCCACCCTCGAGCAGGCCGCCGCCCTGCTGCAGCTGCAGCAGCGCGCGCTGGCCGCGCGGCCGCTGCTGCACGAAGGCCGCCGCATCGAGGTGCGCTTCAGCGCCGGTGTGGCCGTGCGCCAGCTCGGCGAGGACCGCGACCACCTGCTCAACCGCGCCGACCGCGCCATGTACCGGGCCAAGCAGGACGGCCGCAACCGCGTGGTCGCGGTGCACTGAGCCTCAGCGCGGGCGCCCGGCCGGGCGCTCGTCGCCGTCGGGGGTGTACGCCGGCGGCGTGTAGAAGTTCACCGTCTTCAGCGCGGTGCGGCCGGTGTTGCGGATCCCATGCTCCTCGCCACGTTCGATCAGCAGCAGGCTGCCCGGACCCAGCCGCTGGCGCTTGCCGCCCACCACCGCCTCGCCGGTGCCCGACACCACGTAAAGCCACTGGTCGGCGCTGCGGTGGCGATTCCCCTCGCCACCCTCGCTGGCACCCGGCTCCAGCACCATCTGCGCCGCCTGTACCCGGCGGTGGTCGAAAAGCACGCGGAACCCGCGGCCGAATCGCAATTTCTGGTGGCGGTGGCTCGCGCCGACCTTGGCCGGGGCGCGGTGAAGCGGCCGTCGCCCACGAATGCGGAAGCGTTCACGCTGCCTTGCACGCCGCCACGGCCCAATCACCGCATCCCCCACCCCCACGGGCCACGCCGATGCCTTTCCGGCTGGGTTTCCAGATCGCCTACCGCTTCGACCAGCCCACGCCCATGGTGGCGATGCTGGACGTGCACGACAGCCACGCCCTGCGCCTGCTTTCCGGGCCGGCGGTATGGACCTCGCCGCAGGTGCCGCTGCATCGCTACCGCGACCGCTTCGGCAACACCTGCACCCGCCTGCTGGCCCCCGCCGGCCTGCTGGTGCTGCGCGGTGACGTGCTGGTGCGCGAAGTCGGGACGGGCGGGCTGGTGCATGAGGGTCCGCGCGGTCCGCTGCCGCAGGAGGACCGACAGTTCCTCCAGCCCAGCCGCCACTGCGAGGTGCGGCCGCTGGCGCGCTACGCGCAGCTGCGCTTCGCCGACCTGCCTTCCGACCGCACCAGGGTGCAGGCGATCTGCGCCCATGTCGCACGCGCGATCGAGTACGACCCGGACAGCACCGACTTCAACCGCACCGCCCTGCGTGCGCTGCAGGAAGGCCGCGGCCTGTCCCGCGACTTCGCCCATGCCGCCATCGCCCTGTGCCGCGGCGTCGGCATCGCCGCCCGCTACTGCACCGGCTACCCGCCGGCCACCGCCGGTGGCCTGCATCCGGAACCGCGCTTCGCCGCCTGGATCGAGGCCTGGGTCGATGGCCGCTGGCAGGCTTTCGACCCGCGTGGCGGCGCGGCCTGCCCCGAGCGCGTGCCGGTCGCACGCGGACGCGATGCCGCCGACGTGGCCACCAGCTGCACCTTCGGCCTGTGCGAGCCGGAGGGGATGGAAGTGTGGTCGCTGGGCGTGGCTGGAACCGAAGCTTCCGGCGCAACGGTGGACGTGGCCACGCTTGCCCTCGCCTCCTGAACCGCGGCACCCGTTTCACGCTTCCTCGCCCTGCCCTTGCCGCTGCCCTTACGCCCGGCATGCGCAGATGGCGGGCACGGCCACTGTGCCCCCACCCCGAGGAGGAAACCCGATGAACAAGACCACCCCGATGTTCGCCCTGGTCCTGGCCGGCAGCTTCGCCTGCGGCAGCGCAATGGCCGGCGACACCGCCGCCGACAATCCGCACAAGCCCAGCAGCACCGCCAAGGTGCAGAAGCTGGACGTCGATGGCGATGGCCGCCTGAGCCTGGCCGAGTTCACCGCCAGCGGGCAGAAGACCGCCGACGACTTCGCCAAGTACGACGTCAACGCCGACGGCTACGTCACCGACGAGGAACTGGAGGTCGGCAAGGAGCGCGGAATGGTCCCGGGCGAGAAGAAGGATGCGCGCGGCAAGGCGCACCCGGTCCCGACCACCAATCCGAAGTCCCCGAACCCCACCGACACCGTCGGCAACTGATTCGCCAGGCCGCGCGTCCCCGCACGGGCGCGCGGCCGCACGGAGGCAGACATGACCCGTCCCAGCAGCCCGCCCGAGACCCACAGCACCCGCGACAAGCGCCCAGCCGCGGACCAGGACAAGCCCCATACCCCGGACAAGTACGCCAACGACGAGGCGCACCACAAGGGGCCGGACATGCCCGACACCGACCCGGAGCGCAACCATGCCGTCCCGGAGGACTACGAGCGCCTCCCGCCGGACCGTCCGCGGCGCTGACCGGAACCTAACTCTTCGCCCGTTACCCTCGCTCCACCTGCGACCCCGGCCGCTGCCAGGAGGAACGCCATGGAGACGATGGAGCTTCACCGTGGGCGCCTGATCGACCACGTCCAGCTGGTGGTCCGTGACCTCGACGCCAGCAAGCGGTTCTATACAGCCATCGCCGGAGTGCTGGGCATCCCGGTCGGTGGCAGTGGCGCGGGATATTTCTGGATCGACGAACTGTTCGTGTCCAGCATCGACAGCGAGGCGGCCGCCGGCGAACCCACCGGCCGCCACCACCTGGCCTTCCAGGGCCGTGACCGCGCCATGGTCGACGCCTTCCATGCCGCCGCGCTCGCCGCCGGTGGCCGTGACAACGGCGCCCCCGCCCTGCGTCCCTACCACCCGGACTACTACGCGGCCTTCGTGCTGGATCCGGACGGCAACAACATCGAGGCCGTGTACCACGGCCCGGCCGAGCGCAGTGATGCTTCGGTCCGCATCCGCTTCGAGGGCTGAGCGCGGGCGACCGCGCCAGCAGGCACAAGCAGGCAAGCGGCCCCGCGCCGCCCATCAGGGAGGATCCCAATGAAAGGCCAGACCGCTCTTCCGCAGGCGCTCTACCAGGCCAACCTCGAACTGCAGGCGCGCATCGCCGACCTGCTGCAGGACAGCAGCCGGCAGTGGCTGGGGTTCGGCCAGCGCCTGGTCGAGGAAGGCGTGCTCGAAGGCAATGCCGGACTCGAAGCCCTGGGCCGGCAGGACTGGCAGAAGCTGGCATCGCTGCCGGTGGATGCGTTCTGGCGCCAGCTGCAGCAGCGCTTCGGCGACCAGCAGGCAGCCGCCCAGGTCTCGGTGGCGGTACAGGCCGCCTTCGCCCGTGGCCTGCAGGATGCGATGCGCGACTGGCGTCGCGACACCGCCGCCGCGCTGGACGAGGCCGGTCTCGGCTTCCCGGTCGACAACCCGATGTGGGGCGCGCTGTTCCAAGGCTGGGACGCGTTCCCGCCCGGGCTGGTGCCCGGTTTCCCCGGCCATGTCCCACCCGCGCCTCCCAAGGCCAGTCCAGCGGGTGGCACGCCGGCCGCACCGCGTGCACGTGCCAGCAAGAGTGCGCCGCGTGCGCGCAAGGCACCGGCGGGCAAGGCCAAGCCTGCGCGGCCGGGCAAGTCCCGGGCCTGATACTTCCTCTGCCCAAGCCCCTCCCCCACCGGGGGAGGGGCTTGCAGGCTCAACGCCCCTTCTTGTTCCCCTGCACTTCCTGCTGCTTGCGCACCCACTGCATCTGCTCGAGGAAGGTGGTGGTCCAATACTTGTCGCGGTTGGCGGCCAGGAAGGCGAGCAGTTCCTCGTGCGCTTCCTTGGACACCGACAGGTAGTCGCCGCCCACGCCGTGGAAGGTGAAACCGACCATCGTGCCCTTGCGCCCGGCCTGCTCGACCAGCGCGATCAGCTGCTTGCCGGTGACCTCGGTGGGCACGGCCGCCGGCACCGCGGCCGGATCCAGCGCATGCATGTCCGGGACCACGTCGCCGCCGACCATCTTGATGCCGGCGAAACGGTCGGCGACGGCCTTGATGTAGTCGCCGTCGGACGCGTTGCGGTCGCCGCACGGCGCGGTGTAGGTACGCGGACCGGTGTAGCCGTCCAGCGCCTGCAGGAATACGTCGGCGACCTCCACCTGCTCCTTCATCTGGGCCACGCTGAGGCGGTCCAGGTCCTGGTGCGGTGGCACGAACTCGCGTCCCGGCCCATGCGCCGAGCAGGGATGGATGATGCTGTGGTTGCCCAGCTCGTGGCCCATGCGCGCCACCGCGCGCCACTCCTCCATCCGCGTCCGCACCGACTCGCGCGCCGGCACGATGTAGAAGGTGCCCTTGAGCCCATGCTTCTGCAGCGCCGGGACCGCGTTGTCCAGCTGCGAGTCCAGCGCGTCGTCGTAGGCCAGGCTCACCGCGGCCTTGCGGCCCTCCGGCCAGGTGAACTTCTGCTTCGCCGCCAGTGGCAGCGCCAGCGATGCCAGGCACAAGGCCAGGCAGATCCTGCTTGCGTGCATTCTTTCCCCTCTCCAGCTACAGGCCACGGCCCTCCCGCGCCTTCGCCGCAAGTCTAGCCGCAGCTGCACGCGCCTCTGCGACACTCCGGGGTATGCTCCGGCGGTCGCTCCAGGAGGCCGTCCCCATGCCCGTCCGTATGTCCCGGAACCTGCTGCGCCTGTGCGCGTTCCTGCTGCCGCTCGCCCCGCTGCCGCTGCTGGCCCAGGCGCCTGCGGAGCTGGCGCTGCCGGAGCCGGCCCTGTTGTGGCAGACCAAGGGCTTCGCCGGGCCGGAGTCGGTCGTGTACGACGCAACGCGCGACCGGCTCTACGTGTCCAACATGGCCAGCACCGGCGATGACGCGACCCCGGGCGACGGCTTCATCAGCCGCCTCGACGGCGAAGGCAGGATCCTCGACCTCAAGTGGGTCGAAGGCCTGCACAACCCGAAGGGCCTGGCCCTGGCCAATGGCCGGCTGTACGTGGGCGACGACGATGCGCTGGTGGAGATCGACCTGGAGGCCGGTGCCATCGTCGCCCGCCACCAGCCGGCCGATGGCGGGCCGGGCCAGTTCAACGACTGCACCGCCGACGACGCCGGCAACATCTACGTCTACAGCCGCCGGCTCGGCACGATCTACCGGCTTTCGGCCGAAGGCTTCGCCCCCTGGGTCGAGGTGGACGTGGAGCACACCGGCCACTTCAACGGCCTGCGCGCCGACGGCACCCGCCTGCTGGCCGGCAGCTGGGAAGTCCCGGCCACCGGCGAGCGCGGCCACCTGAGCACCTACGAGCTGGCCGATGGCAGCGCCGGCCGCATCGGCACCGCGCCGATCGGCCATATCGACGGCATCGAGCCGGACGGCCACGGCGGCTGGACCATCACCGACTTCACCCCGGGCCAACTGCTGCACGTGGCCGCCAACGGCAGCACCACGCCGCTGCTGACGCTGGAGCGCGGCAACGCCGACCACCTGTACGTGCCGGAGAAGCAGCTGCTGGTGATACCGCTGCTGCGCAGCGACCGCGTGCTCGCCTTCCGCTGGTCGCCCCACGCCGAGGGCACGCCCGCCGAGTGATGCCTGGCTAGTCGGCCTCCGCCGGGCGCCGCGGGATGCGCCGGCGCGGTGGCTGCGGCTGGCGCTCGGCCATCTCCCGCACGCGCGTGCCCGCGTTGCGCACCAGGTCCGGCAGCAGGTGGGTCTCGGGCAGCAGGTGCCAGTATTTCTGCGGCATCTCCTGGCGCATCATCCGCGTGTTGAGCCGCGCCGGATTGAAGATGTTGGCGTAGTAGGTGCGCCACAGGCCGTCGTGCGCATCCGCGGCCGGCACCTCGGCGCGCAGTCCGCCGGGACCGGCCCACAGCTGTTCGCCGTCCCAGCGCGCGCTGCGGTACGGGGTGACGATGGTCCAGCGCATGCCGGCGAAGCGGCGGGCGAAGAACGGCGCGACCCGGTCGACGATGCAGTGCTCCGGCTCGAACCAGGCGATGTAGGTCTCCTCCTCGCCCGGCACCGCGCGGAAGCGCACGAAGGCCTTCATCTTGTGGGTGTCGCGGCGCACCGACTTCTCCAGCACCCGGGCGCGGACCACGTCGGCATCGGTGCTGCGCTCGAGCAGGTGGCGTTCGCCGCGACCGATCCGCCACAGCATCCGGTACAGCAGCGCATGCCGCTGCGGATCGCGGTGGCACAGAACGCGCGCGGCCAGGTCCAGGAACGCCGGCGGCACCGTCAGCGGTGCCACCACCTCGGCCGCTGGCGCCTCATCCAGTCCGGGCCACGGCAGCAGCCCGCCTTGGGCATCGCCGTTCCAGTCGACCTGCTCCGGCGCCAGTCCGGCCGCCCAGGCGCGGCGCGCGGCCGCGCGCCAGGCCACCACGTCCCAGCCTGGATCGACGTTGGCGCGGAAACCGCTCACCCGAACAGGTCGGCCTGGCGAGGTTGCGGTGCCAGCTGCGCGCGCAGCCGCGCCGGATCGTCCAGGCGTGCGCGCGGATGGTGGTCCAGCACGCTCACGAACGGCAGCAGCTTCTTCAGCGGCGCACGCAGGCGACCCAGGTCCTCCAGCCGCAGCCGGCCGTGGCGGCGCGCGCTCACCAGCCTGTCCACGTTGCGCGCGCCCAGGCCGGGCACGCGCAGCAGCATCTCGCGCGGCGCGGTGTTGAGGTCCACCGGGAAATGCTGGGGATGGCGCAGCGCCCAGGCCAGCTTGGGATCGATGTCCAGGTCGAGCATGCCGCCGCCGGGCCTGGGGCTCTCCGGCACGATCTCCTCCACGCCAAAGCCGTAGAAGCGCAGCAGCCAGTCGGCCTGGTACAGGCGGTGCTCGCGCTGCAGCGGCGGCGCGCGCGGCGGCAGCTGGGCCGAGGCGTCGGGAATCGGGCTGAAGGCCGAGTAGTAGACCCGGCGCATGCGGAAGTCGCCATACAGCGCGCTGCTGGTGCGCAGGATCACTGCATCGTCCGCGCCATCGGCGCCCACGATCATCTGCGTGCTCTGCCCGGCCGGCGCGAACCGCGGCAGGCGCCGGCGCGACCCGGTCTTCACCACCCGCGCGGCCTTGCGCGCCTCGGTGTTCTCGTCGATCCGCCAGCGCAGCTCGCCCATCGCGTCGCGGATGCCATCGGCGCGCTTCTCCGGTGCCAGCTGGGCCAGGCCCTCGGCCGTGGGCAGCTCGACGTTGATGCTCAGGCGGTCGGCATAGCGGCCGGCCTTCTCCAGCAGTTCCGGCGAGGCCTCGGGAATGGTCTTGAGGTGGATGTAGCCGGCGAAATGGTGGTCCTCGCGCAGGCTGCGCGCCACCTCCACCAGCTGCTCCATGGTGTAGTCGCCATTGCGGATGATGCCGCTGGAGAGGAACAGCCCCTCGATGTAGTTGCGCTTGTAGAAGTCCAGGGTCAGCTTCACCACCTCTTCGGTGGCGAACCGCGCGCGGCGTACGTTGCTGCTGGCGCGGTTGATGCAGTACGCGCAGTCGTAGATGCAGAAGTTGGTCAACAGGATCTTGAGCAGCGACACGCAGCGGCCATCCGGCGTGTACGAGTGGCAGATGCCCATGCCCTCGGTGCTGCCCACGCCCTTGCCGCCACGCGAGTCACGCCGGCCCGCACCGCTGGAGGCGCAGGATGCGTCGTACTTGGCCGCGTCGGCGAGGACCGCGAGCTTGTCGGTCAGCTCCATGCGGCCACCGTGGATGGTGGCCGTCTCAGCTGGTGAGACGCGGGGAGATGCCCGCTTAACCGTTCAAGGCCGGGGTGAAGACGCCCGGCCTGGAGGACTCAGGGCAGGTCGCGGCGCACGTACACCGGATCACCCGGGACATCGGTGCGCACCGTGGTGGCCGCAGGCACGGCAGCGACCGGTGGCGTGGTCAGCAGATCGTTGGTGCGGCGCTGTTCGGCGATCAGCTGGCGCAGCAGCGGCTTGATCCCGAACACCGCGAACGGCACCAGGATCCAGAGGATGGTCAGGATCAGGGCGAAGATGGCGCCCGCGATCATGAGCGCGTCCATGCCGGTCGCGGCGGCGTCCTGGGTGATGGTCGACAGCATGGGCTGGCTCCTCGTAGGCCAGGCACCATGCCCGGCGGGGAACCCATGCTTGGCCAGCGCTCGTCCACGGGCGGTGAACCGCGCATGCGCGCCTTCATCCGCTGCACGCAAGGCGTGCGGCGGCGGGAACCAGGCTTCATGGGACAACGCGCCCACCGGGGGCGCGTGGATCAGCGGCTGCGCTCGCGACGCAGGGCGTAGGTACCGAGGCCGACGATGGCGGCAAGGCCGATGGCGAGGAACACGAAGACAGGCGTCAACGACATGGAAGCTCCCTTTCGATCTGGACGGGCCCGCGTGGCGGGCGACGGGATGCTGCGTCGCGACCTTCCCCTTGCCCGGCCGCGCGGCCGGGTGTGACGTTCCGGCCGGCAACCCTTATACCCGCGTGCCGGGGCCCCGCCACGCTGCACTGCACACAGCGATCGGCGCCTGCGTATTCAGGGTGACAGGCGCAGATGGTCGTCCAGTTCCGGGCCACCACCGCGGTCGCCGCTGCCGGCGGCCACGTGCACCGCGCCTTCCAGCACCGTGGCCTGGGTGCCATGGCGCCCGCGCGGCAGCGGCGCCAGCGTGATCCACTGGCCACTGGCCGGGTCGTAGGCTTCGACCTCCGAATGCGCCGGCACCTGGCGCGCACTCTCGCCCCCCATCACCAGCAGTGAACCATCCAGCGCCACCGCACCGGCACCGGCTCGCGGGGTCGGCAGCGGCGCGTCCAGGGTGGTCCAGCGCGCGGCGGCGAAGTCGTACACGTCCACCTGCGGGATGGTCAGCGACAGGGTGTCGCCGGTGTCGTGCGAGGTGCGGCGACCGCCGGCGGCATACAGCCGGCCATCGAGCACCGCGGCGTGGAAGTGGTCGCGCGCATGCGGCGCGTCGGCCAGCTGCTCCCATTGCCCGGTGGCCGGATCGAACGCATCCAGCCACGGCACGTAGCCGCTCATGTGGCCGCGGGTGTTGCCACCGACCAGGTAGATCCGTCCGCCGTGCGACACCACGCCCGCCGCGCCACGACGGCGCTGCGCCGGGACTTCCGCGCCCTGGCTCCAGCGGTCGGTCGCCGGGTCGTAGACCAGCACGTGGGCCAGCGGCTGCTCTTCCGGGAAGCCGCCGGTGAACGCGCCCAGCACGTACAGGCGACCCTCGTGCGCGACCGCCTGGAAGTGGTGGATCTCCAGCGGCGGCGCGGCGCCCTGCTGCCAGCGGCCGGTCGCAGGATCGAAGATGTCCAGCGGACGCTGGTCGCGGCCGCCCAGCAGGTACAGCCTGCCGTCCACCGCGACGAAGGCGTTCTCATGGCGCGCGGTTGGGGCACCCCCGCCGGCAGCCACCGGCGACCAGCCCAGTCCGGCGGGACCGGCCCAGGCCGTTGCCGACGCGACAAGCGCGAGTCCTGCAAGGAAATGGATCGCGGCGGAGCGCGGACGGAAGAGGCGAGGCCTGGCCATGCGGAATCCCGGGATCGGCGCGGAGCGCGCCGCGGCAAGGTGGCCCGGAACCGGCTGCAGGTCAAACCCGCCCGATGGCCAAGCCGATGGACGGAAGGCGAGACGGTCCCGGCCGGAGCCGCAGGGGATGACCGGGTGCCTCAGCGCCTGCCGCCGGGGCGGGGACCGGGGGCCGGCCGGTAGCTTTCGCCGTACGGGCCCCAGCCCGGAGCATGGTGGCCGGGCGGCAGCGGCCCGAACACCGGCCCGTAGGGCATCGCCGGACCGTCGTAGTTGCCGACGTTGAGCTGCAGGTTGACCGTGCCGGAGCCGCCGTCCTCGGTCGCGTATTCCTTGCAGTAGTTGACCGTGGCCGCCTGCCAGTTGAGGTTGCCACCGCGCTTCGCATAGCCGATCCCGGCCTCGAACTCGCCGGTGATGTCGGTTTCCTTGCCGTCGGGCGCGGTCGGGCAGGCGTGGCGCCGCTTTGCCAGCAGGTTGCCGCTGTCGGCCGGTACGCCCGAGGTATCGCCATACCAGGTGCCAGGCGGATCGTTGCGGTAGCCGGCGCGCTCGGACTGCGGCAAGGACAGGTCCAGCGCGGTGCGTTCGTCACCCTCGCCCACCGCCTGCGCGCTGCCAGCCTCCATCGCCGGCGGCTCGTCGGCCATGGCGCGCGGAGCGGTGGCCACGAGGGCCAGGCCAAGGCAGGCGGTCAACAGGTGGATGCGCATGGGACGGTCTTCCAGGGCGCCGTGTGTGGTCGGCATGCACCACACCCTAGCAGCGATGGCTTGAACGGTGGATGGCTCCGCCCGTGCCGGACATGGCAACGGGCGGCAGGGCCGCCCGTTGCGCGTCGCGATGCCCGCGGCCTCAGCGGCGCAGGAAGTCCAGCAGGTCCTGGTTGAGCCGGTCCTTGTGGGTGTCGGTGATGCCGTGCGGACCACCCGGGTAGACGATCAGCTCCGCGCCCTCCACCAGCGCCGCCGAAGCGCGGCCGGAGCTGTCGATCGGCACGATCTGGTCGTCGTCGCCGTGGATCACCAGGGTCGGCACGTCGAACTTCGCCAGGTCACCGCGGAAGTCGGTGGCCGAGAACGCGGCGATCGAGTCGTAGGTGTTCTTGTGCCCGCCCTGCATGCCCTGCGCCCAGAACGACTGGACCAGGCCCTGGTTCGGCGTCGCACCGGACCGGTTGAAGCCGAAGAAGGGACCGGAAGCGATGTCCAGGTACAGCTGCGAGCGGTTGTCGATCGAGGCCTTGCGCAGGCCGTCGAACACCTCCAGCGGCAGGCCGCCCGGGTTGTCTTCGGTCTTCAGCATCAGCGGCGGCACCGAGGAGACCAGCACCGCGGCCCTGACCCGCGAGGTGCCGTGGCGGCCGATGTAGCGCGCCACCTCGCCGCCGCCGGTGGAGAAGCCGACCAGGGTGGCCTCGCGCAGGTCCAGCGCCTCGATCACCGCGGCCAGGTCGTCGGCGTAGTGGTCCATGTCGTTGCCGTCCCAGGGCTGGCTGGAACGGCCGTGGCCGCGGCGGTCGTGGGCCACGACGCGGTAGCCGTGGTCGGCCAGGAACAGCATCTGCGCTTCCCAGCTGTCCGAGCCCAGCGGCCAGCCATGGCTGAAGGTGACGACCGGGCCGTCCTTGGGGCCCCAGTCCTTGTAGTACAGCTGCACGCCATCGGCGGTGGTCACGTAGCTGGCGGTGCGCGACGCGGAAACGTTGGTGTTCATGACAGTGCTCCAGGGGATGGGGAGTCCGGCGCGGTGTGCTGCCGGTGGAGCTACTGTGCGTCCGGAAGCCAGTGCGGAAGCGACGCCGGGTCCGGGAAACTTCACCGGGAGTCCGCGATGCCCTGGATGCGCCTCGTGCGTGGCGGGACGCCGCATCCCGCGGGAACGCCGCCCCGCTTGCCGGTGCGACGGATCGCCTGGCGGCCAGCACCGCCGCGCCCGCAGGAAGCAGGCGCGACGGATGCCGGCTGCCGGCTCAGTAGTAGCCGACCGCCTCGGTGAAGCTGGCGAGCAGCTTGCCGAACATCTCGATCTGGCTTTCAAGATGGGTCCTGGCGTCGGTGTGCAGGACCTCGAAGTCGTACTGCACGTACGGGTCCATCTCGTCGTCCAGGTGCATGCGGACGTAGCGGTACTGCTTGTTGAAGGCATTGGCCACGCGGTAGGTGGTGCCGTTCTCCAGGTCCACCGCGGTTTCCAGCTGCAGCGATCCGCAGCGGCCGTCCTGCTTCTTGCAGTCGTAGAAGTTCAACTGCGCGTGCAGGCCGTCGATGACGAACTGGATCTGCGGATCGCCCACCGCGTCGGTGCCCAGCTGCGGCTGCAGGTCCATCGCCCGCATCACCGCCAGTGCCTCCTTGCCGCTGATGCGCTCGGCCGAAGCCTCGCCCGCCAGCAGCGGCGAGGCCAGCACCAGCGCCACGCCCAGCAGGCGCGTCTTTGCCTTGTCCAGCATGTGTAACCCCCTGTCATGTAGTGGCTGCATGCCACCGTCCTGCGAATGCCCGCGGACCGGGCCGGTCCGTGGCTCCCTTGGCGGGAGGATACTCCCGGGCATGGGGGGCGTCAGCTGCGCGGATCTGCCGGGATCGGAAACCGTGCTCCCACCCCCGGCAGCACCAGGAACGCTCCGGCGGCGATCCGGACCAGGGATGCGGGCAGTTCAAGGGCCAGGTCAGGACCGGCGCCAACGGCGGCCACAGGATGTAGACCAGGTCGCCCCCCTCCACGACCGCCCACAGCACGACCCAGCGCCGGGCGCGCCAGCTCCCCCGCCGCAGCCACCTGACCATGCAGGTCACGAATACACCCAGGATCACCAGCGCGATGGCGGTCCCGACCACCTGCGCCAGCCACTGGTCATCTGGCGCGCGCGCGATCCTGACCACCCATCCCGGCCACTGCAGAACGACGGCCGCCACATAGCACCCCACCGCCAGTCGCAGCCAGGTGGACACCCGATCGCGCGGTTCCAGTACCTGGGCTGTGGCCGCAGGTGCCTGATAGGGGTCGTGTTCCGCTTCCATGCTTCGTTTCGTGCAGGCGGGACCGGCCCCCAGTCTTCCACGCCAGCGCAACCTCCGGCCAGCCATGCTGGGTACCGTCCGTCAGGAGCAACCGCGCATGACCCCACTGGACAAGCCCATCCGTCGCGAACTGGCCATTGGCGACGACCTGTACACCCTCACCATCAGCCCCGAGGGCCTGAAGCTGGTGCCCAAGGGCAAGCGCAAGGGACTGGAGCTGGCCTGGACCGACCTGGTCAGCGGCGACGCCGCGCTGGCTTCCGCCCTGCAGGCCTCGCTGCAGCGCTGACTGGCGGCGCTTCCAGCAGGGGCGAATCGTCCGCGCCGGGAATCCGCTCGCCCGCCTCCAGCCCGCAGCCAGGCCAGCGCGCCCGGTTCCATGCCCTTGAACTTCGGCGCATCGGCCAGCGGCGCAACCAGCAGCCGTCGCGGCACGGTCCGGCGCTTCACCGCGTGGTACAGCTGCGAGCGCGTGCGCGGGGTCGCGGCCAGGTAGAGGCCGCTGCCGAGCCGACGGATGCCGGGCAGGTCGATCCGCCCAGCGTCGGGTTCGACGAATACGAGGTAAAGGGCACTGGATTCCATGCACCGACCTTTGCAGCCGGCGAGGCTTGCGCGCGTGAAGCGACGGCTCGTTGCCCTGGAGCAGCTGGCCCGCCACGCGGAGCGGGACGGGCCAGCCGGGTCGATCAGCGCGGGTTGCAGTTCAGCGCGCGGGGACTGGTCGGGAAGTCGACGTTGACCGCGCGCCCGAGGAGCGTCTGTTCGCCCACCAGGCGCGCGACCGTGGCCGCGGCCGCCCCGGGATCCTTGCACTCGGTCTGCACGTAGGACACCGAATACACGTCCTCCGACAGCACGGAGGGTTCCGCCGAGGGGTTGTCGGGATCGGCGCGGTACAGGCGAACCATCACCGTGACCTTGGGATTGATCCACGTGCCCTTGGAGCGGCCCAGGGCATTGGGGGCATTGTCGGCCTCCTCGCACTTGAGCATGCCTTCCTGCTCCTGGCAGGTCGTCCCCATCGCACCCACGATCAGCTTGCTGTCCTCGCCCATCCGCCCCTCCTCGGAGGAAATGCCGATCCGGGCCTGGTAACGCGGCGTCCCGCCCGCCGGCCACGCGCTCTGCAGGTCGGCCTTGGGCAGCACCTTGCGCAGGCCTTCCAGGTAGGCGGCGGCGACCTTGTCGCCATGGCCGGTGCCGCCATCGTCAACGACCGACACCGCAATGCCGGATTGCGGCGCGTGCTCGTTGAGTTCGACGAAGCCTGCGCGCTTGCCGACGGCGCGTTCGTAGGTGAGCGACGCGGAGCCGCGCACAGCCACCAGTTCCTTCAGCGGATTGGCCTGTGCGAATGCGGCCGACGGCAGCAGCACCAGGACTGCAACCAGGAAAAAGGCTCGGGTCTTCATGGTTCCCTCCATCATGGGTGGCGCTGCATCGCGCCGGGTGGCCATTCCGTGTCCATCCCACCTTTCCGGACCACGCCTGGCCGTTCTCCCTGCGCATCACACGCGCACGTGCATGCCTGCGCAGGAACCCGCCGGGGAGCGCCCCGGCGCGCCCACTTTACGCTGTAAAAACCGAAGTGCACGCGCCATTCGACCGGATTCCACGCACGCCCGATCCATACGCATGGGTGTGCTTGGAAAACCCGCCTGCGCGTGCGAATCCGCATGCGGACGCGAACGGCACAGCACGCCGCCGCATGGTCGCTACACGTAGCCGTTGCGGACGGACCCTTGCTGCAGGCCAGCATCCGCGGCCGACGAAGATGCCGCGGCGCCTGCCTCAATCGCCAGCGGGTGCTGGCGCAGCCGGCTGCCACAACCAGCGCAGTACGTCCGGCAGCAGGCGACCGCCGTGGTCATCCGAGTGCCCGCCCTCGCCCCACACATGGGCGACTTCGTAACGCGGGCCGGTGCTGCCATTGCGGTCGGCCTCGGCGTTGGCCCACTGCAGCGCGGCGAGCATCTGCTGGTTGGCGAGGAACCAGTTGCCGTGCTCGTTGTCCAGGTCGTTGCGCCCGTCCTGCAGGAAGATGCGCAGCGGACGCACGGGACTCTTGCGGATCAGCGTGGGGTAGAGGTCGCCACCGGGCACCAGTGCGCTTGCCTCCATCGCCGGCTGGTAGCCGATGGAGACATAGCTGCCGATGAAGCTGATCACGTTGCCGAAGGCCTGCGGCCGGTGCCAGGCCACGGTGAACGCGGCGATCGCCCCGCTGCTGGTGCCGCCGATCGCGCGCCGCGCCGGATTGCTGCTGATGCGGTACTGGCGCTCGACCAGCGGCAGCAGCTCGTCGACCAGCATGCGCGTATAGGTGTCGTCGAGCGCGTCGTATTCCTCGGCGCGATGGTCCGGGTTGGCATGGCCGATGGAATCCGGCCAGTGCGCGGCGCGATGGCCCGGGGTCACGAACACGCCGATGGTCGGCGGGATGTCGCCGCGCTGGACCAGGTTGTCGAGCACGTCCGGCACGCGCAGCGAGCCCTCCGGATTGGTCGCGCGATGGCCGTCATGGAACACCAGCAGGTTCGCCGGCTGGCTGCCGTCGTAACGCGCCGGCACATGCACCCAGTAGCGGCGCACCGTGCCCGGGATGACCCGGCTGTGGAACTCGAACGGACCTTCCAGCCGGCCCTGGGGCACGCCGGCGTGACGCTGCGAATCGGCGGTCAGCTCGTAGCGGCGCGGCGCGGTCCCGGCGGCGGCCGTGGCCGCGAAGGCTAGCAGCGCCAGCAGGCAGGTGCGGACGGCAAGGCGGTATCGACTCATGGCGTATCCCCGGCGTGGCCGCGCAAGGGTAGCGCGCATCACCGCTGCGCGCCGGCCATGGATGGAGCACACCGGCAGGCGCAGGGCCTGCCGGCGTCGCCGCTCAGTTGCCGAGCAGCTCGACCTCGAACTTCAGGGTCGCGTTGGGCGGGATCACGCCACCGGCACCGCGCGCGCCATAGCCCAGGTCCGGCGGGATGACCAGCACGCGGGTGCCGCCGACCTTCATCCCGGCCACGCCCTCGTCCCAGCCCTTGATGACCATGCCGGCACCCAGCGGGAAGATGAAGGGCTCGTCGCGATCCTTCGAGGAATCGAACTTCGCGCCCTGCTGCCCGTCCTGGTAGAGCCAGCCGGTGTAGTGCACGGTCACGTTGCGGCCGGGCGCCGCCTCGGGGCCGTTGCCGACGACGGTGTCCTCGTACTGCAGGCCGGAGGCGGTGGTGGTGAATGCCATCGGGGGAATCCTTGTTGTATGCGTGGGCGCGCCACGGGGCCGCACAGTCTAGCGGCGCCGCGCCCGCCTGCTCAGCCCGGCGACTGGCCCGGATCGCGACCGGCGTTCTTCAGCAGCCAGCCCACGCGCTGTCCGAGCCACAGGCCGCACGCGCCCACGACCCAGGCGTAGGCCGGGTAATCCACCCCCAGCGCCAGCAGGACCAGCAGCAACGCGGCCGGCGCCAGCGCCATGCCGATGCGCACGCCACGGCTGCCGCGATGCGGACCCAGGAACGCGTGGTCGCCACGCCTGCGCGTCACCACGACGACCACGGTCATCGCCGCGACGCCGACCAGGTAGGCCAGCAGCATCCGCGGCGCGGTGTCCGGCGAGAACTTCAGCGCGCAGAGCATGACCCCCGCCACCGCCGCCAGTTCGATCCTCACCCCTTGCCAGATGGTCTCGCGCAATTCCATGTACGCCTCCGTTCGGCAAACGACCTGGAGGAATGTTAGCGCCGGACTGGAAAGTACCGGTGGGCCGGACTGGCCGCCGCGACGTCTCCTCAATCCGGCCGGAACTCCAACTCCCGCCGATAGGTAAAGCCCGCCGCCCGCCCAGGATCCGGCGGGAACAGCGACAGGTAGCCCGCCGCGATCGCGCGCTCACGCATGCGCTCGCCAACGCCCTCGGCGACCTCGACCTCCACGTCCGTGACCTTGCCGGCCGGATCGACATGGATCAGCCAGACCAGGCGGCCGATGAACTCGTCCGGTGGAATCGACGGATCGTAGTTGGGCCGCCCGAGGACATAGGGCACCGACGAAGGCCGGTAGAACGGCGCTTCCTCCAGCGTCCGCGCCACTTCGATATGGCCTTCGCCCAGCGCTTCCGGCTTGCCGTCCAGGTACGCCCGCCAGGTCCAGCGCCCGGGTTCGCCATCGCCGAGCGCAACCGTGTAGCAGCGCTTCTCACCGTCGAAATCCGGCTCTTCCCGGCGCACCACGACCTTGCCCGTGGGATCGGCCCCTTCGAGTATCAGCCCCTTCGGCCTGGCATCGGGCGGCAAGGCGAACACGCACACCGCATGCGCACGTTTGCCGTCGGCAACGAAACCCAGGGTGGGCTGGCGCGCGATCGAATCCGGAGCCGGGAGTTGCCACAGGAATTCCAGGCCTGCATGGCGCGCTTCCGGCACGGCGGCTGCGGTGTCGTCGGCAATGGCCGGCATCGGCAGTAGCGCAAGCAGCAAGGCGGTTCGCAACATCCCTGTCTCCCCCGATGCGGCCCAACGCCGCCACACGCAGCCTAGCGCAGCCCCTACGGCTCACGCCTCCTCGATATACCCATCCGCCACGGCGCGCTGCGGGTCGGCGAATATCGCCATCGCCGTGGTCATGCGGCGGAAGCCATGCTTCGCGTAGAAGGCTTCGCGCCCGGGCACCGCGTACAGGATGATCTTGCGGTGGCCGCGCGACAGCCCGATCAGCCGCCGCAGCAATTCCCCGCCCAGCCCCGTGCCCTGGCGCCGTGGATGGACCACGATGTCGCACAGGTAGGAACAGTCCGCGCCGTCCGCGACGGCACGGCCGGCGGCGACGATCCGCCCCTCCTCCAGCGCCAGGCACTTGAACATGCTGTTGCCGTAGGTGGTGCGCAGCCAGTCCGCGCTCTTGTTGCCCAGCGGCGCGATGCGGTACAGCTCCGACAGCTCGTCCCAGTCGATGCCCTCGGTGGACTGGGTCCATTCGATGGTCATGGTTCCTCCGTGCGTGGAAGACCCGCACCCGGGAAAGCTGTCCGCACAGCGCGAGCGATGCTGTGCCGGGGTTCACTGTCCCGGGCAGCGGATGACGCGCAGCATTCAGGGCGTGGTTGCCGGAACCGCATCGCCGTAGGCGGGTTGCAATGCACGCCCGTGGATGAAGTCGACCATCAGCCGCAGGTAGCCATCCGGTTGCCGGGTCGACAGGCGTTCGCCCTGCGGGTCGACCTCGAACTCGTACATCCCGTGCTCGGCCTTCGGGAAAACCGCGGTGGTGATCGGCCTGCCCGCGTGCTGCAAGGCGGCCAGACGCCGCAGCGTCTCGCCCGGCGGGGCATCGCGGTCCTCGCCGCCAAGCAGCCACAGCTGCGGGACGTCCAGCGTTTCCAGCACCGGCATGGGGTCGTAGTGGGCCGGGACACCACGCACCAGCCCAGGCGCATCGCGACGGATGGTGGCCTCGTCGCTGGCCAGCAGGTAGCCGGTGAAGTTGCCACGCACCACCGGATACCAGGGCGCGCCACCATGCTTCGCCTTCACCGCGGCCAGCTCCTCGTAGCCGTCGGTGAAACCGCTGTCGATCAGGGTGGCCGTGGCATCCGCGATCTCCATTGCCCCGGCAAGTGCATCGGCATCGAACCCGGCGCGGGCGATATCGGCGGCAATCGCCTCGCGGTCCTCTTCCAGCGGCGACACCGCCAGGCCGAAGCTGACCACCACGAAGTCCACCGGCACGATGCGCGCGGCCAGCGGCGCGACCCAGCCGCCCTGGCTGCCGCCCTGGTAGCCAATGCGGGCAGCGCGGTCGCCGGCCAGGCGCCTCGCCTCGCGCATGGCGTGGATCGCATCGACCGCAAGCGTCAGGTAGTCCTGGGTGTAGCGGCCTTCCGATGCGCCGGTGCCGCGCTTGTCGTAGGCGAACACGCCGATTCCGGCGGCGGCGAACTCGCGTTGCAGCGAGTAGGCCTGCAGCGCGGAATGGTGTTCGGCGCCGTGCACCAGCACGACCACCGGGACCTGGCCGTCGCCGGGCGGCATGGTCAGCCGGCCGGCCAGTTCCACGCCACTGGCCTGGAACCGGGTATCCACCTGCTGCAGCGGCAGGCGCGTGCCGTTGATGCCATCGAAGCGCACGCCACGGCATCCGTCGAAAGCGACCGCGTGCCCGTCGGCCCGCCCGGTCCAGCCAAGCGTGCTGGCCCAGCCGCCTTCGGCCGTGCGCGTGAGCGCGCCGGTGCGGCCATCCGGCAGGCGCCAGCGCAACTGCCCTTCCGCGCCGGGCGCGATATCGAGCACGCGGCCATCCTGGAGACGCCAGCTGCCGGTCCTGCAGTCGCCTTCGGCCGCCGCGGCCGACATGGCCCATGCCAGCAGCATTGCCAGGAGGATCCATTGCGGGGAGATGCGCTTCATCGTCGCACTCACCTTTGCCAAGGGGACCACAGGCTCGCACCCGCGCGGGGAAGTGACTACCTCTGTGCGACGGAGCGCCCGATGCGACGACGGAACCAGCGCACAGGCGCATGGGACGACGTGGCGACGCAGCGGACCTGCCGGAGCTTCGCGCGTCTTGTTCGTATCGACTCATGCGGGCAGCCGAAGCTCTCTTCGACCCTCTTCCCCAGGAGATTGGTTGGGGAGAAGGCCGCCGAAGCAAGCGACACCAATGCACACGGCGATTCCGGTTCCCAGGCAGCCTCCCGAAAAAGCAGAAAATGCGGTGGAAAACATGCATGAAAAAGGGAGGCGCGCTGCGCCTCCCACATCCAAGTTATACGCCCACCGGGGACTTGCGGCAACGCCGTGCCGAGGGTGCAGGATCGCCGGCCTGCCGATACGGCAGCTTCGTGGAGCAGGCCATGCAACCGATGACGATCCACTACCACGGCACCCGCGCCGACCTGGTTCCCGGCGACAGCATCGTGCCAGGCCATCCCTCCAACTACGGCAGGCGCAGGCACTCGCGCTATGTCTACCTGTCCGAACTGCTGGAGCCGGCGATCTGGGCCGCCGAGCTGGCGGTGGGCGAAGGTCCCGGACGCATCTACATCGTCCAGCCCACCGGCTCGCTGGAGGACGATCCCAACCTCACCAATACCCGCTATCCCGGCAACCCGACCCGCTCGTACCGCTGCGCGCATCCGCTGCGCGTGGTCGCCGAGGTGCGCGGCTGGATCGGCCACACGCCCGAGCGCATCGCGCAGATGCGCGAGTTCATCGCCACGCTGGGCGATCGGGCCGACCCGATCGAGGACTAGACCGCACATCGGGACCCAGGTGCATGCCTGCGCTCGCGTCCATTACCCTCCGCGATCTTCCGCGCGAGGGAACGCAGATGGAACTGATGGATGTGGTCCGGTTCCAGGTTGGCCTGCTGGGCCTTGGTGCCGACAGCGACCGGGACTTCAACCGCGGCGGCGTGCTGCTTGGCAGTACGCAGGAGGACAGCTTTTACCTCAACGCGTTCTATCCGCTGCAACGGGACTTCCGCTACGAGGTCGCGTTACTGGAGCGCCTGCGCGCGCATTACGCGGGGATTGGCCGCGACGGCTACCTGGTCCGTTACTGCCCTGCTGGCACTCCGGATCATGACTGCGCCGTCATCCATGTCCCTGCCGATGCGTGCGCGGGTGCCATCGAGGCAGGCGGACAGCGGTTCGCCTGCGTGGAGACCGACGACGCGGCGCTGTGGTGCCGTACCTACGTGGCCGGCAGCCCATGGATGGCACTCGAGCGTTTCGAGCGCAGCACGGCGCGGCTGCGCGCGGCGCACGAACTCCGCATGTACCTGTTCACCGTCGACGGACTCGCGGTTGGCGCCGGGGGTCTGGTCGCGATGGGCCGCAACGCATGGCTGGCCAACGGGTATTCGGTGGCCAAGCAATACCGCGGCGACGTCCTCGGTCGTGCGCGCCTGGTGCGCATGTCGACCACCGGCGATGTCGCCGCGCTCACCAGCTTCCGCTTCGCGCGGGTTCTGGCGCGGGCCATGCCCTCGGTCTCGATCCTGGGCAGAATCGGCTACCACCGGCTCGCCACCGCGGTGCCCGAAGCGGAGGAAGTGGGTGACGGCGAGATGACGTGAGCCCGCCTCACCGCGCCTTCGAATGCCACAGCGCGTTGACGATGATCCAGCGCTCGCCGAAGCGGCCCATGTGGAAGAAGTCCACGAACCAAGGCGTCTCGGCGCGCACGATCGCGGCCTCGCCGGCGACGTCGAGCACGGTGCAGGAGCGGTCCCACTGCTCCCTGGGCATCTTCAGCACGCCCTGGCGGGTGAGCTCGACCAGCTCGTCGCGGCCCATGCGGCGCAGGCCCAGGGTCTCGTCGGCGGTGGCGCCGAGCACGCGGCGCTTGGCCAGGTCCGGATGCAGCGCGCGGGCGACCCGAGCCGGATCGCCTTCCAGCTGGCCATCGAGGTAGTCGAAGCAGGTGGCCTCGATCGCGGCGCGGGTGGCCGGATCGACAGCGGGCCCGGACGGCGCGCCGGCGACGGCGGCGGCCAGGAACAGCGGCAGGACAGGCATGGGCGTCACCCTCGGGAAGGTGGCGCGACGTTACGGCTGCGGGCGCGGCGGCCTCATGTGCCGACCGGCACGGGTCCGGCGGCGCGTTTGGCCGCTGGCAAGCCTGGCGCCGGGATCAGTCCCGCTGCGCCAGGCAGGGCGTGCCCAGGCAGGTGCCAGTGGACATGTCCAGGATCAGCGACTGCCCGGGCGAGCCTCGCGGGTACGGCACGCGCGCGTCGAGGATGAAGGCCGCGGCGTGGTCGTCGTTGAGGTCGGCCGGGAACTGCATCTCGCCCTGGATGGTGTAGACCGGCAGCGCGCGCAGGCGACGGTCCATCAGTTCAGGCGCGTCCTCGCCCGCGGCCACGTAGCGGCGCATCCACGCATCCAGCTCGGCCGCCGAGGCGGGCTTGAGCGTGCCGGCACGCAACAGCATCAGCAGCCCGGCCTGTCCGGCCAGCGGCACCTGGATATCGGACGTCTGCTGCTCGACCAGCAGCGGGATCTCGAAATGCGGCGCGGGCGCGGCTGCTTCCTCGCCGACCAGCTGGACCGAATCCACCCAGTCGGTGCCTTTGACGACCGGCGGATCCTCGCTGTCCAGCCACAGGGTGGTGACCGGCGACGGGCGGCCCGGGGCCAGGCCCAGCACCGCCTCATCGGCAGCGGGCTGGCCAGTGTCCGGGGGCCGGACGTGGCCACCGACCCGCAGCGCATCCGCTTCCGGCGGACGGCACAGCGCCATCGTGATCACCAGCGCAAGACCCGCCAGCAGTACCCATCCCATCTCCGTGGCGATGTTCCTGCAAGCCGGGGCGACCGTACGTTGATCGTCCATCGTGCCTCCTGGTCGCGCGGGACACGGTCCCTGTCACCGCTGCGACGAGCTGCCATTGTCCGCACGCGTGGGCGCGGTGCGGGCGCCCGGGGATGTCCCGGCGATGGCCGCGTGCGCCAATGGCCGACGGCACTCCAGCGGCGCCGGCCTCCTGCGTATGTGTCCCCTTCCGGGCGGACGTCCTGCCACGACGGCGCGCATTCCCCGCGCCGCATCCCGGAATGGCCGCCACCCCCTCCGGCAGCGATGGGCCAAGGATCGCACGGGAGAATGGTTTCAGCGAGCCTCCCGGGACAGGCGGCCGCATCCGGATGACCGCCGGAATGCCTACGGCCCGGTACGGCCCCCAGAAAAACCGGGGTCAGAGTGCAATTTCTCCCCGGGACAAAAACCGGGGTCAGAGTGCAATTTCTCCCCGGGACAAAAACCGGGGTCAGAGTGCAATTTCCCTCCCGAAGATCCTGATTCCCCGGGTGTAGCGTGGCGAAATAAAACCGGGGTCAGAGTGCGATTTCGCCCGGGCGATGCCGCGGACATGGGGCCGTTCGAGGCGAAATCGCACTCTGACCCCGGTTTTTGCCCTGACCCCGGTCTTCGAAATTGCACTCTGACCCCGGTTTTCGGTTTCGCTCGCGCGGCAGTGGATGGGGGCGATGCCCTAAGATCGGCGGGCCAAACTTCGGGGGTGGATGCGTATGGGCATGTTCTCGTGGACCGAGCGGTCGCCGGCCGTGCTGCAGGGCGGTGGCGTGATCGGACCGGACGAGCGCCTGCCCTGGCCCCAGACCGGCCTGATGGGCGTGCAGCACGTGATCGCCATGTTCGGCTCGACCGTGCTGGCGCCGATCCTGATGGGCTTCGATCCCAACCTCGCGGTGCTGATGAGCGGCACCGGCACGCTCATCTTCTTCCTCATTACCGGCGGCAAGGTGCCCAGCTACCTCGGCTCCTCGTTCGCCTTCATCGGCGTGGTCAACGTCGCCACCGGCTACGTCGCCAGCCAGGGCGCCAACGCCAACATCGGCCTCGCGCTGGGCGGGATCATCGCCTGCGGCCTGGTCTACACCCTGGTCGGCGTACTGGTGCACCTCATCGGCACCGGCTGGATCGAGCGGCTGATGCCGCCGGTGGTGACCGGCGCGGTGGTCGCGGTGATCGGCCTCAACCTGGCCTCGATCCCGATCAGGAACATGGCCGCCAGCAACTTCGATGCGTGGATGCAGGCGGTGACCTTCCTCTCGGTGGCGCTGGTGGCGGTGTTCACCCGCGGCATGGTCCAGCGCCTGCTGATCCTGATCGGCCTGGTCATCGCCAGCCTCATCTATGCGGCGCTGACCAACGGCCTGGGCCTGGGCAAGCCGGTGGACGTGAGCGCGATCGTCGCCGCGCCCTGGTTCGGCCTGCCCTCGCTGCACGCGCCGGTGTTCGAGGGTCGCGCGATCATGCTGATCGTGCCGGTGGTGATCATCCTCGTCGCCGAGAACCTGGGCCACATCAAGGCCGTCACCGCGATGACCGGCCGCAACCTGGACCGCTACATGGGCCGCGCCTTCATCGGCGACGGCGTGGCAACCATGGTCTCCGGCGCGGCCGGTGGCACCGGCGTGACCACCTATGCCGAGAACATCGGGGTCATGGCTGCCACCCGCATCTACTCCACCGCGGTGTTCGTCTGCGCGGCGGTGATCGCGGTGCTGCTGGGCTTCTCGCCCAAGTTCGGCGCGCTGATCCAGGCCATCCCGCTGCCGGTGATGGGCGGCGTGTCGATCGTGGTGTTCGGCCTGATCGCCATTGCCGGCGCGCGCATCTGGGTCGACAACCGGGTGGATTTCTCGGACACGAAGAACCTGATCGTCGCCGCCATCACCCTGATCCTGGGCACCGGCGAGTTCACCCTGAAGTTCGGGGAGTTCGCGCTCGGCGGCATCGGCACCGCCACCTTCGGCGCGATCCTGCTGCATGCGTTGCTGTCCCGGGCGAGGAAGTCGTAGCCCTCCAAGGGCGAGGCGCGCCTGCGGGACATCCGCTTTGCCACAACCCCGAGCCCCGGGTGCGCTGCGCTTACCCCGGCTACAACGTGTAGAGCCCGCGTCCGGGTCGCCTCCATTCCCCGGTAAAGTGGAACGCTGCCGCGCTCCCCTTCCCCCACGAGGACCAGGCGTATGTGGACCCTCCGGCTTTTCGCTGTTGCCGTCGCCGTACTGGTCGCAGGCAATCCTGCTACCGCACAGGAGAAGCAGGCCTCGCCGCGCGAGGACGCCGTCGGCGTCATCCGCGAGCTGCGCCGCATCGTCGCGCCGACCGGCGTGGAGCGCTACGAGTACCTGCCCATCGGCGGCATCCGGCAGTTCGTGAGCATCCGCGGCCAGGACCGGGCCAACCCGGTGCTGCTGGTCATCCACGGCGGCCCCGGTTTTCCCACCAGTGGCATCGCCTGGTGGGCCACGCGCGGGCTGGAGGAGTACTTCACCGTGGTCCACTGGGACCAGCGCGGCGCCGGCAAGACCTACCTGGCCAACGATCCAGCCACGGTCGCGCCGACGATGCAGCGGCAGCGCTTCGTCGACGACACCGAGGAGCTGGTCGACTGGCTGCGCCGCGAGTTCTCCCAGGACAAGGTGTTCGTGCTTGGCACCTCGTGGGGCAGCTACGTGGGCCTGGAGTTCGCGTTGCGCCGCCCGGAATGGCTGCACGCGTACATCGGCATGGGCCAGGCCGTGAACAGCCCCGAGAGCGAGCGCCGCGGCTACGCCTACGCGCTGGAACAGGCGCGCCGCACCGGCAACCGCGAGGCCATCGCGCAGCTGGAATCGATCGCGCCGTACGCGAAGGACGGCGAGCCGATCCCGCTGGAGGACATCATCATCGAGCGACGCTGGTCCGACCGCTTCGGCGGCGTGATGGCCTACCGCGAGGGCCAGGTCGACGGCATGGCCGTGCGCCTGTCACCGGAATACAGCGACGAGGAGGCCGCGCGTGCCTACGACGGCAACGGCTGGTCGCAGGATTTCCTGCTTGCCGACGTGCTCGGCCTGGACCTCAGCCGCCACACCCGCCTGCGCTGCCCCCTGGTCATCCTCGCCGGCCGCCACGACCGCAGCGTCAACTCGCACGTCGCCCGCGAGTGGTTCGACCGTGTCGATGCTCCCTACAAGCACTTCGAGTGGTTCGAGCATTCCGCGCACGAGATCCTGGCCGAAGAGCCTGGCAAGCTGCTGCTGACCCTCGTACAGCACGCACGGCCGCTGGCGAAGGATGCGCCGCTGAAGTAAACGGAAGCTCTGCTAGCGCACGGCCCGCATCACCCGCTCCACGATTGCCGGCATGCCTTCCCGGGTAACGGTCACCGGTGGCACCAGCTCAGGGATTTTCGCTTTGCATGGCACCGTCATCTGCCCGCCGTCGAGCAGGTCCAGTGATAGCTGCCCGCCCGCGCATGCCTGGCGCGCCTCGACCAGAGCAGCGGTTGGCTCACCGTGCTGCAGGTCATGGCCATTGAAACCCGTGACCTTCGGATCGCCGTCGAGCCACTTGCAGCGCCGGCCGGTATCAAACACCACGTGGTCGGGATGCTCGTAGTACCCGTAGGGCGGACCATCGCAGGCCGTGGCAAGCAGACCCACGTACACCGCGTTCCTGACTTTCGAGCGAAACCCTTCCGACGACGGATCACGTCCGACGGCATAACCGAGATCCTCCAGGACCTTCTCCAACTGGTCCGGCGACAGCACCTCCCGGATCCACCTCGTGTCGCCGTCACTCCTAGCTGCAGCCGCAAGATCCACGACGCCATGCCGGCCGTCAGGCGCCGTGAACACTTCCCGCCAGACATCAGCGATGCTGCGGCCATTCCCACTCGCACGCTCGGCGACCAGCCAGTTGGCCAACAGCCCGCAATCGTATGGGGTCCGGTCGATTCCGGCGGGACGCGACGAGGTTTGCGCAGGCAACCGGCCCAGGCAACGGCCTGCCGTGGCAAGCAGCCTCTCCGCAGCCAGATGGGTGCTGATGCTTCCGCTACCCAGGCCGATGGCCAGGGTATGGAACTCGGCAAAACCTTCAGTCAGCCAGGCTGGGGCGCCATCGGCTGCCGGGTACTTCCACGCATTCCAGAGATGCAGGATCTCGTGGACCAGGAACGTATCCAGCTCCCTGCCAAGCTCCTCGCTCTCGCTGCTCCAGCCCTGTCCACTGAAGACCAGGAACAGCATCTGTCCGCTGCTCCACCCACGCCAGCGGGTGCCGTCCGGGCGCGGATCGTGGAATACGTGGATCAGCGAACCCTGGTGGGGCAGCGCCCCGTACATCGCGGCTGCATGACGGAAGGCCGTGTCCGCTGACTGGCCAAGCGCGCTCACGATCCAGGGCGGGGTACCGGGCTGGGCACGGATCCGTGAACCGGCGGACGGTTGCTCGAATGACCCGATCACCACATACGGCTCGCTGTCGCGCCATTCGTCCTCCCGGTACAGGCGACCGTCAGCGCACGAGCCTCTCTCCGTGCAGAAGGCACCCGCATCGACCATGACCATCGCGATGCCCGCCGGCACCAGGTGCGGCAGGTAGACCGCGAACGTATCCGGGTTACCGAGGAGCACTGGATACGTGCGGTCAACCGTGGGCTGGTCCCACGGCAGCTCGAGAGCCAGCTCCGAAAGACAGCTTCCCGCGTCGGCTTCCAACGCTCCCTCCATCCATCGAGCGCCTTCAATGTCACCCCACGCGGCGCTGCGATCTCCAGGATAGCCCTCGGCAAACCTCCACACCGGTTCGCATATCGGGCGCGACAGCTCGATGCGGACGCGGTCTGGCTCCGTGCCGGGAGACAGGCGCAAGGAAATGTCGGCGGATTGCGCGGCGGCCAGGGCGGGCAGCAGCAGTCCGGAAGCTAAGAAGCGCTTGGCGGTCCGCAGTCCAACTGCTAACAGAGGCATGATCCAAACGATGAACCTGCCACACAAACCTGCAGGCCTGCCGGAGCACCTCAGATCCACCGCTCCTCCCGGATATGCGTAACGGGTTGCGTAAGTTTGTCACCCAGCAGGCTCGTCCTGCTGCCAAAATCAACAGCTACAGGCTATATCGCTTCCTACGGCGGTGGCGGAAGCGCACCGGGATGGTTGCGTTGTATAGCGGCTATCTCCGGACTTCGCATCCCGGAAGTCATCCGTGCCAGATTCGTTGCAATGACTAGCATCATGTTGGCATTCAACATGGCACTTGCCAGCTGATCCCAGTTCTCCGGAGAGTTAACCTGACCAATGGCGCGAATGCCTCCGTGAACATAGGAATTCATCGCACGCCATGTTTCATCCTTGAGCATCCTTAGGGGTCGCCAGACAAATTCTGGACAGCGATTGGAAATCTCTTCCAACATGCGTCCTACCGATGGCCCCATCTGCGTCTCGCCGCTTGAGCTGATCGCTTCCGCGGTTAGCGTGAGGAAAGCCGCGACCCATTCCTCTTTTGCTCCTTCTTTTACCCAGATCGCCCGAACCAGTGCCTCAAAGCATGGCCTGACCAAGGTCAAAGCAGGCACATCCAGGCCCAGGCGCAAGAGCGCGTACTGGGCCCGAACGTCATCACGCACGATCCTGCAGAAGCTGTGCGCAATGAAGGCGCGCCGCTCGGATATGGCGGGGAGGTCCTCCCACAGTGGGAGGATGCTTCCGTGCAAGCGCTCCGTGGCGTCCAGGACCAGCAGGAGACTGCTCCCCGGGCCTGCTTGCGCCTGTGAGCTCACTGCGCAGCGCCGGGCACCGAATACTCGGCACCAAGCACGCACTCGCGCGCCTCTTGCTCGCTGTCGAAGTTGTCGACGGTGAGCACGCCCCAGCCCTTGCCGGTCACGCCGACCCAGAAGAAGCGGACCTCGCCGGCGGACACCTCGAACGGCATGAAGCCGCCCGCACCGGCGTTGATGCCGTCATGGCGCAGCAGCACGCCGTGTTTGCCAGGCTCGACCACGGTGTGCACGAAGCTGTTCTGGCGCAGGGTGCCGATGGCCTCGTTGTCCACGTAGACGACGGTCTTGACCCCGCGGGCCACCAGCACGGCCGGGATCCGGCAGACGTAGATGCTGGCCTTCCCGGGCACGGGCTCGAAACGCTTGAGCTGTTCGGAAACCGAAAGGCTACCGGCCTGGTAGGTGGCACAACCGGACAGGAATACACTTGCCGCCAGTACGGCGGCCAGGATGCGACGCTTCATTTGCTCCCCTTGATCGAGCCCGCTCCCTGCGGGCAGGCCAAGCTTAGCGCCGGGACCGGGGTCGCTCCCAGATGTCCCGGGACCTGCCCTGGTCCATGGAACTGCGGTCAGCAACAAAGCGCGCGGGACTGCACGTCCCGGCAGGTCACCCCGCCTGCACCCCCGCCTCGCGCATCCGCACCAGCTGGTTCTGCAGGGTGGCGACCTTGGAGCGCAGCTCCTCGTTCTCGCGCTCGAGCTGGGTGATGCGGCGCTGCAGGGTGCGCACGTCGGTGGCTGGCTCCGCGCCCTCGCCAGCCTCACCGCCCTCCGCTGCCGCACCCTCGCCCTCCGACCCGGCACGCGGACGCTTCTTCGCCTCGCGCGCGCGCTTTGCGGCCTGCTTCAGCTCGGTCTTGCCGCCCTGGGCGGCGTTGCGCTGTTCCTCGACCGGCAGGCTGGCGACCGCGGCGGCGGCGCTGATCGAGATTTCGCCGGCCTTCAGCGCTTCCACCACCTCGGGCGCGGCCTGGGTGTGGATGCGCTCGATCATCGCGACCTGGTTGGCGCTGAGCTTGGCCTCGCGGGCCAGTTCGGCGCGGCTCACCGGCACCGGGTCCCACGGCGGCAGGTCGTCGGGCTCCGCCTTGGCCTTCAGGGCCTCGGCGGCTTCCGCGGCTTCGGCCTCGGCCGCTTCGGCGGCGGCAGTGGCGGCCTGGGCGGCGCGCAGGGCCTCCAGCTCGGCCTCGCGCTGGGCCTGCAGGCGACGGGCCATGATCTCGCGCTTGCGCAGGGCCAGCACGCCGCGCTGGTAGTCGGACACGCTGCGCCGGCCCAGGTGCTGCTCGATCATCCACAGGTGCACGTCCTCCATCGACTGGAAGCGCGTGTTCTGCACCGTGTTGAAGGGGATGCCGTGCTTCTGGCAGATGCCGTAGCGGTTGTGGCCGTCCACCAGGATGTCGCCCCACAGCACCAGCGAATCGCGGCAGCCTTCGGCCAGCAGGCTGCGCTCCAGTGCCTCGTACTCGTCGTTGGTCAGCGGATCGATATAGGCCTTGAGCTCTTCGAGTACGACGATGTCCATGCACTGCGGGCGAAAACGGGGGCGCGCATTGTAGTGCCTCGGTCCGGCCACCAGTAGCCGATTGACGGATGCGGCAAACGGTGCGCAGTGCGGTTTGCGCAATGAAAAAGGCCAGGACTTGCATCCTGGCCTTTGCGTGGGTCAGCGTCGGCGAAATCGCACTCTGACCCCGGTTTTCAGCCTTCCCAGGTGCCGCCGCCCATCTGGCAGCTGCTCGGCAGGGAGGTGAGGCCGTCGCCGCTGCGCTCGTAGTAGGAAGCCGACAGTCCGGGCTGGCCGAAGATGCCCTTGCAGCTGCCCTGGTTCGGGCTGGGGCAGGCGTCCATCCAGGTGACCTCGCCGGCCTTGCCGCTGCCGATCTTCGCCGAGCCCTCGGCCAGCGACTCGCACAGCTTGCGGTGCATCTCCTCCGACACGCTTCCGTCGGCCTGCAGGCAGTCGCGCGAACGGATGCGCTCGCCGAACAGCTCGAACTCGCCGGCGATCATGCAGGCGCGGGTCTTGCCGCCAGTCGTGGCGACGGGTGCAGGCGCGGCGGCGTCGCTGGACGCGGCCTCTTCGGCCGGCGCGGCGGCATCAGCCGGCACGGCCTCGGCCTGGCCGGTCTCGCCCGCGTTGGCCGGCGCCGTGTCCTGCGCGCAGCCGGCGGCGGCCAGGGCCAGGATCATCGCGGCGGCAAGCTTTCCCCTATGCAGCATTGGCACTACTCCCCTTTGGAAAGCGGGCAATCCTGCCATCACGGCTCATGGTCGCCAAGGACTTGCCGACGAGCTGCATGGGGCCGGCTGCCCGGGCCAGTGCCGGCCACCCAACCACAAGGCTCCGGATCCCGACCACCGGGCTCGGAGGCTTGCATGCAAGGCTCCGGGCCTTGCGCTTCGGGCCCGGAGCCTCGTGCGCAAGGCTCCCCTGCCTTGCGCGCAAGGCAATGAGGCTTGCAACGGCAAGGCTCGGAGCCTTGCGCGCAAGCCCCGGAGCCCGGAACGCAAGGCTTTTTGCTTCAAGCACAAAGCTCGGAACCTTGCGCGCAAGGCTGGTGAGCTCCGAGCGCAAGACTTCGAGCTTCGGAAGTCGAAGCTCGGAGCTCCAAACGCAAGGCTCGGAGCTCCAGGCGCAAGGATCGGAGCCTTGCACGCGAGGCTCCAGGCTTTGCGCGCAAGGCAAAAAGCCCCGGCGTTGGAGCTGCTGAGCTTCGAAGTTGGAGCTTGGAGCCTTGCGGATGGAGCCCAGGGCCTTGCGATTGGGGCTCCGAGGCTTGCGCGCCGAGGGTGTCAGGATTTTTGTGTGCAGGGCCTACCCTTGAAGGCAGGAGGAGCAGGCCATGGCCAAGAAGAAGGCCCCGTTAGCTGGGGTGGAGGGGCAGGCGGCGGTGAGGATCCCGCCGGAGCTGCTGGAGCAGCTGGTACCGGGGCCGATGACCCCGGAGGGGTTGGAGGCGGTGTTCCGGGGGTTCAAGAAGGCCTTCCTGGAGCGGGCATTGAACGCCGAGCTGGAGGCCCACCTGGACGCGGCAGAGGTCCCGGGCAACCACCGCAACGGCCGCACTGGCAAGACGGTGCTGACCGATGAAGGGGCGGTACGGCTGGATATTCCCCGCGACCGGGCCGGCTCGTTCGAGCCGCAGCTGGTGCCCAAGCACTCCCGTCGCTTTGCCGGTTTCGACGACAAGATCGTGTCGATGTACGCACGGGGGATGAGCGTGCGCGAGATCCAGCAGCACCTGCGCCAGATGTATGCCGTGGAGGTATCGCCGGACCTGATCAGCCGGGTCACCGATGCGGTACTGGAGGAGGTGGCGGCGTGGCAGGGCCGGCCCTTGGAGGCGGTCTATCCGCTGGTGTTCTTCGATGCACTGCGGGTCAAGATCCGGGCCGATGGGGTCGTCCACAACAAGGCGGTGTACCTGGCCCTGGGGGTGCAACGCGACGGCACGCGGGACGTGCTGGGCCTGTGGATCGAGCACACCGAAGGCGCCAGGTTCTGGTTGCGGGTGTTCACCGACCTGCGCAACCGCGGAGTCAGCGACATCCTGCTGGGCGTAGCCGACGGCCTCAAGGGCCTACCCGAAGCGCTGGAGGCGGCGTTCCCGCGGACCACGCTGCAGACCTGCATCGTGCACCTGATCCGCAACAGCCTCGGTTACGTGCCCTGGCGCGAGCGCAAGGCCATGGCGGGCCTGCTGCGCCCGATCTACACCGCCCCCAACGCCGAGGCCGCCGAAGCGGCCTTGCAAGTCCTCGAGGACAGCCCGCTGGGCCAGCGCTACGCCACCGTCGCCCCTGCCTGGCGGCGTGCGTGGACGCAGGTGGTGCCGTTCTTCGCCTTCCCTCCCGAGGTGCGCCGGATGGTCTACACCACCAACGCCATCGAAAGCGTCAATGCGCGGCTGCGCAAAGTGATCAAGACCCGCGGCCACTTCCCCACCGACGAGGCGGCCACCAAGCTGATCTGGCTGGCTCTGCGCAACATCAAGACAGTCTGGAACAAGCCTCCGGTTCACTGGACGGCAGCCATGAACCAGTTCGCGATACTGTTCGGTGACCGCATCGAGCGGGCGGCACCTTGATTGCTGCCCTGCACACAAAAAATCGGACACTCCCCCGGAGAGCATGATCGTCCAGCCGCCTACATCCTTCCGGCGGGTTGCGTCCACCAGTTCCAGCCCCTCGGGCAGTTCCTGTCCGATCTGGACGTCACCGGCCAGGACAAGGCGGCGCTTGTGGACGAAACGGCCGATGCCCAGCGACAAGTGCTTCTTGGATTTGCCTTCGGCGTCGCCACGCCAGATCTCGCCTGCAACTCCACCGGCGAACCCATTCAAACCACTGGTCACATCGAAGACGCCGATATACGGGCCAACCACCCAGCCCCAGGTCCGGACAACCTTCTTTTTCGAATCGGTACAGGCCATGTCACAGATGTCATATGCCACGCCACCACCAGCATGCACCTCCAGGCCCAGGACCGCGTTGCTGCCTGTCGCGGAAGCGTCGAGGGTTCCGTTGCTCCGCAAACGCACGTCACCGGAATCCTCGATGACGTCCTGGGAGTAATGCAGGTAGTAGATCGCGGGGTTGAACGTCACCCCGTTGAAGCCAGAAAGCCCTTCATTCGCACGCGTGGTCGCCGTATCCCCCTGTTCCGCCCCCGCCGCCAGTACATGCCCTGCAGGCGCGAGAAATCCAAACATCACAAGCAACAAACGGGAAAAGCTCTCCATCCTGTCCCCCTTGGCTGTTGGACTACCTGTACTTCGCAAACGTCGCGACCAGCTCCGGACACACCCGCAGCGCACCTGCACCGGTGCGCTGCGAATGCCGGTTACGCAGGGTCGCGGCGGGCGTTACTGGCGTTTCAGTTGCGCCAGGATCTCGTCGGCGTGCTTCTCATGCAGGCCACCTGTTGTTCCCCAGGCGGTGGCATTGGTGGATTCGACCTCGAACGAGGCGAGCACGGCGCCGGCCGGATCGAGCACGCGGACATGGCTGATGATCTTGTCCCGTCCGGCCATGATGCCGACCAGGGCCCGCGCCGCTCCATGCCGCACGTAGTAATGGGTCACGGTGACCTCCACCGCACCAGCGGACGCCCCCTGGTCGACCAGGCCCGCCGAGAACAGCCGGTTCCGGATCACGCGGTCGAGCTCCGCGACGCCTTCGGCATTGTCGCCACCGCGGTCCACCAACCGGTAATCGAACGTCTTCCCCTGCAGTCCAGAATGCGCCTGGTGGACACGACTCGTCGTCGAACAGGCTGCCAGCAGCACCACTGCAATCAATACAAGAACGCGCATATCCCCTCTCCTTCCGTGAAAATGGAGACACGACCCTGATACCGGGTGATCCGGCGGATCGTGCGTCTCTCATCAACCCCTACTTCCCCTGCGGGCGCGGTCCGATTGCGCCGCACCCACGCATGTCGGCACCCGGGGGCGGTCGGCTTGCCCGACCTGCCAGGACAGGCCGCAAGGCTGCCTCCCCGCTGCCGATGCGGCGAGCCTACTCCAGTATCCGCAGCTGGCGTATTCCGCTGATCGGAAGGCCTCCGCGCCCGCGGCAAAGGATTTGTGTAATGTCCGCATCGCCCCTTCCGAAGGAGTCGCCCATGCATTCCCGGCTTTCCGCCTGCCTGCTGCTGCTCCTGACCGGTACGGTCGCGGGCGCGGCCCATGCCCATTTCGCCGTGGACTTCAGCGATAGCCACACCTCCCGCTACGGCCCCGGCGAGATCAAGAGCGCGCCATGCGGGCGACCCGATGGCGAGCGTGGGGAGAACGTCCATACCTACGCCCCCGGCCAGACGATCAAGCTGTCCTGGGTGGAGTACGTCGCGCACCCGGGCTATTTCCGCATCGCCTTCGACAACGACGGCGACGACGACTTCCGCAACCCGGCCAGCATCGCCCCGGCCAGCCGCACCTGTGCCGAGGGCGAGCCCAACTGCGGCGACGGCGACTTCTACAACAACGCCACCGTGCTGGTGGACGACTTCGGCCGCCACGACGTGGCCGAGAACGGCAAGGCCTACTCGCTGGACCTCAAGCTGCCCGACGTGGAATGCGACAACTGCACCCTGCAGATCATCCAGCTGATGACCGAGGCAGGTAAGGCGCCCTACGACCCTTCGGCCGAGGACGCGGACGACATCTACTACCAGTGCATCGACCTGAAGTTGCAGGCGAGCAGGTAAGGGCAGGGATGGACGCGAGCGTGAGGTCGCCGGCTGGCGGAGCCGCGGCGCGCACCGGCACTGGGCCACCGCGGATGCCGGCGTTCTGGAAGGCGGTGCTGGTCGCGCCGCTGGCGGTTCCGGTGGCCCTGTGCATCTGGATCGCCGCGTCCTGGCAACTGCACCTCCGGCAAGCCGATTTCTATCTCGCAGCGGGCATCGTCGTGGTCGTCGGCACGGTGTGCGGCGCCATCGCCATGGCGGTGCTCGGCCTGCCCTACCTGCTGTGGCTGCGCGCGAAGGACAGGTTGAGCTGGCTGGCGGTGTGCGCTGGTTCGACGCTTGCCGGCATTGGCATGGCGGCTCCTTTCTGGATCCAGGTCTCGCGGCAATCAGCGCTCGAATCCGCCCTGGTCGGCACCGGCGCCGGCCTGCTGGTTGGGGTGGTGTTCTGCCTGGTCGCGGGTTTGCCGGTCTGGGGCCGGCAAGTCCAGGGCGTAGCCAGTTGCGAGTAGCCCGGACAACGCCGCAGGCCGCATCCGGGGAATCGGCGGGCGCGCTGGGCAGGCAGGCGGAGTGAAAACCGGGGTCAGAGTGCGATTTCCCGCCGGAAAATCGCACTCTGACCCCGGTTTTCTATATCGCGGGAATTGGACTCTGACCCCGGTTTTACTCGGCGCTCGAATCCGCCCTGATCGGCACCGGCGCCGGCCTGCTGGTCGGCGTGGTGTTCTGCCTGGTCGCGGGCTTGCCGGTATGGCCGCGTCGGTTGGGCCAGAGCGTTGGCAGTTGCGAGTAGCGAGTAGCCGGATAAGGCCGTAGGCCGCATCCGGGGAATCAGCAGGCGCGCCGGGCAGGCAGGCGGCATGAAAACCGGGGTCAGAGTGCGATTTCCCGCGGAAAATCGCACTCTGACCCCGGTTTTTACATCGCGGGAAATTGGACTCTGACCCCGGTCTTTAGAACTTCTCGCCGACGGGGAGGTAGCGCCAGGCGCCGGGGGGCATCTTGGCCAGGGGGATGCGGCCGATGCGCAGGCGGCGGATGGAGACGACCTCCAGGCCGACCTGGGTGCACATGGCGCGCAGCTGGCCGGGGCGCGGGCCCTTGAGGGCGAAGCGCAGGCGGGTCTCGTTCTGCCAGCTCACCTTGCCCGGCGGCAGTTCAAGGCCTTCGAAGGTCAGGCCGTGGCTGAGGCGGGACAGGCCCCAGGGTTCCAGGGAACCTTCGACCTCGACCACGAACTCCTGCTCGATGGTGGCGAAGTCCTCCACCAGCCGGCGGCGCACGCGGCCGTCCTGGCTCAGCACCACCAGGCCGCTGGCTTCCGGCTCCAGCGGCACCAGCGAGGCCAGGCGCTGGAAGTTCTTGCGCAGGGTGCGGATGTTGCTGGTGTCGCCTTCCCAGCGCTCCTGCGGCGGCAGCAGGGTGGCCAGCGTGTCGGCGACGGCCTCCAGGTCCACGCCGGCCGGCTTGTGCAGCAGGAAGGTCGCCGGTTCGACCGGCTGCAGGCGGGCCTTGGGGTCGATCTCCACCCGCTCGCTGGTGACCATGTGGCCGGGCAGCTCCACCACCTGGCCGTCGACCTTCACCCAGCCGCCCTCGATGTACTGCTCGGCCTCGCTGCGCGAGCACTGGGCCAGTTCGGCCACGCGTCGGGCCAGGCGGATGGGGTTGGACATGAACGGCGCGCCACGGGGTCGGGGGTCGCGCAGTGTATCGTTCGCGCACTCCGGCGCGCCGGCGCCGGCTTTCCCGGCCCCCTGCGCCATCGCCAGTTTCCCCAAGAGGTGCCATGAAAACTCCCGCCGGCCTGCAGGCGCTGATCGACGACGGCGTGATCGACGCCGTGCTGCGCCCGCTCAAGAGCGGCAAGGAGGCGTCCGTGTACGTGGTGCGCGCCGGCGACGACGTGCGCTGCGCCAAGGTCTACAAGGACATGGCCCAGCGCAGCTTCCAGCAGCGCGTGCAGTACCAGGAAGGTCGCAAGGTGCGCGGCAGCCGCGAGGCGCGCGCGATCGGCAAGGCCAGCAAGTACGGCCGCAAGCAGCAGGAAACGGCCTGGAAGAACACCGAGGTCGATGCGCTGTACCAGCTGCGCGAGGCCGGCGTGCGCGTGCCCGAGCCGCATGGCTACTTCCACGGCGTGCTGGTGATGGAGCTGGTGGTCGATGCCGCCGGGCATTCGGCGCCGCGCCTGGGCGAGGTGGAACTTTCACCGGAGCAGGCGCGCACCTTCCACGCCTTCCTGGTGCGGCAGATCGTGAAGATGCTCTGCAGCGGCCTGGTCCATGGCGACCTCTCGCCCTACAACGTACTGGTCGCCGCCGATGGCCCGGTGGTAATCGATTTCCCGCAGGTGGTCAGCGCCGCCGGCAACAACGCCGCGCGCACCATGCTGCTGCGTGACGTCAACAACATCACCGCCTGCCTCGGCGGTTGGGCGCCCGAGCTGCTGGACACCTGGTACGGCGAGGAGATGTGGGCCCTGTTCGAGGCCGGCGAGCTGCGCCCGGACACCGGACTGACCGGCGTGTTCGAGCATGACGAGTCGGCGCCGGACATCGACGGCGTGCGCCACGCCATCAACGATGCCCGAGAGGAAGCGCTGATCCGCCAGCAGGGACGGGAAGCGGCGGCGGAAGAGGATTGATCCGTAGCCCGGATAAGCCCGAAGGCCGCATCCGGGGTCTCGTCATCGGGCGATGCAAACCCCGGGTGCGCTCCGCTTACCTGGGCACATGGCGTCAGGCGCCGCCCTGCCGCTTCTCCGCGGTGTCGCCCGTCTCCGGGTTGGACAGCTTTCCCGGATGCGCGTCCTCGCACTTGGGCGGCGGCGACTTCTCCTGCCGCGACTTCTGAATGCTGTCAGGGGTCTGGGGCGTGCCCATGGCGTGGCTCCTTGTCTTGGGTCGGGCACTCCAGCCTGCGCCGAAGACGGTCATGCGCGTGTGCAGCGGCGTAGCCCTGATAAGGCCGAAGGCCGCATCGGGGGTCCCGGCCACCGGGGCGCGCGAATCCCGGGTGTGCTCCGCTTACCCGGCTACGGAAGTCACCCCGATCAGACTCGCCCGACCTACTACGGCCGCAATGCTTCCAGCCTGGCCCGGTTGTCGACCACTTCGGTGTGGGTAACCAACCCGTTCGCCACGGTGATGTGGATCTCGCGCTCGTAGATCGATCCGAATCCCATATGCACGTAGTGCACTAGCCTGCCGTCCGGAACGACGAGGGTGCCGCTGTACCAACTGGCGAACAGCGGATCCGGATTTTGCAACCGGTACTTCCCCTCCAGTCGCCACAGGAAAAGACGGCCGTTATCGAGCACCCAGGTCCCCACGTACTCCCGCCAGCAGGCGGTGGAGTACCAGACCCCCCTCCCCGGGTTCTCCACCTCTACGATGCCAAACGACCCCACCGGGAAATCCGGGCAGCTCATCATGCTGCGGGGGTGGCCATCGATCATTAGGTTTTCATGCGTTTGCGCTGTCATTGCTCCCCCTCGCCGCGTGCCGGGGCGGCCCCACGCCAAGCATGCCACCAGCACGACCCACGGGGAGGCTTTCCTTCTCCGCTAATGCGGCAGGATCGACTCACGTCCTTGGAGAGCACTGAGTCAAGCGTGCGCAACGCCTCCTCGACTGCTAAATTTTCAAAGCGACCAAACTCAGGGAAGGGGATTACCGATGGGCATACATACAACAAGGGACTTTGAGCGACTAATGGCCGACCCCAGACTCGCTGAGTTAAATGAACTCCAGCGGGGGGCAAGCGATGCATTCGACCTGATTGAACTGAGTGAAAACCAAAACAGCAACATCCTTGCCTGGCTTTTCGATTCGCGAGAGGGACATGGGCAGGGCGACGAGATCCTGCGCGACCTGTTGCTGTATGCATCCAAGCGTGCCATGACAATTGAGCCGACGAAGTCGAGATGGCTCGGACAAACCCAACCGTCGACACGGCGATTCTTCGAACGCTGGACGCCTTCAAGAATACGAACTACGTCATTTTGCGGCGCGTTTGCAGTGCGTGAGTTCGGCTTTGATCGGCAGGGTCGATCAGATCTCGCGATCATCGACGAGCACAATCAACTCATCGTAGTTATTGAGAATAAGACGAAGACAAAGCACACCGAGGCTCAACTCAACCGCTATCAGAAAGCCTTCGAGGATGCGATCGAGAAGAACAGGCGATTAAGCAAATTCGTCATTGCCTTCATTGCGATGAGCGAGGATTTTGACTATGACGAAGAAGGGAAGCAACCATGCGCCGACACGTGGCTTCACGTCGGATACGGCTGGCTGAAGGCATCGGCCGATCGCGCCGTCAGGCAAGTTGAGCGTGGCAATGCGTCCGCCCAACTAGTTGCGAGCTACTGCACAGAGCGGACTCAATGGGAAGATCCGCTTGATCGAAAACGAACACTAATAGCAGCTGCACTCCTCCGCGACTATCCCGAAGCAATTCGAGAGTTGCATAGATTCGTTGGGCCCAGGATGACAGCGGCCTGGTTCGAGCATGAGGAGCAACCCAGCAGCGCCATGCTGTTCATTCTCCAAAATCGCGGAACCGCAAAACTCCTGTCAGAGTTGGAGCGGCCGGAGGCAATCGCCATACAGATAATGGCGCTACTGGAATTGGAATCTGATGATGGCGTGGAATCTCGCAGGAGCGGGATAAGTATCCGGGCACCCCATGTCGAACATTTGAGTAGGGATAATTGGTGGGTTTCATACTTCAATATCGAGCACTCAAGGGCCCCAGATGAAACTACCAATGAGGTTCGATACAGAGTTACGCTTGTGCTGAAGCCTGAAAAGTTTCATAACAAGACGGACGCCGCCCATTTCCGAGCCAAGTACGCGATGATTAATAGCGCTTTCGGAAGTAACTCGGACCGCACGCGCACGGTTCAACTTGGAGATGGATTAACGCAGAGCGAGGCATTGGACCTTCTCCAAAGGACTTATAGAAAGCTCAGCGCCGCTTAATGACATCGTAAAAATGCCCTCAATCTGCAACGGAACAGATCTGAGCCCGTAGCCGGATAAGGCCGAAGGCCGCATCCGGGGCCCGGTCGTCAGTTGTCGCGAATCCCGGGTGCGCTTCGCTTACCCGGGCTACGGGGCGTCAGGCGCCGCCCTGCCGCTTCTCCGCGGTGTCGCCCGTCTCCGGGCGACGTCCCCCCATCTTTGAGTAGCAGGTCGATTTGGAGTCCAATCCCCAACGAGACGGAGATTGGACGTGAAGAAGCGCTTTTCCGAAGAGCAGATCATCGGCTTCCTGCGTGAAGCCGAAGCTGGCCTACCGGTCAAGGAGCTGTGCCGCAGGCACGGCTTTAGCGAGGCCTCCTACTACCTGTGGCGCAGCAAGTTTGGCGGCATGAGCGTGCCAGAGGCCAAGCGGCTCAAGGAGCTGGAGTCCGAGAACACGCGGTTGAAGAAGCTGCTGGCCGAGCAGCTGTTCGAGAACGACGTCATCAAGGACGCCCTGCGAAAAAAGTGGTGACCGCACCGGCGCGCAGGACGCTGGTGCGGCATCTGGTGGATCGGGGGCTGAGTGAGCGACGGGCGCTGGCGATGGTGCGGATGAGCGCCAGCGCGCTGCGCTACGTCCCGCGTCCGGATGGCAACGTCGAGCTGCGCGAGCGGATCCTGGCGCTGGCGCAGCGACACAAGCGCTATGGCGTCGGGATGATCTATCTGAAGCTGCGGCAGGAGCAGTGGCCGGTGAACTACAAGCGGGTGGAACGGCTGTATCAGGAGGCCAGGTTGCAGGTGCGCCGGCGCAAGCGGAAGAAGGTGTTGCTGGGCGAGCGCCAACCGTTGCTGCGGCCGGAAGCGGCCAACCAGGTCTGGTCGATGGACTTCGTGTTCGACCGCACCGCCGAGGGGCGTGTGCTCAAGGCGTTGACCATCGTCGACGATGCCACGCACGAGGCGGTGGCGATCGAGGTGGAGCGGGCCATCTCCGGCCACGGCGTGGCCCGGGTGCTGGATCGGCTGGCGCTGACCCGCGGCCTGCCGCAGGTGATCCGTACCGACAACGGCAAGGAGTTCTGCGGCAAGACGATGGTGGCGTGGGCCCACGAGCGCGGTGTGCAGTTGCGCCTGATCCAGCCAGGCAAGCCGAACCAGAACGCCTACATCGAGAGCTTCAACGGCCGCCTACGGGACGAATGCCTCAACGAGCACTGGTTCCCGACGCTGCTGCACGCCCGCACCGAGATCGAAACCTGGCGCCGGGAGTACAACGAGGAACGACCGAAGAAGACCTTGGGCGGTCTGACGCCGGCCGCTTATGCCGAACAGTTGGCGGCCAAAGCCGCTACGATGAAACCCGGACTCTAAAGAGCCCCGCTACTGAAAGCGGGGGGACGTCGGCGCCCCACTCGGAGCCGGAAAGTACACTCTGACCCGTGTTTCGCCACCAAAACACCTGCAGGGCGACACCCTCACCGCTCTTGCGGCCGCCACCCAGACAAGTACTTACACGCAAGCTCAAGGGATTCGTCAACCTGCTCCTTACCAGAATCCTTGAGAGCATCAATACGCCGCCGAAGCTCGTCCTCACCTCCAAGGATCTTCACGAGCGTTTCCCATGCTAGTCGCGTCGAGCGACGGACCGCTCGATTCCCCGCGGTCATACTCACAGCTTCGCTCATAGCGGATCTCAACAACGCCTCCGTCATCTCTATCGAGTCGGGCAGCCCCAACACCGGATCATGAGGCCCTGCCAAGTCCCTTTCCATTAATAGGACCCTAAGAACGTCCCACTCTTCCGCAAGAAGATCTGGGGCATTTGCATGCACGGCCGCCCGCCACTCCAGTTCCAACTGTCTAGCGGCGTCTTCGGAGACAAGACGATGCCCGACACCGTCTCGATATCCAACCATGCTAATAAGTCGGAGCTTTGATGATAGCGTTTCGACACGAGGGAGAATATCGCGAACTACTTTCTCAACGGCTGCATGAGATTCAAGGCGTCGAATCAGACGATACACGACCCTGCCAACGACCAGAGAAGCATCCCGTCCAAGCGGGGAGCGCTCTAGCCCATGAACCTTCGGAATTAGATTCAGGAGCACAACGCTTGCCGGGACCATGTGTTGCGATTCGAACTGATCTTCGAACGCTTCCAACGAAGAGACGACACCCAAAAGACGCTCATTGGGGATCGAGCGAAGGAATTCATCAAATTCAGATTCATCTCCAATCTTTCTCCATGCAGAATCAGCATCTGTAAATGATTTCAATCCCTCACTGGCGAGGCGCTCAAGATAGAACCTAAGAACATCCTCATGTGCCACACGGCGCCTTGCCAACCAACCATTCTTGAAATCAACACCGTAAGCAGATCCTCCAACATACTTCTGTGCCGCAGGAAACAGCCGCTTAATCATACTAAGGACAACATCTCTGTTATTACCGGAACTATCCAATAGCTCTCGGATTTGATCCGCCGCATATTGCGAATCGGAACTGGGTAGATCCGCCCCCGTCAAGACGGGGGCATAGGCATGCAATCTATCAAATACGTCAGGAATAAAAATACGCACCGCCTCCAAGCCGAGCACATCAGCTATAGCAACCCGCCCTTCAAGCCCGTGAGCGGATGAATAAGCCGCTAACGAATATCGACGCACATCCCGCATATTTTTTATTAGCGGCCTGACGATCTCCGCATAAATGTCAAGCCATGCATCACGATCAATACTTTCAACACCCGGGGCATCACCCAGCGAATCACCAAGCACACCGATTATCTGCGTGTCCATAACCTGCTCCGGGATCCTCGGCAGATCGAACCCCAGATTGACTATCTTCTCTAGATACTCCCTTCCAGGCAGGCCACCCTCCCCCAGCGCGCACTCCACCATCAATCTATCAAACGCTAGCAAGTAGATGATTCTTGGGAATCTAGCAGTGAGCCGAACCAACTTAAAAATATCTCTAACTTCCGTATGTGTCAGGCGATCTATGTCATCAAGAATAACTACAATTGGCTCATCAAGACCTTTCAATGCCTCTTGAATCCTTCGGCGACGCTCATCAGCCGAACCCGCACGCCCACGCAAGATCCTAGAGATTATTTCAAATGCAGCCTTCAACCTAGCGAGCCAAGGCCCAACCAATGGAACCCACGCCAGACCCGAGATAAGTTCGCCATAGTCATCAATTAGTTCACTTATCTCTCCAAAATCCTTCTGCTTCAGCTGGGCAGACAGCTCGGAAAAGAACGCTTGCACAAGCTGATCCGCACCGCTAAACATCCACGGATTAAATTCAAGCACCGGGACGCCACGCTCCCTGATGCATTCCTTCGCCAGATTGATGAAAGATGTCTTACCTGAACCCCAAGGCCCCAGCACCGCCGCGACAACTCCATTATCCGAATCCAGCCCAAGAATGTTCTCGGCGAAAAGCTGTGCTTGCGAGGCTCTACCAAGAGCATCAGCCCTAGCAGAGGTGATTGGATTGTCGACAGGCAGCTTGCGATTTGCGCTCATATTCCAAGCAGTCAAATAAGAAGTTACCAAGAAAAAAGGCCAGGCTCACTTCTGAACTCTGGCCTTTCCCTTAGCAGCTAAGCATCCCTCACCCGCACTTGCTATACCCACAGTTCAAGCACGTCGCGCAGCCATCCATGATCACCAGCGCCTTGGTGCTGCACTTGTGGCACATGGTGGCGCTGGGCGGGAAGCTGGTGCCTTCGCCGGTCACGGCGACGTCTTCCTCGCGGGCGGTGGTGGCGGCGGTGCCGTTGACGGCGGCGCTGGCGCCCTTGGCGCGCTCTTCGTACTGCTTGCGCTTCTCGGCGATCAGGGCCTTCTGGTGGGCGCTCATCTCCGGGTCGTGGATCAGGCCGATGGACTTCATGTGCTCCTCGACCACGGCGCCGATCTCGGCCACCAGGGAGGGCATGTACACGCCGCCGGCCTTGAAGTAGCCGCCGCGCGGGTCGAACACGGCCTTCATCTCCTCCACCAGGAAGGTCACGTCGCCGCCCTTGCGGAACACGGCGGACATGATCCGGGTCAGGGCCACGATCCACTGGAAGTGGTCCATCGACTTGGAGTTGATGAACACCTCGAACGGGCGGCGCAGCTCGTGCTCGGTGCCGGCGTTGAGCACGATGTCGTTGATGGTCACGTACATGGCGTGCTCCACCAGCGGCGACTTGATCTTGTAGGTGCTGCCGATCAGGACGTCCGGGCGCTCGATGCGCTCGTGCATGTGGATGACGTTGTCCTTGGCCTCGCTGCTGGCCGCTTCGCGATCGGCGACGGGCGCCGGCGCGGCGGTCTCGCGCGCCTTGTCGTCCGGGGTGACGACGGCGTAGCCCTTGATTTTCCTGTCGATCTTCACGGCCATTGGGGCGGATCCTCTGCTCTTTACGTTCTTGTATGGGTGTCGGGTTCGCGGCGGGGCCGCTGGCTCCCCCGCCTGGACGGGGGAGCGGGGGTCTTACCTGGCCTTCTTCGCCTTGACCACGGTCTTCTTCGTGGCGCGGGCGGGGGCGGCCTTCTTCGCCACGGTCTTCTTTGCGACGGTCTTCTTCGCAGGCGCCTTGGCGACGGTCTTCTTCGCGGCCTTGGCGACGGTCTTCTTCGCGGCCTTGGCGACCTTTTTCGCGGCCTTGGTCGCCTTCTTCGTAGCCTTCCTGGTCGCGGCGGCCTTCCTGGCGGCGACGACCTTGCGGGCGACGGCCACCTTCTTGGTCGCGACCTTCTTCGCCGCGGTCTTGCGGGCCTCGCCGCGGGCGGCGATGCGGCCACGGGCGGTGGCGGCCTCGACGGCGGCGTTGGCCTTGGCCTGCTCGAGCTTCGTGCGGGTGTTGGCCACGGCCTTCTTGGCCGCCTTCTTGGCATTGCCGCGCGCCTGCTCGGCGGCGGCCTTGGCCTTCTTCGCGGCGTCGGCGGCCTTCTTCTTCGCCGCGGCGGCCTGCGTGCTGGCGGTCCTGGCGACGGCAGCCGCCTTTTCCTTGGCCTTGTCCTTCGCCCTGGCGGCGGCGGTGGTGGCCTTCTTCGCTGCGCCCGCAGCCGTCTTCGCGACCGTGGTGGCCTTCTTCGCCACCTTGGCGCGGGTGGTGGCAACGGTCTTCTTCACCCGCTCGACCACCGGCTCCGCCGCCGGTGCGGCGGGTCCGGCGTCATTGCCGGTCAGCGATTCGGGGGCCTGGGCCTCGGTGGTCGCCGGGGCGTCGGCCGCGGTGGAAACTTCGGGGGTCTTGGCGGCGTCCTCGCTCAGGGTCGCCGTCACACCATTGCCATTGCTCATGGGGCCCTCCTGGGGCTCGCTGTGCGTGGTCATCGGGACAAACTCGCTGGATCCGGGCGCCGTGTGGTCAGGAAGGTCGTGGCGGGCGCCCGGAACAGCGCGCGCCACGGCCCGTTACGTCAGAACTTGCCGTAGTAGCCTTCCTTGAGGGCATCGAACAGGTTGGCGGCGGTGTGGGTCTCGCCGTCGTATTCGATCTCCTCGTTGCCCTTGACCTCCACCACCGAGCCGTCTTCCAGCTCGAAGCGGTACAGGGTGTTCTCCAGGTCCTTCTCCTTCACCAGCACGCCCTGGAAGGCGGCCGGATTGAAGCGGAACGTGGTGCAGCCCTTGAGGCCCTGCTGGTGGGCGTAGCGGTAGATGTCCTTGAAGTCCTCGTACGGGTAGTCCGTGGGCACGTTGGCGGTCTTGGAGATGGAGCTGTCCACCCACTTCTGGGCGGCGGCCTGCACGTCCACGTGCTCCTTGGGCGAGATGTCGTCGGCGGAGATGAAGTAGTCCGGCAGCTGCGCCTCCGGGTCGTCGGAGAACGGCATCGCCTTGGGGTTGACCAGCTCGCGGTAGGCCAGCAGCTCGAAGCTGTAGACGTCCACCTTCTCCTTGGACTTCTTGCCCTCGCGGATCACGTTGCGGCTGTAGTGGTGCGCGAACGAGGGCTCGATGCCGTTGGAGGCGTTGTTGGCCAGCGACAGGGAGATGGTGCCGGTCGGGGCGATGGAGCTGTGGTGGGTGAAGCGGGCGCCGGTCTCGGCCAGCTCGTCCACCAGGTCCGGGGCAACCGAGGCGATGCGCTGCATGTAGCGGCTGTAGCGCGCGTGCAGCACCTTGCCCTCGATCTCCTGGCCCACGCGCCAGCCGTCCTTCGCCATTTCCGGGCGCTGGCGCAGCATCTGCGGGGTCACGGTGAAGGTCTCGTCCATGATCGGTGCCGGGCCCTTCTCCTTCGCCAGCGACAGGCCCACTTCCCAGCCGGCCACCGCCATGTCGCGGGCGACCTGCTCGGTGAAGCCCAGGCTGTCGGCCGAGCCGTACTTCATGCGCAGCATGGTCAGGGTCGAGCCCAGGCCCAGGAAGCCCATGCCGTGGCGGCGCTTGCGCATGATCTCGTTGCGCTGCTGCTCCAGCGGCAGGCCGTTGACCTCGACCACGTTGTCCAGCATGCGGGTGAACACGCGGACCACTTCCTTGTACTCCTCCCAGTCGAAGGAGGCCTTGTCGGTGAAGGGGTCGCGCACGAACTTGGTCAGGTTGACCGAGCCCAGCAGGCAGGCGCCGTACGGCGGCAACGGCTGCTCGCCGCAGGGGTTGGTGGCGCGGATGTTCTCGCACCACCAGTTGTTGTTCATCTCGTTGACGCGGTCGATCAGGATGAAGCCCGGCTCGGCGTAGTCGTACGTCGAGACCATGATCATTTCCCACAGGTGCCGCGCCTTGATGTGGCCGTAGATCTTGCAGGCGACCATGCCGTCGTCGCGCACGATGTAGGCATCGTCGTGGGCCGGCCAGTCGCGCCAGACCACCTGGTCGGCGTTGGACAGGTCGATGTCGGCCTCTTCCTTCCTGTTGACCGGGAACACCAGCGGCCAGTCGCCGTCGGCGTCGACCGCTTCCATGAAGCCGTCGGTGATCAGCAGCGAGAGGTTGAACTGGCGCAGGCGGCCGTCCTCGCGCTTGGCGCGGATGAAGTCCTTAACGTCCGGGTGCGAGACGTCGAAGGTGCCCATCTGCGCGCCGCGGCGGCCACCAGCCGAGGACACGGTGAAGCACATCTTGTCGAAGATATCCATGAAGGACATCGGACCAGAGGTGTAGGCGCCGGCGCCGGCCACGAACGCGCCGCGCGGGCGCAGGGTCGAGAACTCGTAGCCGATGCCGCAGCCGGCCTTCAGGGTCAGGCCCGCCTCGTGGACCTTCTCCAGGATGCCGTCCATCGAGTCGCCGATGGTGCCGGACACGGTGCAGTTGATGGTGCTGGTCGCCGGCTTGTGTTCCTGGGCGCCGGCGTTGGAGGTGATGCGGCCGGCGGGGATCGCGCCGCGGCGCAGCGCCCACAGGAAGCGCTCGTACCAGTAGGTACGCTTCTCTTCGGTCTGCTCGGCATCGGCCAGGGCACGGGCAACGCGCTGGTAGGTGCCGTCGATGTCCGCATCCAGCGGCTCCCCCTGCTTGGTCTTCAGGCGGTACTTCTTGTCCCAGATGTCCTGGGACGCCGGCTGAAGCGGGATCTCCGCGACGGGTTTGTCCGTATTGACCACTTCGAGGCGCACCGTACTCATGCTCTTGGGAACTCCTTCCGCACCGTAATCCAGTTGGGGCCGGAGGGTGCGAAGGGAACGGAAAGCCCCGGGCGACGCACTAGGCGCCGCCTGACGGAGTCAGGCGCCGGGTTTGTCGCGACCGAGGCCGCATCCGTACGCAGTTTCCTGTCCCATCCGCTCGCCGCTCCGGCGTTTGGGCCCGCAGTGTTTGGCGTATTCACAAACACCATCACTGGGGCCAGCGTTGTGTTCGACCGCTATATCTAGTGGCACGACAGGGGACCCACGCTAGGGGTACGCCACAGCCGTGTCAACTGTGAACCGACAAACGTCGCAACGACGGACCCGGCGGTCCGGGCGGGGGCGTACGGAACAAATGGAATGCGCAGGTCAAGGGGTACTTTCACCACCGGTTTAGTGGCCGGGCCGCACACTCGTTCAGCTTGATGAGGGCTGCTCCCGCCCCCATGGGAGCGGAGTCTCCACACCGTCCACGCCTGCAAGGAAAACGCATGCGCCGCGCGACCACTCTTGTTGCCCTGACTGCCGCCGCCGCCTTCGGTGGCTTCTCCGCCACCGCCGTGCGCGAGGCCCTGGACAACCGTGCCCACGCCGCCACGGCCCCGGTGCCGATGGCCCCCGCCCCCGTCGCCTCGCTGCCCATGGCCGGGGCCGGCGCCCTGCCCGGCGCGGTGGAAGGCCAGCAGCTGCCCTCGCTGGCGCCGATGCTGCAGCGCGCCATGCCGGCGGTGGTCAGCATCCACACCAAAACCCGGGTGCAGGTGCGCAACCCGTTCTTCGACGACCCGTTCTTCCGGCGCATGTTCCCGCAGGTGCCGCAGGAGCGGATCAACGAGTCGCTGGGCTCGGGCGTGGTGATCGACGCCCAGCGCGGCTACGTGCTGACCAACCACCACGTGATCGAGGGCGCCGACGACGTGTCGGTGTCGCTGGCCGACGGCCGCACCTTCAGCGCCGAGTTCCTCGGCTCGGACGCGGACACCGACGTGGCCCTGATCCGGATCCCGTCCGGGAACCTGACCGAACTGCCGCTGGGCGACAGCAGCCGGCTGCAGGTGGGCGACTTCGTGGTCGCCATCGGCAACCCGTTCGGCCTGAGCCAGACGGTCACCTCGGGCATCGTCTCGGCGGTGGGCCGCAGCGGCATCCGTGGCCTGGGCTACCAGAACTTCATCCAGACCGACGCCAGCATCAATCCCGGCAACTCCGGCGGCGCCCTGGTCAACCTGCGCGGCGAGCTGGTGGGCATCAACACCGCCTCGCTCAATCCGCGCGGCTCGATGGCCGGCAACATCGGCCTGGGCCTGGCCATTCCCTCCAACCTGGCGCGCGACGTGGTCCAGCAGCTGGTGACCACCGGCGAGGTGCGCCGCGGCACCCTGGGCGTGGACACCCAGCCGCTGGACGCGCGCCTGGCGCGCAGCCTGGGCCTGCCCGAGACCCAGCAGGGCGCGCTGGTGGCGCGGGTGCACGCCAACTCCGGCGCCGCCGCCGCGGGCCTGCGCCCGGGCGACGTGATCGTCGAGGCCGGCGGCCAGCGCATCACCAGCCCGATGGCGCTGCACAACTTCGAGGGCCTGCAGCCGGTGGGCACCAAGGTGCCGCTGCAGGTGCTGCGCGACGGCCGCACCATCACCCTCAACGCGACCCTGCGCGAACAGCCGCGCAGCCTGGCCGGCGATGCGCTGGACCCGCGCCTGGCCGGCGCCACCCTGGCCGAGCTGCCGGAAACCCTGCGCCAGGCCCGCGGCCAGGGCGTGCTGGTGGAGAAGGTCGCCAGCGGCAGCCGCGCCGCGCAGAACGGCCTGCGCCCGGGCGACGTGATCACCGCCACCAGCGCCGGACAGGTCTCCGACCTGGCCTCGCTGCGCTCAAGCCTGGCCGAGCCGCCGCGCCAGTTGGTGCTGCTGATCGAGCGCGGTAACGTGCGTGGACGGCTGGTACTGCAGTAAGCCGCGCAACCGTAACGGACCCTACACCGCGGGCGTGGTCAGATGGCCGCGTCGAATCCGCCCCCCGGCACCCCACACAGGAGAATGCAGATGAGCCCGAACCCCAGCGAGAACATCAAGGAAAACCTCAACGAGGCCGGTGCGCACCTGAAGACCGCCGCCGGGGCCGCGAGCGAAGCCGTGCGTGGCGCGGCCTCCGCCGCCGGCGAGGAACTGCGCCTGGGCAAGGCCAACGTCAAGGCCGAGCTGGCCGACACCGCCCTGGCCGGCATGGCCGCTGCCGAACTCGGTGGCGAAGCCGCCCGCGAACAGGTCGACGCGCTGCTGGACAAGGGTCGTGACCTGCTGGACAGCGCTTCGGACCTGATCCGCGAGCGTCCGCTGGCCTCCTTCGGCGTCGCCTTCGCCGCCGGCTGGCTGGTGGCTGCCCTGAGCCGCCGCGACCGCTGACGGCACGCCCGTGAGCGAAGGGGAACACACCGGGGACGCCGGCCAGCAGGCCGGCCAGACCCCACCGCTGGACGAGAGCATCCGCCAGATCGGCGCCAAGGGCCGCGAGGCCCTCGGTGCCACCGGCGACTCGCTGCGGGCGCTGCGCGCCCTGCTGTCCGCCGACATCGCCATGGCCCGCTCGGCCATGGGTCGGGCCCTGGCCTGGACCGGCGTGGCGGTGGTGTTCGGTGCCTCGGCCTGGCTGCTGGCCACCGCCGCGGCGGTGGCGCTGATGCAGCGGCTGGGCCTGTCCTGGCTCAGCGCCCTGTGCGTGGCCGCCCTGTTCAACCTCGCCGTCTGCGGCCTGGCCGCATGGCGTACCTCGCGCTTCTTCGACTACATGGGCCTGCACGCCACCCGTCGCCAATTGAGCCGGATGGGTCTGTTCGAGGACGTGGACTTCGACGAGGACGACGCGTCCGTGCCGACACCGCCGGCTTCGGCGCCGGTGCCGCCGCCTGCTTCGCCGGAGGTGCCGCGATGAGGTTCGAGACCCTGCGCCAGCGCGTCGAGCGCACCGAGGCGCGCGTGCAGCGCTGCATGGACCGCGCCGAAAGCAGCCGCACCGAACTGCGGCAGATGTGGAAGCTGGGCTGGACGCCGCCGCGGATCATCATCGCCGGCGCCGTGGCGGGCTTCCTGGTCGGGCGCGCCGAGCCGCTGTCCAAGGTCGGCGGCACCCGCTGGCTGCAGCTGATCGGCACCGCGTCGAGCATGATCGCCTCGATCCGCGCCGCGGCCGCTTCGGAGACCGCGGAGGACGCGGCCCAGACCGCGGCCGCTTCGGAGACCGCGGAGGACGCGGCCCAGACCGCCGCCGCCGAGGCCGCGGTTGCAGGCACCGAGGCGCAGGCTGCCCCGACCTACGGCCATGCCGCGGCGCCCGGACGCGTGCCGACCGGTACCGCACCGGCACCGGCGGAAGCGGCCACCGAAATCTCCGAACGCTGACCGGCGCCCGATCCGACCGATCCGCTCCAGCCCCAGCCAATCCAAGCCACCCCAACGCCACGCCGGCACTGCGCCGCGCCCGAGGCCGCATGTCCGTCCCTCCGTCCAACCCGCCCACCCCCGAGCTCCCGGTCGCCGCAGACGTCGAACCGCTACCGGTTCCGATCGACGCCAACCAGCCGCACGGGCGGCCGCGCAGTCCTTCGGCGCTGCTGGTGCTGGCGACCCTGGCGGTGGGCTACACCCTGTGGGCGGCGCAGGAGGTGATCCTGCCGGTCCTGCTGGCGATGTTCTTCGCCCTGGTCGGCAATCCGCTGATCCGGCTGCTGCGCAGGCTGTGGATCCCGCGCTTCATCGCCGCGCTGCTGGTACTGCTGCTGGGCCTGGCCGGCACCACCACCCTGGCGGTGCAGCTGGTCGCCCCGGCCACGGCCTGGGCCGAGCAGGCCCCGCGCGAGGCGCGCAAGATCGGCCGCGAGCTGCAGAACCTGACCAGGCCCATGCACGAGGCCAACCGCATCGCCGAGGACATGGCCCGCGCCGCCGCCGGCGAGGCCAACCGCAAGGTCCAGGTGGTGCGCACCCGCGTGGACGATCCCTATGCGGTGCTGACCCGCACCCCGCGCCTGCTGGCGGCGGTACTGGCGGTGATCCTGCTGACGTTCTTCTTCATGGTCTATGGCGAGAACCTGCAGCGGAACGCGATCGCGCTGTTGCCAGGACGCCAGCAGAAACGGTTCACGGTGGACATCCTGCAGTCGATCGAACGCGAGGTCTCGCGCTACGTGCTGACCATCAGCCTGATCAACGCGGTGGTGGGCCTGCTGTTCGCCGGCATCCTGGTGCTGCTGCGCTTCCCGCTGCAGGAGGCGCTGCTGTGGGGCACGATGGTGATGCTGCTCAACTACGCGCCCTACGTGGGCCCGCTGATCGGCATGATCGCGATGCTGCTGGTGGGCTTCATCCGCTTCGACGAGACCCTGGCCTCGGTGACCCCGGCGGTGCTGTACCTGGTGCTGCACATGATCGAGGGCCAGCTGGTCACCCCGATCATCCTCGGCCGCAGCATGGCGCTGTCGCCGCTGGTCCTGATCCTCGCGCTGATGCTGTTCGGATGGCTCTGGGGCCTGGTCGGCCTGCTGCTTGCGGTGCCGCTGCTGGTGTGCGTGAAGCTGGTGCTCGAGCAGGTCGAGGGCATGCAGGGATGGGCGAAGTTGCTCGAGTAGGATGGCTCTTAAGTACGCCGCCCATGAGGAGCTTCGACGAAACAATACGCCAATTAAGCGCCGCAAAGATGGTCCTCGAGTAATCAATTTTATTCATGGCACATTCGACATTCCCGATAGCCCTCTTCTTCGGGCTCTAGCAATACATGTTGCATTTGCAGGATTTCTGTTCGTGTTGTTCCACGAGCTTGGACACCTGTCGCAAGGACACTGTCGCATGCTTGCACGCGGCAATTTTGCCGACTTCTCACTTGGCCACGACGAGAAAGAGGAAGCCGCCGAAGCCACGCCCGAGCATCGTTCGATGGAGTTGATGGCAGACCTATTCGCGACGCGCGAGCTCGGCATCTATGCTGAGTACAAGCGCCTCATGGCGCAGGCGTCGCCGGCGCGTTACGGCGTTTTCAGTGCCATAGAAGAGTTGTGTCATGACGGCAACCAAATGACGGACGTATGGGCCTACGGTGGCATGACGTTGACTTTTTACCTAACGTCCTCGTCGTCGATGCGGCATCCTCCGCGAGAGACGCGATTCTTAGCCGCGCTACTCGCATCGAAAGTCTTCTACCCAGGTGGAAAATCTGGAATGGGTGCCGAGCAAATGAAAAGCGTCTGCGCAGTCGTCAACTATGGAGCCGAAGTTGCGGAAGCTGCGATTAGCCCCGCAGAACATTTCATGCCCTTAACCGCGCCCATTTCTGACGAGGAGCAGCGCAGACGCCTCAATGCTGAGATCCTGGCGTTGATAGCCACCTTCGAGACTTTGAAGCCTAAGCTTCAGACCGTTAGTCACGCTCCCAAAGCCTTTTTTGACTTCGACATCCTAGAGAGCCAAGAACACGGTCACTTGTCAGAAAGGCATTTGCAGTGAGGAGAGACCGTCCGAGGCTCCTTAAGGGCCACATCTTGCCTGTCTCGACAAATGATCAATGCTGGAGGGTATACCCACCCCTGTGCCGCAAACTCCGCGGCTGGCGGGCGAAGGTCAGGGCTAATCAGGCCGGCTACTCCTTGACCTCAGGCGCCCGGAACTGCTGTCCGCCAAGGCGGTCCGATCCCCGAGCCCCAATGCTGGGCGTGAGCTCCCAATGGATATGTTGCAGCGTAGCGCGGATATCTCCTTTTTGGGGCACATTAGTTTGATGCGTACTTGCCGTAGGTCTCTGCCCTTCGGGCTGGTTGTTATAACCCGCGAATCCACCAACAACTCCGCTTGCGCCATCCCTTCACGCCGTGCCCTTTAAAACTTACTCTCAGCCGTCAACGTCCCATGACGTCGTCCACAAGCTCTCTCATGCGGTCACTCGTTGGCTCGGGCTTGATTTCCGCAGCGAGGACGGGGCAGCGATTGCCTTTACCGTAATCGCAGACTACATCGCGAAGCTTCTCGCAGACGGCACGCGTCGGCTGCAGGCGACACTCGTACTTCTCGGCCAGCGTCTCGCTGAGGTCCGCATAGTTGCTGCAGAAATACGAGTAGTTGCGCACCGCTGTCTTTGACAGCCGGATCTCCGACGACTTGATGTCAAAACGCTTGTTCCAGTCGCCTTCATCGGCAAACGCGCTGACGTAGGCCAGCGCGAAGTGGCAGGTGCGCGGGTCGAGCGTGTAATCGAGCCCCTGGAACGCCTCCACAATATCGAGCTTCTTCAAAATGACGCCGAAGAACTGGTTTTCCTGGATTTGCATGCCGCCTTCGGCGAACAGCCGGATCACGTGCAGGTCCTCGCGCCTTATCGCCTCGCTGAAGTCGGACTGGTTCCAGCTCAGCCCGAGATTTGCGATCTCCTTGCGTGGATCAATGCTGTTTTCTAGCTTCGCAGCTGCCGTGTTCCGCTCGACCTGTCGGGTAACGTCAGTGAGCGCCTCGACTGCCGCGGTCGTCCGCCGCTGTTCCTCCATGATGCCGGCGACAACCTGCATGTCTGAGACGATTGCGGATCGGCTGGCGAGCAGCCCGCCAGCATCCTTCTCGTGGTAGGCAACGACGCCGGTGAAAAGGCACGACACCACGAAGACCAGCACTACATGGAGGCCGTGCTGTGCCCAGACTGGGCGTCCGCGCCACCACGACGCGAAGAACCGCCGATCGATCTTTTCCAGTAACCCGAATAGCCTTCCGTTCGAGAGCCAGATCGCGATCGCCAATCCGAGGCCTGCGAAGCCCGCCAACAGCAACGCCATCCATCCACCCTTTGGCGCTAGGAAGTCGCCGATGGCAGCCACGAAACCGCTGAAGGCCGCTGTAGCCCCTAGCTCGGATACGCGCCGGTCGATCCGCAACGTGGGCCTTACAGGTCCGTCGACCCTCTCTTTTTGCATCTTGCACTCCCCTGAGCCCAATCATGTGGGCAGCCTCGTCCCGGAATCAACCTCATCATCTGAGGGTTATGTCGGGTTCTACCCCGAAATCACGGACGGTTGTAAAAGGGTTGAGAACTTCTGGTCTTGCCTGGCCACCCTTCGTCGCATCCTCGGATTGTGGAACCGCTCGATCTATTCGAACACATCGGCCCGTGCGGCATCGAGCGTCGGGTAGGTCATGCGGTAGACCCGCTCGCGCTTGAGCAGGCCGAAGAAGCCTTCGCATGCTGCGTTGTCACCGCAATGGCCCACCGCGCTCATCGAGCACACCAGGCCGTTGGCCGCCAGGTAACGCTGGTAGTCGCCGCTCCGGAACTGGCTGCCGCGATCGGAACGCAGGATCACCGGGTCGCTGCCCTGACGCTGCCAGACCGCCATCTGCACGGCCCGGATCACCATCTGCCGATCCTGCCGGTGGTGCATCGACCAGCCCACCACGCGCTGGTCGAACAGGTCCAGCACGATGCACAGGTACAGCTTGCCCTGCCGGGTCTTGAGTTCGGTGATGTCGGTGACCCACTTGGTCTCCGGCTCCAGCGCAGTGAAGTCCCGTTCCAGCAGGTTGCGCACGCCCGGCGGCGTCAGCGCGGGCCGGCCACGCTGCCCACGCCGCTTCGGCCGCGGCCAGCCCTGCAGGCCATCTTCAGCCATCAGGCGCGCCACCCGGTTCAGGCTGACGGGTTCGCCGGCATCGGCCAGATCTTCCTGCATCCGGCCGGCGCCCAGCGTGCCCCGGCTGTCTTCATGCAGCTCACGGATGCGGTCGAGCAAGCGCTCGTTGTCGAGCTGGCGGGTGCTTGGCAGGCGCTTGCTCCAGTCGTAGTAACCACTGGCCGAGACCCGCAGGCAGCGGCACATCAGCCGAACCGGGAACTCATCGCGGCAACGTTCGATCGCCCGATACCTCAGGACGATCCCTTGGCAAAGAACGTCGCCGCTTCTCTTAAAAAATCCCGCTCCTTCTTCACCCGGGCCAACTCGCGCTTGAGCCGGGCCAGCTCCTCGTGCCGGGGCGTCCCGGGGCGTCCCGGTGCCACCGAAGGCCACCTTGCCCTTGGCTGATCAAAGTAACCAAAAGAAAGCACAGCCCGAACCGGTCGGCGCAGCCGGCCGGTTCGCGACCGGGCGTGCTTTCTTCTTGGTTACTTCTTCTTTGCAGGAGCAAAGAAGAAGTAACTCGCCCAAGCCGCGAAGCGGATGGCGAAAGCTTTTGCTCCTGAACCTTCACCTCATCGGGCGAGGCCACATCCGGCATGCAAGCCGCCCTGCCCCTCCCCCAACCCCTCCCGCTTCCATGGCGGGCCTTATAGGAGCGAAAGGGAGCGTTCCGCCCATGCCCGGGGCGGGAGGCCTACAATGGCCGCCGTGAGCTTCAGCGTCCGCGCCATCACCCTCGACCTCGACGACACCTTGTGGCCGTTCGCGCCGATTGGCGCACGGATCGACCAGGTGCTGTACGAGTGGATGCTCGAACACAGCCCGGCCACCGCGGCGATGTACCCGGTGGCGGCCATGCGCGAACTGCGCGAGCGCTCCTTCCGCGACAACCCCCACCTGCACCACGACCTCTCCGCCCTGCGCCGGCTGGCCCTGGCCGAGGCGCTGGAGGCCAGTGGCGCTTCGATGGACCTGCTGGAACCGGCCTACGAGGCGTTCTACGCCGCGCGCAACCAGGTCGAGTTCTATCCGGATGCGGTCGATGCCCTGGCCCGGATCGCGGCCAAGGTGCCGGTGGCGGCGGTGAGCAACGGCAATGCCGACCTGGACCGGATCGGGCTGATGCAGCACTTCGCCTTCCAGCTCGGTTCGCGCGAGCACGGCTACGCCAAGCCGCACCCGAGCATCTTCCACGCCGCCTGCGAGCGCCTGGGCTGCGGCCACGGCGATGTGCTGCACGTGGGCGACCACATGGAGATGGACGTGGCCGGCGCCGCGCGCGCGGGCCTGCGCAGCTGCTGGATCAACCGCACCGGCGAGACCTGGTCGCACCCGGAGCTGGAACCGGACCTGGAATTCGACACCCTGACCGCGCTGGCCGACTGGCTGGACGCACACCTGGCCGCCTGACGGCCGAAACCGGACTGATCGTATGAACCCCTACGCCTCCCCCGGCACCCCCGCCCTGCCCCTGTACCTGCTCGACCGCGCCGGCTACCCGGCCTGGCGCGACGCGCAGCCCGCCAACGTCGCCGCCTGGCTCAAGGCCCAGGGCTTCGACGCCGCCCCGGGCAGCACGGTGCTGCTGCCGGGCAGCGACGGCATCGCCGGCGCGGTGCTGGGCGTGGGCGACCGTCTCGATCCTTACGCCTACGCGCACGGTGCGCAGGTCCTGCCCGAGGGCGCGTGGGCACCGCAGGGCGAACTGCCGGCGGAACAGCTGGCCGCGCTGCAGCTGGGCTGGGGCCTGGGCAGCTACCGCTTCGAGCGCTACAAGCGCGGCGGCCGCGCCCCGGCGCAGCTGCTGCTGGAAAACACCGACGCCGAGGCGCTGGACGTGCTGGCCGCCTGCGCCCGCGTGCGCGACTGGGTCAACACCCCGACCGAGGACATGGGCCCGGACCACCTGGAAGCCATCGCCCGCGAGCTGGCCCAGGCCCACGGCGCCGAGGTCGAGGTGGTCGCCGGCGATCAGCTGCTGGAGAAGAACTTCCCGGCCATCCACGCCGTCGGCCGCGCCTCGCACCGCGCGCCGCGCCTGATCGCGCTGCGCTGGGGCGATGCCTCGCACCCGCACGTGGCGGTGGTCGGCAAGGGCGTGTGCTTCGACACCGGCGGCCTGGACATCAAGCCGGCCGACGGCATGCGCAACATGAAGAAGGACATGGGCGGCGCCGCGCATGCGCTGGCCCTGGCCGGGCTGGTCATGGCCCGCAGGCTGCCGCTGCGCCTGACCCTGCTGGTGCCGGCGGTGGAGAACGCGATCGGCCCCAACGCGCTGCGTCCGGGCGAGGTGATCGCCACCCGCAAGGGCCTGAGCGTGGAGGTGGACAACACCGACGCCGAAGGTCGCCTGGTGCTGTGCGACGCGCTGGCCTACGCCGCCGAGCAGAAGCCGGCGCTGGTGCTGGACTTCGCCACCCTGACCGGCGCGGCACGCATCGCCCTGGGCCCGGACCTGCCGGCGCTGTTCGCCAACGACGACGCCCTGGCCGAGGGCTGGCTGGCCGCCGGCCGCGACACCCGCGACCCGGTGTGGCGCATGCCGCTGTGGCGCCCCTACCTGCGCTACCTGTCCAGCAATGTCGCCGACCTGGCCAATGCCGGCTCGCGCATGGCCGGTGCGGTGACCGCGGCGCTGTACATGGAGCGCTTCCTGCCCGAGGACCTGCCGTGGGCGCACCTGGACACCTACGCCTGGAACGACAGCGCGCGCCCGGGTCGTCCGGCCGGTGGCGAGGCCCTGGGCCTGCGCTCGGCCTACGCCCTGCTCAAGGCGCGCGTCGGCGGCTGAGCCTCGACGCACATCCGCAGTACCGGGGGCCGCGCAGGAATGCGCGGCCCTTTCTGTTTGCGCGGTCCGCCGAAGGCGGGCGGCCGTGGCATGCTGCCTGCCGCGCGCTCATGGGGATCGCCCGCCTGGGCGGCCGTGCGCGGACTGACGCGAAGGAGCCGGGATGCCCGACACGCTGGGGGAGCGGGATGCTTTCGATGATCGCGATGGGACGGGCAGGGTCGCCGCCACCGGTCGTCGCACTGGCCACGGGCTCCGATCTCCCGTGGCTGCTGGTGCTGCTCGCCGTCGGCGCGCTGGTGTACCGGGTGATCCAGTCCAACCTCGAGCGCCAGCGCAACGAGTCGATCAACGACCGCCTGCGGCGCCTGGGCGCCGGCCACGCCCTGGTGGCCGACATGAAGCTGCGCTGGAACCCGATCCTGCTGGTGCTCGCGGGCCTCGCGTGCGCCTGGTTCGGCTGCCTGTCCATGGCCGACAGCGAGCCTGGCATCGGCATCCTCATGCTGCTGCTGGGCGCCTGGCTGGCGTGGGCCGCCTGGGACAACGCGCGGCGAAAGGCCGGGCCGCCGTTGCGCATGGACCGCCATGGGCTGCACTCGTCCGAATTCGGGCTGATCCCCTGGTCCGAGGTGGTCGGCATCGACTTCCAGCGCGTGGAGAAGGGCAACGCCTGTCTCCACCAGCTCGGGCTGTGCGTACGCGATCCCGGCCGTTACCTCAGGGATGCCCCGCCGCGGGTGCGCCGGAGACATGCCAGCCTGGAGCGCGCCCGGACCGGCTGCCTGTGGCTGCAGCTGGACATGCTCGACAAGCACCCTGACCTGATCCACCGCGCCGCACTGCAGTTGCGCCGACGCGATCCGGGTCCATTCCTCAAGGAGTGGAGCCGGGAGATGGACGACAGCGTGGTCGAGGCGTTCCTGGAGGCACGCGTGGCGGACCAGGGCACGCGTGGATTCCATGGAACGCGGGGAGCGCAGGGCAGCCATGGCCATCGCCACGGCCAGCTGCGCGCGGGACCGGCACCGATGGACGGGGTGCAGGACCGGGCCGAGCAGCGCTTCCGCCGGGCCATGGCCACGCATGAGCGGCGCACGGCCCGCAAGAAGAAGGACGAGCGCTTCGTCGGCGGGATCACCTTCGCCCTGGTCCTGCTGTACGCGCTCTGGCGCCTGCTGGGGTGAGTCCGCCCCCCGCCTGCGGGAAGCCGTTGAAGGCCCCGTTGGCCGGGCGCATGATGGGCGCTTCCAACGCATGGAGGCGCGGGAATGCTCAAGCTCGGACGCTTGCTGTTCGGAGCCGTCGCCACCCTGGCCGGACTGGCCAGCGCGGTCCTGGCGGCCATGTGGCTGGGCCAGCGCCACGCGGGCGATCCCATCGGTCCCTGGCCCCTGTTTACGGCGATCGGCATCGCCGTGCTCGCCCTGCTGCTGCGCCATCTCCTGGTCCAGGTCATCCGCGCCCGCGGCGACCGCGCACTGGAGGCCGCGCGCCGCGGCGAAACCTTCACCAGCGGAAGCAGCCTGACCGTCCCGGCCGGATGGGTGGCGCTGGCACTGCTGGCCGGCTGGCTGGCCTGGTCGAACGGGGAGCAGGCGCGCAATGCGGCGCTGTTCTTCGCCGGGTTCTGCGTGTCGATGGCGGCGATGTACGGCTGGAAGCCAATCCTGCGGATGCTCCGGTCCGAGCCGCTGCTGCGGATCGACGGCGACGGCATCGAACACCTGCGCTACGGCCCGATCGCCTGGCGCGACGTGGCCGGGATCCAGCTGGAGCGGCGCCGCGTGCGCGGCCAGCCGCGCCACACCTTGTGGCTCGCGGTGCGCGACGTGCGCCGCTACCTGGACGATGCGCCGGCCACCGCGCTCACCCTGGTGACCATCGCCCGGGTCCCGGGCACCGGGGAGTTCGCGCCCCTGCCCTTGCCGCTGGACCTGTTCGCCGAGGATCCGGAGGTGATCCAGCGCGTGGCCCGGGCCCTGCGCCAGCGCCACCCGGCCCTGTTCCTGGCGCAATGGAGCCCGCACATGGCACCGTCCCAGGTCGCCTCGGCACTGCAGCGCGAGGCCGCCGCGCGCGCCGGCGGCGAGGCGGCCGCGACTCTGGTCACGGTACCGGCGAAGACCGAGGCCAAGGTGGGCGCGCCGGCAATGGAAACGCTGCGCGCACGCGCCGAGGAGCGGCGGATGCAGTCACAGCGACGGGCGCTGGTGCTGCTGGGCGCGTTCGGGGTGCTGGGACTGCTGGGCCTGGGCCTGCGCTACCTGGCCTGAGGCGGACGCCGCCCTTCGGGCAATCCGCGCCGCCTGCCGGAAACCTGGCCCCAGTCGTGGGAATCGGCGGCAGGTGCCATGCCATGCTCGCGTTGCACGTCGCCGGGATGGCGCGTGGATGGATCGACGAGGGAGAGCAGGATGCTCAGGCTTGGGAAAGGTGTGTTTGGCGCAATCGCGGGCGCAGCCGCGTTCGGCATGCTGGTGATGTGGCTGGACTGGGTGCAGCAGCGCAGCGCCGGCGTGGCGCTTCCCTTCCCGACCCTGGTGCGCCTGGCCGCCTGCGCGGCCACTTTCGGCCTGGCCCTGCTGGGCGTGCACTGGATGAGCCGCCGCCAGCAGGCGGCCGATGCCCTGGAACTGCAGCAGGTGCGCGAAGGCCGGGGTTTCGAGGCCGACGGCGGCGCGACCTGGTTCCTGTTCGCGGTCCCGGCCTGCCTGGTGGCCGGCGCCGGCGGTGGCTGGGCGCTGCGCCACGGTGCCGCGGCAATGGCCGTGCTGGCGCTGGCCCTGCTGCTGGTGTTCCTGGTGCTGGGCTGGCACATCGCCCAGCTGATGCTGCGCCCGGGGCCGATGCTGCGCATGGACCGCCTCGGGATCACCTCGGCGCAGTACGGACGCATTCCCTGGCGCGAGGTGGTCGGGATCGAACTGCACCAGATGCACGCACGGGGCGCCACCCTGCACGTGCTGCGGCTGTGCGTGCGCGATCCGGGCCGCTACCTGCTGCGCGCACCGGCACCGACGCGCTGGCTGCACGGGCGGCGCCTGCGCGCGGCCCGCGTGGGCGCGCTGCCGATCGCGCTCAACCTGCTGGACAAGGATGCGGGCCTGGTCCACCAGTGCGCGCTTGCCCTGCGCAGGCAGGACCCCTCGCCGTTCGTGCCTGGCTGGAATGCACGCATGGAGGCCAGCGAGGTCGAGGCGATCCTCGAGCAGCGCGGCCTGGACGAGGAGCGCGAGCGCATCATCCTGGAGCTGCAGTCGCTGGGCGAGGACGGAGTCGAACTGCCCGCGCACCTGACCGGGCGCATGGCTGCGCACCGGGCGCGCAGCGAAGCGGCCCAGCCGCTCCTGCGCCAGGCCCTGGCCGCACATGTGCGGCGGACACGCAGCGACGCGCGCGCCATGCGCATCGCGATGATCGGTCTGGTCGGACTGGTGGTGCTGGCGGTGGCGCTGCGGCTGGCGGGGTGAGGCCGCCGCGTTACCCGGCCACCGCCACCCGGTCGCGGCCCGTACGCTTGGCCTGGTACAGCGCCGCGTCGGCGCGGCGCATCAATGCAGTGCCGTTCTCGCCTGGCTGCCAGGTGGCCAGGCCGACGGAGACGGTGACCGCCGGCAGTTCCTGGCCCAGGTGCGGAACCCGCATCTGCCGCGCTGCGGCGACGATGCGGTTGCCGCAGGCCAGCGCGGTGCCGGTGTCGGCCTCGGGCAGGATCAGGGTGAATTCCTCGCCGCCGTAGCGGCAGGGAATGTCCTCCGCGCGCGCATGCTGCTGCAGCAGCTGGCCAAACGCGGCCAGCAGCGCATCGCCGCCGGCATGACCGTGCAGGTCGTTGAATGCCTTGAAGTGGTCCAGGTCCAGCATCAGCAGGCTCAGCGGCAGGCCGCGCCGCTCGCAGCGGGCCAGCTCGCGCGCCAGCGATTCCTCCAGGTAGCGCCGGTTGTACAGCCCGGTCAGCGGCTCGCGGATGGACTGCAGGCGCAGGCGTTCCTGCAGGTTCAGGTTGTGCAGGGCCATGGACAACTGCTCGGTCGCCGACTGCACCAGTGGCATGCGCCCTTCCGGCAACGGGCCGTGCGTGGAAATGTAGATGAAACCGAGCTGGGTCCCCTGCGCGGCGAGCGGCACGCAGGCGGTGGACACGCCGGCGTCCACGTCCTCCGCGACGTGGGCGCAGCGCGGCCCGGGCTGTTGCGGGCCGCAGAAGTTCGAACGGCCACGGCGCAGCGCCCAGCACTGCGAGGGCAGCACCAGCTGCGCGCCGGAGGCGGCATGCACGCCCCAGTGCGCCTGGGCCTCGGCGTAGTCGGCCGAGGCACGCATCCGGTACAGGGTGCCGCCGGAATCCGGGAGCAGCCGCACCAGCAGCCGCGCGGCCAGGTCCACCGCCTCGTCGGTGCTGCTGCAGCTCAACAGCAGGCCGCCGTAGCGGTTGAGCTCGGCCAGGCCGGCTCCACGACGCTCCAGCTCGGCCCCGACTCGCGCAGGCGCGCGTTGGCGTCCGCGCTGCCGCGTTCGGCATGCGCGCGGCGACGGATCTCGCGGCCCATGCGCAGGTAGACGAGGGTGACCACCAGCAGGCCGAAGGGAATGCCCAGCACGGCCAGCGCGCGCAGCAGGTCGGCGCTGCGGCGGCTGGAACGGTCGCGCTCGGCCAGCAGCTGCTGCTCGCGCTCCAGCAGCTGCCGGGCCTGGGCGCGGATCGAGCCGGACAGCTTGAGCACCTCGTCGCCGATGGCCGACTGCGCGGCGGCCAGGCCTTCCTGGTGGTAGCGCTGCAGGTTGCGGTCGATCTGGCCCAGGCGCTGGTCGCCCAGCGGGCGCAGGTGGCCGACGCGGCGCTGCTGCTCCGGATTGTCGGCCACCAGCCGCGCCAGCTCGTCCAGCAGCGGCGCCAGCTGCTGGCGGTTGGCCCGGTACTCGGCGAGGTAGTCGACGTTCCCGGTCAGCAGGTAGCCCCGCTGCGCCGCCTCGGCCTCGCGCAGGCGCACCTCGTAGGCATCGATGTGGGCGATCACCTGGCGGGTATGGGCAACCTGGTTGGCGTCGGCGATGAACCGCTGCGCGCCCAGCAGCACGCCCAGGGGATGGCCACGAACACCACGATTGCCAGCAGCAGCCCGGCCTGGCTTGCCTGGCGCCTCTTTCCGGTGGCCTCGGCGCCCACGCTCACAGCAGGCCCCGCTGGCGGGCGATGCGGTGGGCTTCGACGCGGTTGGCCGCGCCGAGCTTGCCGATCGCCTCGGACAGGTAGTTGCGCACGGTGCCGTGGGACAGGCCCAGGCGCTCGGCGATGCGGGTCGAGGACAGGCCTTCGCCGGCCAGGCGCAGGACCTGGCGCTCGCGCTCGTTGAGCGGGTCGGCTTCGGTCCAGGCTTCCAGCGCCAGCTCCGGGTCGATCGCGCGGCCGCCGCGGTGCACGGTACGCAGGGCCTCGGCCAGGCGCTCCGGCGGGGCGTCCTTGAGCAGGTAGCCACGCACCCCGGCATCCAGGGCGCGACGCAGGAAGCCGGCGCGGGCGAAGGTGGTGACGATCACCACCTTCACCGGCAGCTCGTGGCGGGCAATGCGCGCGGCCAGGTCCAGGCCGCCGAGGCCGGGCATTTCGATGTCGGTGACCAGCAGGTCCGGCTGCAGGCGCTGCAACTCGCGCCAGGCCTCCTCGCCGTCGGCGGCCACCCCGGCGACCTCGATATCGGCCTCCATCCCCAGCAGCGCGGCCAGCGCGCCACGGACCATGGCCTGGTCTTCGGCCAGCAGGACGCGGATCACCGGTGGCGGCAGGTGGTGGACATGGCGTGCAAGTTACCAGAGCCGTCCGCGCCGCCCGCAGTAGCCGGGCCGCTCAGCCCTGGGCGGTGGCGGGCTCGGCCGGCGCCAGCGGTTCGCGCGCGGCTGCCTCGCGCAGCGGCACCTCGGCCAGCACGCAGGTGCCGCGCGGACTGGCCGGTTGCAGCAGCAGGCGGCCACCGAGGCCGTCGATACGTTCGCGCATGCCGGTCAGGCCGTTGCCGGGACGGATCGCACCGCCGCGGCCGTCGTCCTCCACCCGTAGGCGGCAGGTCCCGTCTTCGACCTCCAGCGCGACCTGCACGTTGCGCGCGCGGGCGTGGCGATGGACGTTGGTCACCGCCTCGCGCAGGCACAGCGCCAGCGCAGTCTCCAGCTCCGGCGGCAGCTGCGAGGCATCGTTGCGCAGCAGGTGCAGGCGGATGCCCTCGCCCTGCAGCAGCAGCCCAGCGGCGGCGAGCTCGGCGGCGAACTGGGCCGAGCGGATGCCGCTGACCGCCTTGCGCACCTGCGACAGGGCCTGGCGGGCAACGCCGCCGAGCTCGTCGATCTCGCGCCGGGCCGCGGCCGGGTCGCGCTCCAGCAGCTTGCCGGCGAGGTCGGCCTTGAGCGCCACCAGCGACAGGGTGTGGCCAAGCAGGTCGTGCAGGTCGCGGCCGATGCGCTCGCGTTCGGCGGTGGTGGCCAGGCGGCGCACCTCGTCCTGCGACAGCTGCAGGGCCTGCTCCTTGCCCTCCAGCACCCGCTGCAGCTGCACGACCAGGCCGACGGCCAGCGAGGTGAACGGCATCCACACCATCGCCGACCACGGGTAGCCGAAGTAGCGGGTCACCGCCACGAACAGCGCGTTCAGCGCCAGCAGCGCAAGCGGATAACCCCACCAGCTGCGCCAGCGGGCCATGCCCAGGAAGATGCAGCCGAACATGAAGTAGCTCATGCCCGCCGGATACCAGGGCACCAGCACCAGGCACAGGGCGGCCAGGCCCAGGGCGAAGATCGCCACCCGCCGCGCCGGCGCGAGGACGCTGGCGGTGTAGAGCGCCAGGAAGAGCGGGTAGGAAACCAGGGTAAGTGTCGTCCAGCGGCGGTCATAACCGTCGGGAGTGAACACCGGGACGATGAACACCCAGATGGACCAGACCACATGGACGTACTCCGACCACGCCGGGCGACCGCGGCGCATGGCGCAGCCGGCCATGGAATCGGGAGCCGGGCGCAGCATGCGGCCCAGCATGGTTCCGGCGGTTCCGGTGGTGGCAGTGGACATCGCGTTCTCCCTGGCGACGCAGCGATGGTACGCCGCCGGTTGTCTGGGGGCGCCACGGGGCCGGCTGGGAGTCCGGCGCCGTGGCGCGAAGTGGCCAGTGCCCGGGCCACGGTGGCCAGTCTCCGCGCAGGCGCCAGCGCCGGCCATGCACGCCTGCCACGAAGGACAGGTGACAGCTGTCACTGGGCGCGCGACCGGCGCCGGTCCAGAGTTCGCCCCGCGCCGTCCATCGCGCCGCGGGCCGCTTCCATCGCCCGCAACGCGTCCTCCGCCACAAAGTGACTTCCGGCAACTCGCGCCGGGCAGGCTTAGGCTGGACACTTCCGACGGCTCCTATGCACGGGATTGCAATGAACGACAACGCTGAACTGCTCAAGCAACTGCGCATCGAGCGCAACCAGCCGGAAAAGAAGACGCCTGGCCCGCTGCAGGTGGTGATCCCGCTGGCGATCGCCGGCGTGGTGCTGCTGTCCATCGCGATCGCGTGGTGGCTGCTGCGCGGCAACGGCGGCCCCGAAGTGCGCACCGCCCAGGCCGCGCCGCTGTCCTCGGGCCCGTCCGCGGCCTCGGTGCTCGATGCCAGCGGTTACGTCGTCGCCCGGCGCATGGCCACGGTCTCGGCCAAGGTCACCGGACGGGTGCAGGAAGTGCTGATCGAAGAAGGCATGCGGGTCGAGGAAGGCCAGGTGCTGGCGCGCCTGGATCCGGTCGATGCCGATGCCAGCCGCGCCCTCGCCACCTCGCAGCTGGCCGCCGCGCGCAGCCAGATCGACAACGTGCAGGCGCAGCTGCTCGAGGCCGAGGCCAATGCCACGCGCCTGCAGAAGCTGGTGGGCAACCAGCTGGTCTCGCGCGCCCAGTACGACCAGGCCGTGGCCCAGCGCGACAGCCTGCGTGCCCAGCTGGCCACCGTGCGCCGCCAGGCCCAGGTTGCGCAGGACCAGCTGCGCATCGCCGGCCACGGCGTGGACAACACCGTGGTGCGTGCGCCGTTCTCCGGCGTGGTGATCGCCAAGGCGGCGCAGCCGGGCGAGATCGTCTCGCCGCTGGCCACGGGCGGCTTCACCCGCACCGGCATCGGCACCATCGTCGACATGGATTCGCTGGAGGTCGAGGTCGACGTGGGCGAGGCCTACATCGGCCGGGTCAGGGCGAAGATGCCGGTGGAAGCGACGCTCAACGCCTATCCGGACTGGAAGATCCCGGCCGAGGTGATCGCCACCATCCCCACCGCCGACCGCGGCAAGGCCACGGTCAAGGTGCGCATCGCGCTCAAGGAGAAGGACCCGCGGATCGTGCCGGACATGGGCGTGACCGTGAGCTTCCTGGAGCAGGCACCGGAGAACGACGACGAGCCGCGCACCGGCGTGCGCGTCCCGGCCGAGGCGCTGGTCGAGCGCGATGGCCAAGCCCTGGTGTTCGTGCTCGGCGACGACGACCGCGTCAGCGAGCGCCAGGTCCAGGCCACGGCTTCCACCGGCAGCACCCGCGACATCACCTCCGGCCTGGCGCCGGGCGAACTGGTCGTGCTCGATCCCCCGGAAGAGCTGGCCGACGGCGACCGGGTGAAGCCCGCCGGTTCCAACTGACACAGCCGCACCGCGGCGCCCTCCCCTGGCCCGACGGCCACGCATTCCAACGAGGCAAAGCCATGGCAACCCTGGTTTCGATCCGCAACCTCACCAAGACCTACCAGCGCGGCCCGGAGAAGGTCGAAGTGCTGCATGGCATCGACCTGGACATCGCGGAAGGCGATTTCGTCGCCCTGATGGGACCGTCCGGCTCGGGCAAGACCACCCTGCTGAACCTGATCGGCGGCCTGGACACGCCCACCTCCGGCAGCATCGAGGTCGCCGGCCAGCGCATCGACCAGCTCGGCAGCGGCCAGCTCTCGCACTGGCGCAGCCAGAACGTCGGCTACGTGTTCCAGTTCTACAACCTGATGCCGGCGCTGACCGCGCAGAAGAACGTGGAGTTGCCGCTGCTGCTGACCAGGCTTGGCACCGCCCAGCGCAAGCGCAACGCGCAGATCGCGCTGCAGCTGGTGGGCCTGTCCGAGCGCGTCTCGCACAAGCCCAACGAGCTGTCCGGCGGCCAGCAGCAGCGCGTGGCGATCGCCCGCGCGATCGTCTCCGACCCGACCCTCCTGATCTGCGACGAGCCCACCGGCGACCTCGACCGGCAGTCGGCCGAGGAGATCCTGGGCCTGCTGCAGGCGCTCAACCGCGAGCACGGCAAGACCATCGTGATGGTCACCCACGACCCCAAGGCCGCCGGGTATGCCACCCATACCCTGCACCTGGACAAGGGCACGCTGGTCGAGCAGGCACCCCAGGCGGCCTGACGGCGCGGAGGACATGCGATGAAATACCTGCACCTGATCTGGGCGGCGCTGTTCCGGCGCAAGACCCGCACCTTCCTCACCCTCGCCTCGATCCTGGCCGCGTTCCTGCTGTTCGGCATGCTCGACGGCATCCGCACCGCGTTCGCCGACCTGGGCCGCAACTCCGACGGCGCGCAGCGCCTGCAGACCACCTCGCGGTTGTCGATGATCGAGAGCCTGCCGATGTCGCTGGCCAACCGCATCGAGCGGCTGGACAACGTCGAGGCGGTGACCTGGGCCAACTGGTTCGGCGGCGCCTACCAGAACCCGCGCAACCAGCTGTTCACCTTCGCCGTGGCGCCCAACTACCTGGACCTGTATCCGGAGATCGAAGTCGATCCGGCGCAGCGCAAGGAGTGGGACGCGACGCGTACCGGCGTGCTCGTGGGCGAAGGCCTGATGCGCCGCTTCGGCTGGAAGGTCGGCCAGCAGATCCCGCTGCAGTCGACGATCTTCCCCAACAGCGACGGCACCCTGAACTGGTCGTTCGTGATCTCCGGCACGCTGCGCGCCAAGGACGGCAAGAACGCCGGCTTTACCGAGAACATGCTGCTGCTGCACTACAAGTACTTCGAGGAGTCCACGCCGTACGTCAACAGCGACGTGGGCTGGTACATCAGCCGCGTGGCCGACGTGCGCCGCAGCGACGCGGTGGCCAAGGCGATCGACGCGCTGTCGGCCAACTCGCCGCACGAGACCAAGACCATGAGCGAGGCGGCGGCGATGGCCTCGCAGCTCAAGCAGATGGCCGACATCGGCCTGATCGTCGGCTCGATCATGGGCGCGGTGTTCTTCACCCTGCTGCTGCTGACCGGCAACACCATGGCCCAGGCGGTGCGCGAGCGCACCTCGGAGCTGGCGGTGCTGCGCACGATCGGCTTCACCGCGCAGTCGGTGCTGGGCATGGTGCTTGCCGAATCCGTGCTGCTGGTACTGCTGGGCGGCGTGCTGGGCCTGGGCCTGGCCACGGTGCTGGGCCAGATCGTCAATGCCGTCGCCGGCGGGATGATCAACCTGCCGACCATCGGCCTGCAGAGCTGGCTGCTCGGCCTGGGCCTGATGGTGGCGATCGGCCTGCTGGTCGGCGCGCTGCCGGCGATCCGGGCGATGCGCCTGAACATCGTCGATGCACTGGCCGGACGCTGAGGGGAATGATGATGAACCTGATCAAGAAGATGCTCCGTGGCGCCCTGGCCGCGCTGGTGCTGGTGGTGTTCCTGGTGCTGTGGGTCCTGGCCCCGTGGCAGGTCCTGCTGCCGGTGGCCGTGCTGTTCGCGCTGTGGATGCTGCTGACCCGCAGCGGCCGCCAGGCGGCCTCGGTAACCACGGTCGGCGTGAGTACCCTGGCCCAGCGCCTGGGTTCGTCCTCGGTGGTGGTGATCGGCATCGCCGGCGTGGTCGGCGTGCTGGTCGCGCTGCTGGCCATGTCCGAGGGCTACCGCCAGACCGTGGGCAATACCGGCAACGACGAGACCGTCATCGTGCTGCGCGGCGGCTCCTCGGCCGAGCTGATGTCGGTGCTGGAGCGCGAGGCGATCAGCACGATCGAGCGCGCGCCCGAGGTCGCCCGCGACGCCGAGGGCCGGCCGCTGGCCTCGCCGGAACTGCTGGTCGCCGCCAACCTGCCGCTGCGCGAGGGCAAGGACGACGGCAGCGTCACCCTGCGCGGCGTCGGCCCGATGGCGTGGCAGGTGCGTCCCAACGTCAGGCTCGTCGAGGGCCGCCAGTTCGAGCCCGGCCGCCGCGAGCTGGTGGTCGGCAAGGGCACGCAGCGCCAGTTCAAGGACCTGGACGTGGGCAAGACCGTGCGCATGGGCAGCAACACCTGGACGGTGGTCGGCGTGCTGGAGTCCGGCGATTCGACCGAGTCGGAGATGTGGGCCGACGCGGAGATCGTCTCCACCACCTACCGCCGTGGCAGCAGCCGCGCCAGCGTGATCGCCAGGCTGACCAGCGCCAAGGCCTTCGACGCGTTCAAGGCCACCCTCGCCGCCGATCCGCGGCTGAAGGTGGAAGCGACCACCACCCGCGAGTACTTCCGCCGCCAGTCCGAGGGCCTGTCGAAGGTGCTGCGGGTGATCGGCATCGTGGTCGGTTCGATCATGGCCGTCGGTGCGGTGTTCGGCGCGCTCAACACCATGTTCGCCTCGGTCGCCTCGCGGGCGCGGGAAATCGCCACCCTGCGCGCGATCGGTTTCCGCGGCATGCCGGTCGTGGTGGCGGTGATGCTGGAGACCATGCTGCTGGCGGCGCTGGGCGGCATCATCGGCGGCCTGCTGGCCTGGCTGATCTTCAACGGCTACACCGCCTCGACCGTGGCCGGCGGCGTGGCCCAGCTGACCTTCGAGTTCAAGGTCACCGGCGCACTCCTTTGGGAAGGCCTGAAGTGGGCCCTGGCCATTGGCTTCATCGGCGGCCTGTTCCCCGCCCTGCGCGCGGCCAGCCTGCCGGTGACGGAGGCGCTGCGGGCGGCGTGATGGCATGGCGCCACGTGTGGGCTTGTGGCGCCGCCCGTGGTTTTGCCTGCCGACATATCGCTGTATCAGACGCCCGGCCCGTGCCGGGCGTCTTCTTTTGGGTCAGTGACGCCGCGTAGCCCGGACAAGGCCGCAGGCCGAATCCGGGGAACTGCCCGCATTGAAAGCCCCCCCCCGGATGCGCTTCGCTTATCCGGACTACGGTGCAACGGCGGCGCAAAAAAAACGCGCCACCCGGAGGCAGCGCGTTCTTCATTCCGGGCGGTCGGAAGCCACGCAGGTTCCCGACCATCTCCCGCCCCCCCCGGAGGAGAGGGCCACTGGCATCAGGCCTTCTTCAGCGCGGCCAGGATGCGGGCGGTGATCTCGTCCATGGTGCCGACGCCATCGATGCGGGTCAGCGTGCCGCGGTTTTCGAAGAAGCCGATCACCGGGGCGGTGGAGTCGTTGTACACCTGCAGGCGCTTGCGCACCGACTCGGGATTGTCGTCGGCGCGGCCTTCGGCCTGGGCGCGGCCGGCGATGCGCTCGACCAGGAGGTCGGTCGCCACGTCCAGCTGCACCACCGCGTCCAGCGGCTGGCCGATCTTGGCCAGCAGCCCGTCCAGGGCGTCGGCCTGGGCGAGGTTGCGCGGGTAGCCGTCGAGGATGAAGCCCTTGGCCACGTCGTCGCGGCCCAGGCGGGACTCGAGCATGCCCAGCAGGATGTCGTCGGAGACCAGCTCGCCGCGCGCCATCACTTCCTTCGCCTGCAGGCCCAGCGGGCTGCCTGCTGCCACTTCGGCGCGCAGCAGGTCGCCGGTGGAAATATGCGGGACGCCCAGCGTTTCCTTCAGGCGCGTCGCCTGGGTTCCCTTGCCGGACCCTGGCGGGCCAAGTAGCACTAGTCGCATCAATCGACTCCCTGGATGAATGTTCCGTCGGGCCCCGGGGGCGCTAGACTCCCGTCCCTGTCGGCGCGTTGCGCCGCACCAATCGACCGGCACTTTACCGCATCAGGGCCGGCCGACCCAAAATTCGTTCCCCCGTTCCAGGAGTCGTCCATGGCCCGCGCCAAACCCGAAGGCACCCTGCTGTACGCCCAGTCCGGCGGTGTTACCGCCGTCATCAACGCCACCGCCGCCGGCGTGATCGCCGAGGCACGGGCGCGGGGCGTCAAGGTGCTGGCCGCGCGCAACGGCATCCTCGGCGCCCTGCGCGAGGAGCTGGTGGACACCTCGAAGGAGAGCGCCGCGGCGATCGCCGGGCTGGCCTCCACCCCGGGCGGCGCGTTCGGCTCGTGCCGCTACAAGCTCAAGTCGCTGGAAGACGACCGCGCCCGCTACGAGCGCCTGCTGGAGGTGCTGCGCGCCCATGACGTGCGCTACTTTCTCTACAACGGCGGCAACGATTCGGCCGACACCGCGTGGAAGGTCTCGCAGCTGGCGAAGGAGTTCGATTACCCGCTGGCCTGCATCGGCGTGCCCAAGACCATCGACAACGACCTGGCCGTGACCGACACCTGCCCGGGCTTCGGCTCGGCCGCCAAGTACACGGCCGTGTCGGTGCGCGAGGCGGCGCTGGACGTGGCGGCGATGGCCGAGACCTCAACCAAGGTGTTCGTCTACGAGGCCATGGGCCGCCACGCCGGCTGGCTGGCCGCCGCCGCGGGCCTGGCCGGCAAGAACCCCGACGAGGCGCCGCAGATCATCCTGTTCCCCGAGCGCGCCTATGACGAGGCCGCGTTCCTGGCGCAGGTGGAGAAGGTGGTGAAGAAGGTCGGCTGGTGCGTGGTCGTGGCCAGCGAAGGCATCCGCGACAAGGACGGCAAGTTCGTCGCCGACGCCGGTGGCGGCACGGACGCGTTCGGCCACACCCAGCTGGGTGGCGTTTCGTCCTATCTGGCCGGCAAGGTCAAGGATGCGCTGGGCTACAAGGTCCACTGGACCCTGCCCGACTACCTGCAGCGTTCGGCCCGCCACATCGCCAGCAAGACCGACTGGGAACAGGCGCAGGCGGTGGGCAAGGCCGCGGTGCAGTACGCGCTCAAGGGCCAGAACGCGGTGATGCCGGTGATCGTGCGCAGCTCCTCGGCCCCGTACCGCTGGAAGATCGAGCCGGCGCCGCTGCACAAGGTCGCCAACCACGAGAAGACCATGCCGGCCGGCTTCATCCGCAAGGACGGTTTCGGCATCACCGCCAGGGCGCGTGAATACCTGGAGCCCCTGATCCGCGGCGAGGCCCCGCTGGCCTACGGCCGCGACGGCCTGCCCAAGTACGTGACCCTCAAGAACACGCCGGTGAAGAAGAAGCTGCCGGCCTGGGAAGGCTGAGCACAGGAAGGGGCGTCGCGAGGCGCCCCTTCTTCGTTACGGAACCCGTCGTTGCGGAGCCCGGTGCCTCAGCCGCAACGCCCCGAAGGCGCCTTCAGCACGGCGGTGAACTGCGGCAGCGCCGAAGCGGCGGACACGGCCTGTTCGCGCCCCTGTTCCAGGTAGACCCGGGCCTGGCCCTGGCCGTCGCGCGCGCCCGGGGCATTGCCGCCCTTGCGCCACACCTGGACCTCGGCCTCGCGGCCGGCGCAGCGCGCTTCCGGGATGCGGATCACGTCGCTGAGGGTCCAGCCGGAGGCCGCCGAGGGCCTGGCCTGCGCGGATTCGACGAAACGCGCACGCGCCTGGCAGGCGCCACCGAGCGGGACCACCTGCAGGTCGTAGGCATCGGCCGCGCCGGGCTCGGCGTAGCGGCCTTCCAGGCGCACGCAGGCTTCCGGGATCTGGCGCACGGTGTGGACCGCGCCGGGCTGCTGCGGCGCACCGGTGCGCGGGGCCGGGGCTTCGGCCTGCGGCTGCGCGCGCAGCGGCATCACCACGGCCGCGGCGGTGGCGAGCAGGACCAGGAGCAGGGACTGGCGGAAGGCGGCGCGGCTGCGCACGGCCTGGACGCTGGCGGCACGAAGGGGACGCAGGGGGTGGCGATTCATCGGGCAGTCGGCGGGTCTGGGGTGCATAGCGTGACCCGGCCTAGATGAACGTCGTGTGGCCTTCCGGGCCCGGCTGTGGTCATACTCGGCCCACTCCACGGAAAGTCGAACACGGTGCGACGCGTCTCGGTAACGGGTCCGTTCCAGTGCTTCATGGCTCGCCAGGCGTGGTCCCTCCCTGTTCGACCCCGGTCGGACGGCATCTACACACCCTGGGAGGGGTCATGCTGGAACAACACGGCTTGTCACTGGCGCTTCTATGCGCCGTCCTCGCGATCCTCTACGGCATCATCTCGGCACGCTGGATCCTGGCGCAGCCTGCAGGCAACGAACGCATGCAGCAGATCGCCGCGGCGATCCAGGAAGGGGCACGTGCCTACCTCAACCGCCAGTACCTGACCATCGCCATCGCCGGCGTGGTGCTGTTCGTGCTGGTCGGCCTGTTCCTGAGCTGGTACACCGCGATCGGCTTCGCCATCGGCGCGGTGCTTTCCGGCCTTGCCGGCTACATCGGCATGAACGTCTCGGTACGCGCCAACGTGCGCACCGCCGAGGCCGCGCGCCGTGGCCTCGGCCCGGCGATGGACGTGGCGTTCCGCGGCGGCGCCATCACCGGCATGCTGGTGGTCGGGCTGGGCCTGCTGGGCGTAGCCGGCTACTTCTGGCTGCTGCAGAAGCTGGGCCTGTCGCTGGCCGACAACCTGCACGCGCTGGTCGGCCTGGCCTTCGGCTCCTCGCTGATCTCGATCTTCGCGCGCCTGGGTGGCGGCATCTTCACCAAGGGCGCGGACGTGGGCGCCGACCTGGTCGGCAAGGTCGAGGCCGGCATCCCCGAGGACGACCCGCGCAACCCGGCGGTGATCGCGGACAACGTCGGCGACAACGTCGGCGACTGCGCCGGCATGGCCGCGGACCTGTTCGAGACCTACGCGGTGACGGTGATCGCCACCATGCTTCTGGGCGGGCTGATGCTCGACCAGGTGGGTGCCAACGCGGTGCTGTACCCGCTGGTGCTGGGCGGCGTGTCGATCGTGGCCTCGATCATCGGCGCGTTCTTCGTGCGCACGAAGGAAGGCGGCTCGATCATGGGCGCGCTGTACAAGGGCGTGATCGTCTCCGGCGTGCTGGCGGCGATCGCGTTCTGGCCGGTGACGACTTCGCTGATGGGCGATTCGCCGGTCGGCGCCAGCAACCTGTTCGGCTGCGCCCTGATCGGCCTGGTGCTGACCGGCCTGATCGTGTGGATCACCGAGTACTACACCGGCACCCAGTACGGGCCGGTGCGGCATGTCGCGCAGGCCTCGACCACCGGCCACGGCACCAACATCATCGCCGGCCTCGGCGTGTCGATGAAGTCGACCGCCTGGCCGGTGGTGGCGGTATGCGCGGCCATCTGGGGCGCGTACGCGCTGGGCGAGCTGTACGGCATCGCCATCGCCGCCACGGCCATGCTGTCGATGGCCGGCATGGTGGTGGCGCTGGATGCCTACGGCCCGATCACCGACAACGCCGGCGGCATCGCCGAGATGAGCGAGCTGCCGCCGGAGGTGCGCGCGGTGACCGATCCGCTGGACGCGGTGGGCAACACCACCAAGGCGGTAACCAAGGGCTACGCGATCGGTTCGGCGGCGCTGGCGGCGCTGGTGCTGTTCGCCGACTACACCCACAACCTGCGCGCGGCCAATCCCGGCACGACCTACGCCTTCGACCTGTCCGACCACACGGTGATCATCGGCCTGCTGATCGGCGGCCTGATCCCCTACCTGTTCGGTGCGATGGCTATGGAGGCCGTGGGCCGCGCGGCAGGCGCGGTGGTGGAGGAAGTGCGCCGCCAGTTCCGCGAGATCGCCGGGATCATGCAGGGCACGGCCAAGCCGCAGTACGACCGCGCCGTGGACATGCTGACCAGGTCGGCGATCCGGGAAATGATCGTGCCCTCGCTGCTGCCGGTGGTTGTTCCGGTGGTGGTCGGCCTGCTGCTGGGGCCGAAGGCGCTGGGCGGCCTGCTGATCGGCACGATCGTCACCGGCCTGTTCGTGGCGATCTCGATGACCACCGGCGGCGGCGCCTGGGACAACGCCAAGAAGTACATCGAGGATGGCAACTTCGGCGGCAAGGGCTCGGAAGCGCACAAGGCCGCGGTCACCGGCGACACCGTCGGCGATCCCTACAAGGACACCGCCGGCCCGGCGATCAACCCGCTGATCAAGATCATCAACATCGTGGCGCTGCTGCTGGTGCCGCTGCTCTGATCATGGGTGGATGTTGAACGAAGAAGCCCCGGGCATGCCGGGGCTTTTTCTTTCTCCCGCTCCTCTGGGGTGAGGTGCACGCTTGCGTGGGTGGGGCGCGAAACGGGGCTGGAGAGAGTCGGAGTCGCGCATCAGATGTGTAGCCCGGACAAGGCCGAAGGCCGCATCCGGGATCCTCCAGGTCGCCAGGCCATCGCGGGGATCCCGGATGCGCTTCGCCTATCCGGGCTAGGGGGCATCTGCAACCAGGCAACGCCCCACCCTTACCCCAGAAGGAATTACTGCCCCGCCATGAACGCCTCGATCTCATCCGCCGAGCGGGCGAGGCCTTCGGTGAGGATGCGATGGCCTTCGGCGGTGACGACCACGTCGTCCTCGGTGCGGATGCCGATGCCGCGCCAGCGGGTGGGGACGCTGGTGTCGTCCGGCATCACGTACAGGCCGGGCTCGATGGTGAACACCATCCCCGGCTCGAGCAGGCGCGACTCGCCGTCGATGCGGTAGTCGCCGACGTCGTGCACGTCCAGGCCCAGCCAGTGGCCGCTCTTGTGGCGGTAGAAGCGCTTGTAGGCCTCGCTGGCCAGGTTCTTCGCCAGCGTGCCCTTGAGCAGGCCCAGCCGGAGCAGGCCCTCGGTCAGGGTCTCGACCGCGGCCTCGTGCATGGCCAGCCACGGCTCCCCCGGGCGCGCCTTGGCCAGGGCCGCGGCCTGGGCCTGGCCGACCAGGTCGTGCAGCGCGCGCTGCTCCTTGCTGAACCGGCCATTGGCCGGGAAGGTGCGGGTGATGTCGGCGGCGTAGTTGCGGTACTCGGCGCCGGCGTCGATCAGCACAAGGTCGCCGTCGTGGATGCGCGCGTTGTTGGCGATGTAGTGCAGCACGCAGCCGTTGCCGCCGGCGCCGACGATGCTGGCGTAGGCCGGCCAGGCGTCGGCGGCGCGGAACACGCGCTCGACCTCGGCCTGCAGCTCGTACTCGTGCATGCCCGGGCGCACCGCCCGCATCGCCGCCTGGTGGGCCTGGACGCTGATCTCCGCGGCCTTCTGCATCAGCCGCAGTTCCTCGCGCGACTTGAACAGGCGCTGCTCGTGCAGCAGGTGGCCCAGCTCCAGGAACTCGTGCGGCGGCTGCGCGCCGTGGCGCACCTGGGCGCGCACGCGGTTGACCCAGCCGATCAGCTTGAGGTCGAACTCGGCGTCGCGGCCGAAGTGGTAGTAGACCCGCGAGCGCCCTTCCAGCAGGCCGGGAAGGATGTCGTCCAGGTCCTCGATCGGGTAGGCGTCGTCCATGCCGAAGGCCTCGACCGCGCCTTCCTGGCCGAAGCGCGGGCCGTCCCAGGCCTCGCGCTCGGGATCGCGCTCGCGGCAGAACAGCAGGGCTTCGCCGTGCTTGCGGCCGGGCACCAGCACCAGCACCGCCTCCGGCTCGGGGAAGCCGCTGAGGTACCAGAAGTCCGAGTCCTGGCGGTACGGGTAGTGGGTGTCGTGGCTGCGCACGCGCTGCGGCGCGGCCGGCAGCACCAGGATGGCGTCGTTGCCGGCCATGCGCATGAGCTGGCGGCGCCGGCGCGCGAACTCGGCGACGGGGATGCCGGTGACGCTGCGCATGTCAGTTGAAGCTGCGGCGGTGGCGCGGCCCGAGCACGCAGTCGCCGTGCAGCAGCAGGGTCGCCACCCGCACGAACTCTTCCAGCTCGGAGAGCGAGGCTTCGTCCTCCTCGTCCTCGTCGATGTCCTGGACCTGGGCGCCGGCCAGCTTGCCGAGGTCCTGCAGCGCCTCGCTGCCTTCTTCCGACAGTGGCGGTTTGGCGCCGGCGGCCAGGCCGAAGGCGCCGAGGAAGCCGCGGCACCAGTCGAACAGGGCCTGGGCGCGGTCGCGGGTCGCGGACTCGTCGTCCACCAGCAGCAGCTGGAAGGCGAAGTCGCCGTCCTCCAGCTGGGCCGCGGTGCCCTCGCGCAGGCGGTCCAGGGCGCTGCCGGCGGCCGGGGCGGCCAGGGAGGCGTCGGCCATCACCCTGGCGGTCCAGTCGCGGGCATCGGCACCGCCTCCGGCCAGCCAGCCGCACAGGGCCCCGTGCAGTTCGGCGGGCGTGGCGGCCAGGCCAAGCTCGCGGCTGGCCGCGGCGACCTCCTGGATGGTGGGCAGTTGCGACATGTCTGGACGGGGTCTGGAGGGGCGGCAAGTGTATCAATCCGCCCGCGACGGCCCGGTGGCCGGCCGTCCGGGTTCGCTTGACCGGCGCGCGGGGCGCTGCCTATCGTGGCTCCCCATGGAACCCACGCCCGACGTCAACGCCCGCATCCGCGCCCTCGCCGCGCGTGTGGAGGCATTGGCCGACCGCTGCCAGCGCCTGGCGGACGAGAACCGCAGCCTGCGCCTGCAGCAGGAGCAGCTCATGGGCGAGCGCGCGCAGCTGCTGCTGAAGAACGAGCAGGCGCGCTCCCGGGTCGAGGCGATGATCGCGCGGCTGCGGTCGCTGGAGCAGCACACGTGAGCACCGAGCCGGTAGAAGTCCGCATCCTGGACCGCGAGTACACCGTCGGCGTGCCGGCGGGGGAACGCGACAGCCTGCAGGCGGCCGCCCGCATGCTGGATTCGCGCATGCGCGAGATCCGCGGCAGCAACCGCATGGTCTCGCTGGACCGGCTGGCGGTGCTGGCCGCGCTCAACCTGGCCCACGAGCTGCAGCAGGCGCGCGAGGAGCGCGATGCGCGCGAGCGCGAGCTGACCCGGGTGCTGGACAGCCTCGACCGCCGGCTCGACGGCCTGCTCGGCGCGGGATCGGAAAAGCCACAAGACTGAATGCGCGTTGCGATTGACCGCGCCTTCCACGGCTGAACCCGGCATTGCCGAAATCTCGCAATTTCACGCCGCGCAGCCTATGCAGCCCCTGCGGCATGGCTATAATCACCTCGCGTTCTCTGCCGTGTTCGACAGCTGGCAAAACATTCGCCTTGTCCCTTAAAAACGACACCGGGGATGCGACGACGCCGGGTGTGCATGTCCGCCATGTAGCGGGAAGCCCGAAGGTTTCCGACCGTTCCCACTTGAACCTCGGGTTCAAGGTCGTTTCGCCGCATCGGCATGGTGGAGAACCATTCTTCCGACGACGCCTCCCACGGGAGGCGTCGTTTTTTGTGCGGCGGGCCACGGCATCCGGGCTTGGCGCGCCCGCCGGCGGCGGCGATCATGCAGCGCCGCACCGACCCGGACCGCCATGACCCAGGACCGCCCCACCCTGCGCCGCGAACTGCGCGAACGCCGCCGTGCCCTGGCGCCGGCCGCGCGCATCGCCGCCGCACAGGAACTGGCCGCACGCATCCTCGCCCTGCCCTTCCTGCCCGAGCGCGGCTACGTGGCCGGGTACTGGGCGATGGATGGCGAGATCGGCCTGCACGTGCTGCAGATGCAGCTGCCGCAGGGCCTGGTGTGGTGCCTGCCGGTGCTCGATGGCGAGCGGCTGCGCTTTGCGCCGTGGCGCTCGGGCGATCCGCTGGTGACCAACCGCTTCGGCATCCCGGAGCCGGACGTGGAGCCGTCCTCGGCGCTTGCGCCGGAGGAAATGGCGCTGGTGGTGATGCCGCTGGTGGGCTTCGACGCCGCCGGCCAGCGGCTGGGCATGGGAGGCGGCTGGTATGATCGCAGCTTCGCGTTCCGCGGCACCCGCAGCGCGCCGCCATGGCTGGTCGGCGCAGGCTTCGACGTGCAGCAGGTGGACGCGCTGGAGGGGGCCGCGTGGGACGTGGTCCCCGACGCCATCTGCACCCAGTCCCGGACCCTGCTGCGCACCAGCGCCGGCAGCCCGCAGCACGAGAAAGACCCCGGATGAGCCCCCGCACCCGCTACTGGCTGATGAAGTCCGAACCGGACGCGTTCTCCATCGACGACCTCGAGCGGGTCGGCACCGAGCCCTGGAACGGCGTGCGCAACTACCAGGCGCGCAACTTCATGCGCGACGGGATGAAGGTCGGCGACGGGGTGCTGTTCTACCACTCCAACACCAAGGTGCCGGGCATCGTCGGGATCGCCAAGGTGGCCAGCGAGGCCTACCCGGACGAGACCCAGTTCGATCCAAGGTCCGACTATCACGACCCCAAGGCCACCCGCGAACAGCCGCGCTGGTTCCTGGTGGACGTGTCCTTCGAGCGCAAGCTGGGGCGCACCATCCCGCTGGACGAGATCAAGCAGCACGCCGACGAGCTCGGCGAAGGCTTCCCCCTGGTCGCGCGCGGCAACCGCCTCTCCGTGTTCCCGGTCACCGCGGCCCAGTGGAAGCTGTTGCTTTCGCTGGAAAAGCGGTGATTCGGGATTCGTGATTCGGGATTGGCAAAAGCAACAAGCTGCCCCAGAGTCACAGTCACGAATGCCCATCCACTAATCCCCAATCCCGAATCCCGAATCCCATGTCCGAAGCCAAACGCCTGGCCGGCGAAAAGGCCATCGATTACGTCGAGGACGGCATGATCGTCGGCGTGGGCACCGGCTCGACGGTGGCCTACTTCATCGAGGCGCTGGGGCGGATCAAGGGCCGCATCGCCGGCGCGGTCTCCAGCTCCGAGCAGAGCACGAAGCGGCTGAAGGAGCTGGGTATCGAGGTGCTCGACGCCAACGCCGCCGGCCCGCTCAAGCTGTACGTGGACGGCGCCGACGAGTGCGACCCGCACAAGCGCCTGATCAAGGGCGGCGGCGCCGCGCTGACCCGCGAGAAGATCATCGCCGAGGCCAGCGAGACCTTCGTGTGCATCATCGACCCGGCCAAGCAGGTGCCGGTGCTGGGCCGCTTCCCGCTGCCGGTGGAAGTGATCCCGATGGCGCGCAGCCTGGTCGCCCGCCGCATCCTCGCCCTGACCGGCGGCCAGCCGGTGTGGCGCGACGGCGTGGTCACCGACAACGGCAACTGGATCCTGGACGTGCACAACCTGTCGATCACCGATCCGGTGGCGATGGAGACCGAGCTCAACCAGATCCCCGGCGTGGTCAGCGTCGGCCTGTTCGCGCGCCGTCCGGCCGACATCGTGATCGTCGGCGGCGAACCGCCGAAGGTGCTCTGACCGCCATGGCAGTCCCGGCGCGGCGGCCTTGACCCGGGCGCCGGCCTGGCCCACCTTGCGGACCAGCCCCCCATCCGCGCCGGCCCCATGACCCGCATGTCCCGAATGCTCCGCCGCCTGGCCATCCTGTCCGTGCTGCTGACGTGCAGCGCCGTCGCCCAGGCCGCCGCTGCCGGCGCGCCCTGGGTGGAACTGGCCGGCAGGCGTATCCCGGTCGAGCTCGCCGACACCCCCGAGTCCCGTGCCCAGGGCCTGATGTACCGCGACCGGCTGGCGCCGGGCCACGGCATGCTGTTCATCCACGACCGCCAGGAACCGCTGGCGTACTGGATGAAGAACACCCGCATCGCGCTGGACATCCTGTACTTCGACAGCGCCCGCCGCCTGGTCTCGCAGCAGCGCGGGGCGGAGCCCTGCCGCAACCCCCGGGCCTGCCCGATCTACCCCAGCGACGCCCCGGCCCGCTACGTGCTGGAGCTCAATGCCGGCGAGGCCGCCGCCCTGGGCCTGCAGGACGGCATGGAACTGCGCTTCGGGCCGGGCATCCCCAACGACTGAACGGCTGGCATTTCCTTCACGCCAAAGTGCCGCGGGCGGGCTTGATTGTCGCAGCGCAGCACGCCAGTCTTGGGGCATGGGGAACACGCACATCCAACTTCCCGACTGGAACACCCTGGCAGCGATGGACGATGGCGCGCTGCCGCTGCTGCCGACTGCCCTGCTGATCGCCCGTGACGAATACCCGGGCCTGGATCCGGCGGCGTACGACGCCCTGGTCCAGTCGCATGCCGACCACCTGCGCATCGAGGTCGCGGCGATCGAGTCGACCGCGCTGAAGATGGCGGCGATCAACCGCCACCTGTTCGAGGAGGTCGGCTACACCGGCAACCACGACGCCTACTACGATCCCCGCAACAGCTACCTCAACGAGGTGCTGGAACGGCGCCTGGGCAACCCGATCTCGCTGGCGGTGGTGCAGATGGAAGTCGCCCGCCGCCTGGGCATCCCGCTGGACGGGGTGTCCTTCCCGGGGCACTTCCTGGTGCGGCTGCCGGTGGACGGCGGCCTGCTGGTGATGGATCCGTTCAACGGCGGCCGCCCGCTGGCGGTGGAGGAGCTGCGCGAGCGCGCACGTCCGCACCTGGGCGGCGAGGCGCCGGACGACAAGGTCCTGCTGCAGATCCTCACCCCCGCGCCGCACCGGGCGATCCTGGCGCGGGTGCTGCGCAACCTGCACGGGCTCTACGCCGAGGCCGGGGAATGGGACCGCGCCGCGCGCAGCGTCGACCGCGTGCTGCGGCTGATCCCCGAGGAAACCGATGCCCTGCGCGACCGCGGCCTGGCCTACCTGGAACTGGGCCACCTCGACGGCGCCCGCCGCGACCTGACCCGTTACCTGCAGCTGTCGCCGGAGGCGTCCGACGCCGAGGACATCCGCGAACGCCTGATCGACGCGGCAGGTCGCCGCGCCGTCCTGCACTGAGCCTTGCCGCGCCGACCCACCGGGCGCGGCAGCCGGCTCAGATCTCCATCATCTCGAAGTCGTCCTTGGTGACACCGCAATCCGGGCAGGTCCAGGTGTCCGGGATGTCTTCCCAGCGGGTGCCCGGGTCGATGCCCTCTTCCGGCAGGCCGTCGGCTTCGTGGTAGATGAAGCCGCATACCACGCACATCCAGCTGCGGTAAGGGGCGTTGTCGGTCTCGCTCATCGGATAATGCAGGCCTGCGGTTGGGGCGCCATTGTCCCACAGCCCGGTATGACGGAATCGCCATGAACCCTGCTTCGCCCCACGCCGCCCGCGGCCTGTACCTGATCACCCCGGACGAGCCGGATACCACGCGCCTGCTGGCGCGGGTGGAACCGCTGCTGGGCGCCGGCGTGGCCTGGCTGCAGTACCGCAACAAGACTGCCGGCCCCGCGCTGAAGCACGAACAAGCCGCGGCCTTGCAGGTCCTGTGCACGCGCGCCGGGGTGCCCCTGCTGGTCAACGACGACGCGGCCCTGGCCTCGGAGATCGGCGCCGCCGGCGCCCACCTGGGCGAGGAAGATGGCGCCCTGGCCACGGCCCGCGCCCTGCTGGGCCCGCGCGCCATCCTCGGCGCCTCCTGCTACGACAGCCTGGACCTGGCACGCGCCGCGGTGGCCGCCGGCGCCAGCTACGTGGCCTTCGGCGCGTTCTTCCCGACCACCACCAAGGTGGTGACCCGCCGCGCCACGCCCGGACTGCTGCGCGAGGCCGCGGCGCTGGGCGTGCCCCGGGTGGCGATCGGCGGCATCACCCCGGACAACGGCCGCGCCCTGGTCGAGTCCGGCGCCGACCTGCTGGCGGTGGTCGGCGGGGTGTTCGAGGCGCCCGATCCGCTGGCTGCCGTGGCGGCCTACCGCCGCTGCTTCGAGCCTGCCGCCCGCTGACGGCCCGCGTGGGGCGGGCCCGCGTGGCGGGGCCTACAATGTGCGCTTTCGCCGCACTGGAACCGCCCCCGATGAACCACGACCGCTCCCACGCCCTGTTCTCCCGCGCGCAGCAGCTGCTGCCGGGCGGCGTCAACTCGCCGGTGCGCGCGTTCAAGTCGGTGGGCGGCGAGCCGTTCTTCGTGCAGCGCGCCGATGGCCCGTACCTGTTCGACGTCGACGGCAACCGCTACATCGACTACGTCGGCTCCTGGGGCCCGATGATCGTCGGCCACAACCACCCGGCCGTGCGCGAGGCGGTGCAGCAGGCGATCGCCGATGGCCTGTCCTACGGCGCGCCATGCGCGGCCGAGGTCACCATGGCCGAGACCATCACCCGCCTGGTGCCGTCCTGCGAGATGGTGCGCATGGTCAACTCCGGCACCGAGGCCACGCTGTCGGCGATCCGCCTGGCGCGCGGCGCCACCGGCCGCCAGCGCATCGTCAAGTTCGAGGGCTGCTACCACGGCCACGGCGACTCGTTCCTGGTCAAGGCCGGCAGCGGCATGCTGACCCTGGGCGTGCCGACCTCGCCGGGCGTGCCGGCCGGCCTGAGCGAACTCACCGCCACGCTGAGCTACAACGATTTCGAGGGCGCAACCAGGCTGTTCGATGAGATCGGCAGCGAGATTGCCGCGGTGATCATCGAGCCGGTGGTCGGTAATGCCAATTGCATCCCGCCGCGCGAGGGCTACCTCCGGCACCTGCGCGAGCTGTGCACGAAGCACGGCGCGCTGCTGATCTTCGACGAGGTGATGACCGGTTTCCGCGTCGCCCTCGGCGGCGCCCAGGCGCACTACGGAATCACCCCCGACCTGACCACCTTCGGCAAGATCATCGGCGGCGGCATGCCGGTCGGCGCCTATGGCGGCCGCCGCGAGCTGATGCAGCAGATCGCCCCGGCCGGCCCGATCTACCAGGCCGGCACGCTCAGCGGCAACCCGGTGGCGATGGCCGCGGGCCTGGCCATGCTGGAACTGATCCAGGCGCCGGGCTTCCACGAGCGACTGTCCGCCGCGACCGTGCGCCTGTGCGAGGGCCTGGAGGCCGCCGCGCGCGAGGTCGGCGTCGCCGTCACCACCAACCAGGTCGGCGCGATGTTCGGCCTGTTCTTCACCGACCAGAAGGTGGAGACCTACGCCCAGGCCACCGCCTGCGACACCGCCGCGTTCAACCGCTTCTTCCACGGCATGCTCGAGCGTGGCGTGTTCCTGGCGCCGAGCGCCTACGAAGCCGGCTTCGTTTCGAGCGCGCACGACGATGCGGTGGTGGAAGCGACCCTGGCCGCCGCGCGCGAGGCGTTCCGGGACCTGGCTGGATGAGCGGACCGCAGCGGCCCGATGCGGAGGTGCAGGACAGCACGCCCGCCGAAGGCGCCAGCCTGTTCGAGCGCGAGTACCTGCCGGCCTCGACCGAGGGCGCGCGCTTCCGCTGGTTCCGGCGGATCTTCCACCACGACGCACCGGACGAGCGCAATTTCGACCTGGTCCTGATCCTGGTCATCCTGGCCAGCGTGGTGGTGGTGCTTCTGGACAGCATGCCCTCGGTCAAGGCGCGCTGGCATGCGTGGCTGTACGCGGCCGAGTGGCTGTTCACGCTGGCCTTCGCGTTCGAGTACGGGGTGCGGCTGTGGGTGGTGAAGCGGCCGCTGCGCTACGCCTTCAGCTTCTTCGGCATCATCGACCTGCTGGCGATCCTGCCGACCTTCCTTTCGCTGCTGTTCCCGGCCACCGCCTCGTTCGCGGTGATCCGCGCCCTGCGCCTGCTGCGCGTGTTCCGGGTGCTTAAGCTCGTGGAGTATTCCAGCGAGGCCGGCGTGCTGGTGCAGGCGCTGGTGCGCAGCCGGCGCAAGATCTCGGTATTCATCGCCGCGCTGCTGACCATCGTGGTGATCTTCGGCGCGCTGATGTACGTGGTCGAGTGACCGGAGAACGGCTTCACCAGCATTCCCGCCGGCATGTACTGGGCGATCGTCACCGTCGGCACGGTGGGCTTCGGCGACATCGCGCCGGCCACCGCGTTCGGCCGCTTCGTGACCTCGCTGCTGATCGTGATCGGCTACAGCATCATCGCCGTGCCCACCGGCATCTACACCGCCGAACTGGCGCGCTCGCTGCAGCCGCGGCGCCGCCACGTGCGCTGCGGCACCTGCGGCCTGCCCGACCACGAGGCCGATGCCTGGCACTGCCGCAAGTGCGGCACGGTCCTGCCGCGCGAGCAGTAGGCCGCGCCGTGGCCGGGCGTCCGACGTGATCCGTCCCCGCGTCCGCCAGCTGCTGCTGGACTTCGACAACGTGCTCGCGCACTACCGGCGCGAGCAGCGGGTGGCGCGGCTGGCGGCCCATGGGGGCACCGGCTTCGAGCGGGTCTGGCAGGCGCTGTACGGCTCAGGGCTGGAAGCGCGCTACGACGCCGGCGAGGTTTCCACGGCCGACTACCTGCAGGCACTGGGCGAAGGCATCGGCACGCCCGTGGGCGAGGACGCGTGGCTGGATGCACGCATGGCCGCCACCCGCGCCGATGCCCGGGCGATCGCACGCCTGCTGGCGCTGGATCCGGCCTTGCCGATGGCGATCCTGACCAACAACGGCGAACTGATGGCGCGCGCGATCCCGCGCATCGTCGCGCCGCTGCTGCCGCGTCTGGACCGCCGCGTGCTGTGCAGCGGCAGCCTGGGCTGCCGCAAGCCCGACCCGCAGGTCTACCTGCGCGCGCTCGAACGCCTGGGCTGGAACGCCGGCGAGACCCTTTTCGTCGACGATCTGTTCGTCAACGTGCAGGGCGCGCGCCGCGCCGGCCTGCAGGCCGACAGCGTGCGCGATGCGCGCGCACTGGGCCGTGTCCTGCAACGCTTCGGCCTGGCCTGAGTGCACGCCCCTCTCCACGGCGAGAGGGGACGCCACCAACCGCGTCGACATCAGCGGACGCGTAGCCCGGATAAGGCCGAAGGCCGCATCCGGGACGCGCCATGGCCCAGCCCGCGGAGATCCCGGATGCGCTTCGCTTATCCGGGCTACAGGGCCTACCGGGCTGGGCGCCTCCCCCTCTCCCCCTGTAAAGGGATGGTAGTGACGGTCGCCCCCCTCGCCCGCGCCACTGACCGCGTCGACACCAGCAGATGAGTAGCCCGGATAAGGCCGAAGGCCGCATCCGGGACACGCCATGGCCCAGCCCACGGGGATCCCGGATGCGCTTCGCTTATCCGGGCTACGGGGCTGTTGTGAGCCATCGCTCCGGCACGGCACTGGGCGTGCCAGGGGCGTTGCATCAGCGCCGGTGAGCGCACGCGGTAGCGGCGCCCGGCGACATCAGGAGTGCGCGCCCTGCTCCAACTGCTGCCGTAGCGTCAGCGCCAATGCGTCAAGCTGTTCGCGCGGCGCCGGCACCGGGGCACCGGCCGGATAGACGTCCAGCAGGCCATCGCCCATGCGGCGTGGATGCACGTGCAGGTGGAAGTGCGGCACTTCCTGGCCGCCGGCCTCGCCGTTGGACTGCCACAGGTTCAGGCCATCGGGATCGAGCGTGCCGCGCAAGGCCAGCGCGATGCGGTGCGCCACCCGCATCAGGTGGGCGGCGGCGTCCTCGTCCAGGTCGTAAAGCGTTTCGGCGTGCAGGCGCGGGATCACCAGCACATGACCGGGCACGGCCTGGCGCAGGCCCATCAGCGCCACCACGTGGGCGTCTTCCCAGACGACACTGGCCGGCGCGTGGCCGGCCAGGATCTGGCAGAAGACGCAGGCCGCCATCCGTCAGCGCGGGGCGACGAAGGCGGCGATGGCCGCGCGCAGGCGCTTCAGCCCTTCGGCGACGTCCTCGCTGGTGATGTTCAACGCCGGCACCAGGCGCAGCACGTCCGGGCCGGCCTGCAGCAGCAGCAGGCCCTCGTGGGCGGCCAGGTCGAGGATCTCGCCGGCACGGCCGGCGTACCCGGGCTTGAGCACGGCGCCGAGCATCAGGCCGCGGCCACGCACCTGGGCGAACACGCCGAACTCCTCGCCAATGGCGGCCAGGCCCTCGCGCAGCGCCTGCGACTGGCGCGACACGTTGGCGGCGATCTGCGGCGAGGCCAGCTTGCGCAGGGCCACGCGTGCCACGGCAGCGGCCAGCGGGTTGCCGCCGAAGGTGGTGCCGTGGGCACCGAAGCCCATGGCGTCGGCGACCTTGGCCCCGGCCAGCATCGCGCCGATCGGGAAACCGCCGCCCAGGGCCTTGGCCAAGGTGACGATGTCCGGGACCACGTCGTCCTGCCAGTGCGCGAACAGGGTTCCGGTGCGGCCCATGCCGGCCTGGATCTCGTCCAGCACCAGCAGCGCACCGTGCCTGTCGCACAGCGCGCGCACCTGCTTGAGGAAGCCGGAGGCGGCCGGCATCACGCCGCCCTCGCCCTGCACCGGCTCCAGCATCACCGCGGCCACGTCGCCGGCGGCCATCGCCGTCTCCAGCTGCACGATGTCGTTGAAGTCCACGTAACGGAAGCCGCCAGGCAGGGGCTCGTAGCCTTCCTGGTACTTGGGCTGGGCGGTGGCGGTGACCGCGGCCAGGGTGCGGCCGTGGAAGCTGCCGCGGAAGGTGACGATCACCCGCTGCTGCGGCGGACGCCCTTGGGCAGTGGCCCACTTGCGCACCAGCTTGATCGCAGCCTCGTTGGCCTCGGCGCCGGAGTTGCAGAAGAACACGCGCTCGGCGAAGCGGCTGGCGCCCACCAGCTCCTCGGCCAGGCGCAGCGGCGGCTCGCTGAAGAAGATGTTGCTGGTGTGCCAGAGCTTGCCAGCCTGCTCGACCAGGGCCGCGTGCAGGTCCGGGTCGTTGTGGCCCAGTCCACATACGGCGATGCCCGCGCCGAAGTCCACGTACTCGCGGCCCTCGCTGTCCCACAGTCGCGCGCCCTGGCCTCGCTCCAGCACCAGCTCGCGCTGCCGGTACACGGGCAGGAAGTAGCGGTGGCCGAGGTCGATCAGGGAGGCGGTGTCGCCGGCAGCCGGCGTCGTGGCGTTCATGGCAATGGGATGTCCGTGGAAAGAGGCCCGGCGGAGGCCGGTGCGCCATTATCCGCCTCGTTCCGCGACGCTGCCACGCCGGGGCCGCCGGGTACCGTGCTCGCGTACCATCGGAGGCTGTCGCGCCCCGGCGCCCCGCCCCCATCGACCGACGCCATGTCCCGCATTGAAACCCTCGCCGCCCGTGCCGGCAGCCGTCCCGACCCGGCCAGCGGTGCGCTGTCGCCGCCGCTGCAGCTGGCCACCACCTTCGAGCACACGCCCGACGGCCAGCTGCCGCAGGGATTCCTCTACCAGCGCTACGACAACCCGACCCAGCAGGAGACCGAGCAGGTGCTGGCGGCGCTGGATCGCGCGGCGCGGGCGCTGCTGTTCCCCACCGGCATGGCCGCGGGCGCCACCGCGCTGCAGGCGCTGCCACCGGGCAGCCACGTGCTGCTGTGCGACGACAGCTACTTCACCTTCCGCGTCCTGGCCGCGCAGCAGTTCCCGCGCTGGGGCCTGGAATGCACGATCGTCGACTTCACCGACCTGGATGCGGTACGCGCCGCGCTGCGGCCCGACACCGCACTGCTGTGGGCGGAGACGCCCTCGAACCCGCTGCTCAAGGTCAGCGATATCGCCGCGCTGGCGGATATCGCCCACGGCGCCGGCGCGCGCCTGCTGGTGGACAGCACCTTTGCCCCGGCGGTGATCCAGCAGCCGCTGGCACTGGGCGCGGACATCGTCCTGCACTCGGCCACCAAGTACCTGGGCGGACATGGCGACGTGATGGGCGGCGTACTGGCCTTCGCGGACGACGACGAGCATGCCGCGGCCTGCCACCAGCTGCGCCTGATGGCCGGCGCCACCGCCTCGCCGTTCGCGGCCTGGCTGATCCTGCGCGGCGTGCGTTCGCTGCCGGCGCGGATGGACTGGCACTGCCGCAACGCGCGCCGGGTGGCGGAGTTCCTCGCCGGCCATGCGAAGGTGTCGGCGGTGCACTACCCCGGGCTGGCTTCGCACCCGCAGCACGCGGTGGCCGCGGCACAGATGCGCGACTTCGGCGGCATGCTGTCGTTCGAGGTCGCCGGCGGACGCGAGGCGGCGCTGGCCGTGGCTTCGCGCATGCAGCTGTTCACCAATGCCACCTCGCTGGGTTCGACCGAATCGCTGGTCGAGCACCGCGCCTCGATCGAGGGCCCGGCCTCGACCACGCCCGGCGGCCTGCTGCGGCTGTCGGTGGGCCTGGAGCACGCCGACGATCTGGTCGCCGACCTGGAGCAGGCGCTGGCGGGCGGCTGAGCGCGTCCGCACGGGCCCAGTACGCGGCACCACCGGCCGGCAAGCGCGGCCGACGCGCGGAAGGCACATCCCGCGCGCAGGCTGCGCCGGTGGTTTGACCGTTCACATGCCGGCCCGCACAATCGCCGCCGAAGGGGAGTAGCTCCCAGCGTGACGGCCGTCATTTCGGGCATTCCGATGCCCCGGTCCCACGGCGGCCCAGGGCCGTGAGCAAGACCTTCGCCGCGACGGCGAAGGTGTGTCCCCGGTTCCCAGAGCAGGGTTCCGCGCCGCCAGCTTCCGCGGCCGTCCTTACTCCTGCCCGGAACATTGATGATGGAAACGATAGGCAACGTCTGGCTGTGGGCCGGATTCTCCGGCCTGGTGCTGCTGGCGCTGGTGGCCGACCTGCTGCTGATGCGCCACGGCGGCGCGCACAAGGTCACGTTCAGGGAAGCGGCGTGGTGGAGCCTGGGCTGGGTGGCCCTGGCCCTGCTCTTCAACCTCGCCCTGTGGTGGTACGTCGGCCAGTCGGCCGGTCCGGAAGAGGCACGGCGCATCGGCCTGGAATTCCTGACCGGCTACCTGGTCGAGAAGGCGCTGGCGGTCGACAACATCTTCGTGTTCCTGATGCTGATGACCTACTTCGCCGTGCCGGAGCAACTGCGCCAGCGCGTACTGGTGATCGGCATCCTGCTGGCGATCGTGCTGCGCGCGATCCTGATCTTCGCCGGCGCCGCGCTGCTGGCCCAGTTCCACTGGCTGCTCTACGTGTTCGGCGCCTTCCTGCTGCTGACCGGCGCGAAGATGTGGAGCGCCGCGGGCGAGGAGCCGGACCTGGGGAAGAATCCCGTACTGCGCTGGATGACCACGCACGTGCCGTTCGTGCGCCGCTATCACGGCAATGCGATGTGGCTGGGCCACGGCAGCCGGCGCAGGTTCACCCCGCTGTTCATCGTGGTGGTGATGATCGGCATCACCGACGTGATCTTCGCGGTGGATTCGATCCCGGCGATCTTCGCCATCACCCTGGACCCGTTCATCGTGCTGACGTCCAACGTGTTCGCGGTGCTGGGGCTGCGCGCGATGTTCTTCCTGCTGGCGGGGATGGCCGAGCGCTTCCACCTGCTGCCCTACGGCCTGGCCGTGGTGCTGGTGTTCATAGGCGCCAAGATGCTGCTGGTCGACCTCTACAAGATCCCGGTGCTGTGGTCGCTGGGTGCGGTCGGCACGATCCTGGCAACGACCATTGCCCTCAGCCTGGCACGGCCGGCACGGGCCGCTGCCGACTGATGCGACGGTCCGGCGGGGACGCGTGCCCCGCCGGACCGCACTCGTGTGCTTACCAGGTGCCGGTATTGGGCATCGACGCCCACGGCTCGGCCGGCGCCAGGGCCTCGCCCTTCTGCAGCAGCTCGATCGAGATCAGGTCCGGGGTGCGGACGAAGGCCATGCGGCCATCGCGCGGGGGACGGTTGATGGTCACGCCCAGCGACTGCAGGTGGGCGCAGATGGCGTAGATGTCGTTGACCTCGAAGGCCAGGTGGCCGAAGTTGCGCGCGCTGCCGTAGTCCTCTGGCGCCGAGCCATCCTCGGGCGGCCAGTTGTACGTGAGCTCGATCTCGGCCTCCGGGTTCTCCGGGGCGCCGAAGTAGACCAGGGTGAAGCGGCCGGCCTCGCTGTCCATGCGCCGGGTCTGCTTCAGGCCCAGGCCTTCGGTGAGGAAGCGGCTGGTCTTTTCCAGGTCGTGGACCCGGATCATCGCGTGCAGGTACTTCATGGTGCATCCAAGGCAAGGTGGGGCCGCCATTGTAGGAGCGCGCGCGGCGACCGGGGTCGCGGGCGCGCAACGCAGCGTGCGCCTCAGTCCAGGAACAGGTCCGGCAGCAGCGGGCGCGAGGGATCGACCGCGTAGTCGGAAAGGTCGGTCACCCCGGCCTCGGCCAGCACCTCGTCGTCGATCAGGAAGCGGCCGCTGAAACCGGCCGCCTCGCGTACCAGGATGGCGTGGGCGGCGTCGGCCATGATCTCCGGGCGACGGCCGTTGGCCGCATCGACGCCGGGGATCATGTTCAGCGCGTCGGTGGCGATGAGCGTGCGTGGCCACAGCGCGTTGACCGCCACGCCCTGCGGCCCGAACTCGGCGGCCAGGCCCAGGCTGACGAAGCTCATGCCCATCTTGGCCAGGGTGTAGCCGGTGTGCGGGCCCCACCACTTCGGGTCCAGCGAGGGCGGCGGGGCCAGGGTCAGGATGTGCGGGTTGGGCGCCTTTAGCAGGTGTGGCAGGCAGGCCTGGGCGCAGAGGAAGCTGCCGCGCGCGTTGACCTGCTGCATCAGGTCGAAGCGCTTCATCGGCGTGTCCAGGGTGCCGCGCAGCCAGATCGCGCTGGCGTTGTTGACCAGGATGTCGATGCCGCCGAAGGCGTCGACCGTGGCCGCGACCGCGGCGTGCACCTGGTCCTCCTCGCGGATGTCGCACTTCAGCGCCAGGCCGCGGCCACCGGCCGCGGTCACCGCCTCGGCGGCGGTGTGGATGGTGCCGGGTAGCCTGGGGTTGGGCACCGAGGACTTGGCGGCGATGGCGACGTTGGCGCCGTCGCGAGCCGCGCGCAGGGCGATGGCCAGGCCGATGCCGCGCGAGGCACCGGTAATGAACAGGGTCTTGCCGGCGAGGCTGGTCATGCGCGTCTCCAGTGATGCGGGGGGCGCATTGTCGCCCGCATGCGTGGCGACGTGGGAGGGCGGCCGCGGCGCGGGGGCGCCGGCCGGCAAGGACGACGGGCCTACTGTGCCGCGTCGCCAGCTTCGGCCGCGCCAGCCGCTTCCACGCCTGCGGAGGTAAGCAGCCTCAGCGTGGGCAGGCCCGATACCGGATGCGGCTCGACCATGTGCGCCAGGTCGGCCACCGCCTCGCGCACCTGGTCCAGTGCCGGATCGGCATCCGCACGCGGGCGCCAGGTGGCGAGCACGTCGAACACCGCCGGGCTGAAGTGCAGGGTCTGCGCGGTGCCGATCCACAGCGGCTCGAAGCCGGGGCGCAGCTGCACCGGCGCCGGCCACAGGCGCAGCGCGGTGCGGCGCTGGGGATCGTCGCCCTCGCGAACCATCAGCAGGGTCTCGGTGCGTGCGCCCAGGGTGGCCGGCAACACCGGCACGCCGGCCGGCCAGTTGTCTTCGTCGAACATGTTCAGCGCCTGCGCCCAGCGCGCCTGTGGCTGCACCTTCCAGCCCTGCGCCTCCAGGCGCTGGCGCAGCGGTTCCAGCGGGCCGGCGACCTGCACGTCCAGCGGCCAGCGCTGGGTGTCGTCCAGCTCGTTGCGGCGCGCCGGCTGCCGGGCCCAGCCGGTGGTCCACCAGTCCTGCATCTCCTGGATCTCGACCGTCGGGGCCGGCGGCTCGAACTTGGCCAGCTTGGCCTCGATGTTGCGCGGCGCATACCACAGCGCGGCCACGGCGAAGGCGCCGTAGAACACCACGGCCACCGGCTTGACCCAGAACGAGCGGTTGAAACGGCGGCGGTAGGCGATGCCCAGCACCAGCAGCCAGACGATGCCCAGCAGCATCCCGCCGACCACGTCGCTGAGCCAGTGCGCGCCCAGGTACAGGCGGGCAAAGCCGATGATCGTCACCACCAGGCCGGAGACGAGGTAGGGCCAGACCCGGTCGCGGCCGGGCATCTCGCGCGCGATCAGCACGGCGAAGAAGCCGAAGGCAATGGTCGACATGGTCACGGCGATGGAGGGGAAGCCGAAGCCGCTGCTGGCGGTCGGCGGCCGCACCACGTTAATGGTCGCGCCCAGCAGCCAGGTCAGGGCCAGGCCGAAGGCCAGCGCGGCCAGCCAGTGCGCGGCCGCCATCCAGCGCTGGCGCCAGATGAAGTAGCCCAGCACCAGGGCACAGGCCGGGGCCAGCACCGGCCAGTCGCCGATCGAGGCGATCGCGGCCAGCGGGTAGTCGGCCAGCGGGTTGCGCAGGGCCAGCATCAGCTCGTGCACGGCCAGGTCCACGCCCAGCGGCTCGCCATGGCCCAGCACCACCACCAGCAGGGCGAACCAGACCCAGCCGATGGCCAGCAGCAGCACGGCCAGCAGGGCCAGCGGCACCGACTCGCGCCGGGTCGGATCGAACACGGCGGCCGAATGGCGGCCCAGCACCGGGTGCCGGTGCGACCACTCCAGCACCCGCGCCAGCAGCGCGTCGGCGTGGTCGGCGAACCAGCGATAGGTGTAGAGCACCACTGCCCACGCCAGGGCCAGCACCACCAGCAGCAGGCCCAGCACCACCACCAGGTGGCCGGCCACCGCGGCGACGGCGTCGTAGGCCTGGCCCAGCATCCAGCCCGGCAGCAGGAACAGCACGCCCCAGGACACGCAGGCCAGGCCCGAGGCGACCAGGTAGCGGCGCACCGGCATCCGCGCCATGCCGGCGATGGCCGGCACGAACGGGCGGATCGCGCCGACGTAGCGGGCCAGCAGGATGGCGCTGAAGGCGTTGCGCCGGAACAGGTTCTCGCCGCGCTCCAGCAGCTGCGGGTAGCGGCTGAACGGCCACACCCCGCGCAGGCGGTCGCCCCAGCGCAGGCCGACCCAGTAGCTGATGGCATCCCCGGCCAGCGCACCAAGCGCGGCGCTGGCCACCGCATAGGGACCGGAGATCTCGCCCATGCCGATCAGCACGCCGACCGCGAACAGCAGCGGCAGCGCCGGGACGATGGCACCGACGACGATGAGTGCGTCGCAGAACGCGATCGCGAAGATCACCAGGCCGGCCAGGAGCGGGTTCTCACCGATCCAGGCCAGCATGGCTTCCATCCAGGAAGAATTCATCGCGGGATTATAGGAGCGCCGTCACAACCGCCGCTGTAGGGCAGCCCCGGACAGCCGGGGTCGGGGTGGGACAGCCCGGAGGACGGGGGGCGGGGCCTCAGCCCCCACCCCACCAAGCCCAGCCCTCAGCCGGCATCGCCCTCGGGGGCGTCGGTCGCCGGAGCCGTCTCGCTGGTCGGGGCGACCGGCACCTCGGCCGGCACGGGCGCGGTGGCCGGACCGTCCACCCGCGACACCCGCCAGACGATGTTGGCCAGGTCGTCGGCGATGACCAGGGCGCCGCGCGGATCCACGGTCACCCCCACCGGACGGCCACGGGTGGTGCCGTCGTCGTCGCGGAAGCCGGTGGCGAAGTCGATCGGATCACCGGCCGGGCGGCCATTGCGGAACGGCACGAACACCACCTTGTAGCCCACCGGCTCGGATCGGTTCCAGCTGCCGTGCATGCCGACGAAGACGCCCTCGGCGTACTCCGGCCCCATCACCGGGCTGGAGAAGTCCAGGCCCAGGGCGGCCACGTGCGCGCCCAGGGCGTAGTCCGGGGTGATCGAGGCGGCGACCTTCTCCGGGTTCTCCGGCTTGACCCGCGTGTCGACGTGCTGGCCCCAGTAGGCCCACGGCCAGCCGTAGAAGCCGCCCTCGCGCACCGAGGTCAGGTAGTCAGGCACCAGGTCCGGGCCGATCTCGTCGCGCTCGTTGACCACCGCCCACAGCTGGCCGCTGCCGGGCTGGATCGCCAGCGCGGTGGGATTGCGCAGGCCGCCGGCGTATTCGCGGTGCATGCCGGTCTGGGTATCGATCTCCCAGACCACGGCGCGGTCCTGCTCGGCGGTCATGCCACGCTCGGTGATGTTGCTGTTGGAGCCGATGCCCACGTACAGGAAGCGCCCGTCGGCACTGGCGGTCATCGCCTTGGTCCAGTGGTGGTTGATCTCCGACGGCAGCTTCGTAAGCACCTGCGGCTTGCCGGCCCGGGCCTGGGTCATGCCCGGCTGGTAGTCGAAGCGCACCACGGCGTCCTGGTTGGCCACGTAGAGGTTGTTGCCGACCAGCGCCAGGCCGTAGGGCGCGTCGAGGTCCTCGGCGAACACCGTCTGCAGCTCGTACTCACCGTCGCCATCGGCATCCCGCAGCAGGGTCAGGCGGTTGCCACTGGGCACCTGGGTGGTGCCGGCGGCCTTGATCGGACCGGCGATCACGTCCTTGGGCTTGAGCGCGGGCGCGTTGCCCCCGCGACCCTCGGCCACCAGGATGTCGCCGTTGGGCAGGACCAGGGTCTGGCGCGGGATGCGCAGGTCGCGGGCGATGGCACGGACCTCGAAGCCCTCCGGCACGACCGGCACCTGGTCGCCCCACTCGGACGGGTCGGCGATCTTCATCGACGGCAGCAGGCCGCGCTTCGGTTCCGGCAGTTCCGGGTTGGCACCGTGCTGGAGCGGGCCGGGTTCGGGATTGCAGGCCGCCAGCACGACGGTGGCACAGGCGGCGGCGACAAGCTTCAGGCGGTTCATCGCACACCTCCGGCGCGCAGCGGCCAGGCCGCGAAGAAAATGGAAACCAGCGCGACCGCGAACACCAGCACCGACAGCACCAGCGCCATCGGCATCGCGGCCCAGGCGTCGCGCGCATGGACCAGGGCATTGAGCAAGGCGAGGATCCACGCCACCGCCCACAGCAGGCAGTGCAGCGCCGAGCCGCGGGTGCGGCGCGAGGGCACCAGGCCCAACAGTGCGCAGACCAGCGCGGCGGCGGCGAACACCAGGCCGCCGACGTTGAGCCAGGCGGCGAAGTTGATCCACTGGATCTCGTAGGTCCGCGCGTAGGCGATGTCGGCCAGCAGCGTGCCGAGGATCAGCGACAGGGCGCCGCCGAGCAGCAGCGCGTGGACGGGATGGAAGGCGGGTGCATACCGGCCTTCGACGGTTGCGACCATGGCAGGTCCTCCGTGGTGGACGCCGCGGCGTCGGATGGGCGGGAACGGCTTTCAGCCGAGGCCCATGGTCGCCGCACGTGGCTCACGGCCGCGTGTAGCCGCGGCCCGCGGACGCAGCGTCCTATTCCTCGTCCATCCAGACAAGCAGGTGCTGCAGCCGCCGGTGCGGATCGTCCTCCTGCAGCAGGGCGAGGCGCTGCTCCTCGGTGATCGGCAGGATCTCGGCCAGGCGCCAGCCCACCCAGTCCGCATCCTCGAGCAGGCGCAGGTTGGGCGCATCACGCATGCCGCCGACCTTCTGCAGCAGCTCGCCCAGCAGGGTGCCCAGCACTGCGTGCTCGGGCAGCAGGCGCGGCCCGGTGCCCTCCTCCTCCGGCCCGTCGCACCAGCGCACATGGCCGACCAGCAGGCCGTTGTCGCGGGCACTGGTGCGGCATACGCGGAAGCGGCGCGCGCCGCGCACCGACAGGGTCAGCACGCCACCGGGCTCGGTGCCGAAATCCTCGATGATGGCCTCGACCCCGAATGCCGCCGGCGTGGCCGGCGCACCGCTCTCCTCGCCCTCCAGGATCAGGCACACGCCGAACCTGCGACCGGTGCGCCCGCATTCGCCCACCAGGTCCAGGTAGCGCCGCTCGAACACGCGCAGGCCCAGCGGGGCGCCGGGCAGCAGCACGGTATGCAGCGGGAACAGCGGCAGGGATTCGGTACTGGACACGTTGCTCGGGCTATCCACTCGCCGGCAGGGTAACGCCGCCGCGGCAAGACGGCGTCACGACGGCCTTCAGTCGCGCGACTCCAGCATCGCCACCAGGCGACGCGGCGCGGCATCGAAGCCGCCGTTGGACATGAACACCACATGGTCGCCGGCGCGCACCAGGTCCTGCAGCGTGGCCAGCAGGGCATCGGTATCCGGAACCGCCTGCGCCTGGCCGCGCACCGCGGCCACCACCTTGCCGGCATCCCAGGCCAGTTCCGGGCGGTGCAGGAACACGACCACGTCGGCCAGGTCCAGCGACGGCGCCAGCGCATCGGCATGCGCACCCAGGCGCATGGAATTGCTGCGCGGCTCCATCGCCACCACGATGCGTGCATCGCCCACCTTCGCGCGCAGGCCTTCCAGCGTGGTGCGGATCGCGGTGGGATGGTGGGCGAAGTCGTCGTACACGGTGATGCCTGCCGGCTCGCCCAGCACTTCCAGGCGGCGCTTGACGCTGTGGAAGCCGGCCAGCGCCGGTGCCACGTCCGCCGGGGCAACGCCCACCGCGTGCGCCGCGGCCAGCGCCGCCAGCGCGTTCATCACGTTGTGCCGGCCCAGCAGCGGCCAGAGCACGGTCGCCACCTCGCGTCCGTCCTGCAGCACCACGAAGGCGCTGCCATCGGCCGCCAGCAGGCGCGCGCTCCAGTCGAAGCCGCTGCCACCGCCGGCACGGGCGATGGCCACGTCGGCGCCTTCCAGGCCGAAGGTCTCCAGCGGGGTCCAGCAGCCCATGGCCAGCACTTCGGCCAGGTGCGCGTCCTCGCCGTTGACGACCAGGCGGCCGGCCCGCGGCACGGTACGCACCAGGTGGTGGAACTGGCGCTGGATCGCGGCCAGGTCCGGGAAGATGTCGGCGTGGTCGTACTCGAGGTTGTTGAGGATCGCCACCGTCGGCCGGTAGTGCACGAACTTGCTGCGTTTGTCGAAGAACGCGGTGTCGTACTCGTCGGCCTCGACCACGAACTCGCGTCCGCTGCCGATCCGCGCCGAGGTGCCGAAGTCCTCGGCCACGCCGCCGACCAGGAAACCCGGATCGCGCCCGGCCGCCTGCAGCAGGAAGGCCAGCAGGCTGGTGGTGGTGGTCTTGCCGTGGGTGCCGGCCACCGCCAGGGTGGTGCGCCCGGGCAGCACGCGCTCGGCCAGCCACTGCGCGCCGGAGGTGTAGCGGCGGCCGTCGTCCAGCACCTGCTCCACCGCGGCATTGCCGCGCGACAGCGCGTTGCCGATCACGACTTCCTCCGCCGCGGCGGAGATGTGCGCCGGGTCGTAGCCCTGGCGCAGGGTGATGCCCAGCTTCTCCAGCTGGGTGGACATGGGCGGATACACCGCCTGGTCGCTGCCTTCGACGTCGTAGCCGAGTTCGCGCGCCAGCGCGGCCACGCCGCCCATGAAGGTGCCGGCGATCCCGAGGATATGGATGGTGGTCATGCCGCGATTGTCGCCCACCCGCGCAGGCTTTTGGGCCGGGCCTGGTTCACGCACCCGGGCGGCGGCGCGAATGCCACAGGCCTTCGCCGGCGTACAGCGCCAGGCCCAGCCAGATCGCGCCGAAGCCCAGCGCGCGGTCCAGGCCGAACGGCTCGTGGAAGAACCACACGCCCAGCAGCAGCTGCAGGGTCGGGGCGATGTACTGCAGCAGGCCGACCACGCTCAGCGGGATCCGGCGCACGCCGTAGGCGAAGCCGACCAGCGGCACCGCGGTGACCACGCCGCCGAACACCAGCAGCAGGTCGGTGCCCCAGCCCCAGCCGCTGGCGAAGCTGCCGCCGTGGCCGGCTTCGGCCCACAGCACGTAGGCCAGCGAGGGCAGGAACAGGTACAGGCTCTCCAGCCCCAGCCCGGCCACCGGGTCCACCGCCACCAGCTTGCGCACCAGGCCGTAGAGGCCGAACGAGGCCGCCAGGCCCAGTGCGATCCACGGCGGCGAGCCGGCATTGAGGGTCAGCCAGGCCACGCCCAGAGCCGCGCAGCCGACCGCGATCCACTGCGCGCGGCGCAGGCGCTCGTGCAGCACCAGTACGCCGAGGACCACGTTGACCAGCGGGTTGATGAAGTAGCCAAGACTGGTCTCGACCACGTGGCCGGCGTTGACCGCCCAGATGTACAGGCCCCAGTTGAACGCGATCAGCACCGCGCTCAGGGCCAACGCTGGCAGCACGCGTGGCTGGGCGGCGAGCTTGCGCAGCCAGCCGAAGCCGTTGCTGAGCATCAGCCAGGCCACCACCAGCAGCGCGCTCCAGACCACGCGGTGGGCCATGATCTGCATGGCCGGCACCATCTTCAGCAGGTGCCAGTACACCGGCACCACGCCCCACAGCACGAAGGTGCCGGCGGTGACCAGCAGGCCTCGGCGGTCGACGGCGGGAGCCTCGGGTGCGGCGCTCATCGGCGCAGCACCCGGGCCATGGTGATGGTCACCACGCCGGCCAGGATCACCGCCATCGCGCCGATGTCATGCGCGCTGAAGCGCTCGCCGGCCAGCCAGGCGCCCAGGAGCACGGCGATGGCCGGATTGACGTAGGCATAGCTGCTCACCAGCACCGGGCGCACGTTGTGCAGCAGCCAGACATAGGTGCTGAAGGCGATGATCGAGCCGAATACCGCCAGGTAGGCCAGGGCCAGTGTGCCCTGCAGGGTCGGCGCCTCCGGCAGCGACTCGCCGCGCAGCAGGCCGGCGGCGACGATCATCACGCCGCCGCACAGCATCTGCCCGGCCGCGGCCATGAACGGCGGCGGCAGGTCGCGTCCGCGCGACCACACCGAGCCGAAGGCCCAGCCGATCGGCGCGATCAGCAGGAACACCAGGCCTGCCGGGCTCGCGGTCAGGCTGCTGCCGGCATTGAGCCAGACCACGCCGGCAAAGCCGATGGCGATGCCCAGCCATTCGATCCGGCTGGGGCGGTTGCCGTACATCAGGCCGAACACGCCCATCCACAGTGGGACCGAGGCCACCGCCACCGCGGCCAGGCCGGAGGACACGCTCTGCTCGGACAGGACCACGAAGCCGTTGCCCAGCAGCAGGAGCAGCAGGCCCATCACCGCCAGGTTCTTCCACTGCGCGCGGGTCGGTGCCGGCACGCCGCGCCAGCGCAGGAAGGCGTACATCGCCCCGCCGGCGACCACGAAGCGCGCGCCGGACACCGCCAGCAGCGGCGGCCAGCCACCTTCCAGGGCGAAACGGATGCCCAGGTAGGTCGAGCCCCAGACCACGTAGACGATGGCCAGGGCAAAGACGACGGCCAGCCCGGCGGCACGTGCCGGGGCTTGCGCGGAGGCGCTCATGGGGGATCCGGGGAGGAAGCAGGTCGGCAATTCTAGCGCCGCACCCCCGGCCCGAAGCGTGCCGAAGGTGACAGAAACAGGTGGCGTGGCTGCCAAAACAGCGTTCCGTCCATGGCGGCTGAAGCCTCCCCAACGCCTTGCCCCCGGTGGCTTGCCCGGCCAAAGGCCCGGGCGCATATTCGACTGCAAGCGAACAATCCCGGAACGGACCATGAAATACAGATCGATGATCCTGCTGTTGGCCTTGGCCGCCATGCCGGCGACGGTGCTGGCGGGCAGCAACGTCACCGACCCGGACGCCCCGCGTGCCCTGCAGGGCGATGGCCCGGTCACCGTCACCTGGACCGACCCGGCCGGGTTCTCCGACCTGCGCTACAGCGGCAACCGCTGGGAGGCCGAGAAGGGCGACTGGGTGGCCGAGCTGGCCAGGCACCTGCAGAAGAGCGCCGCAAAGCGCCTGCCCGAGGGCGCGCGCATGGAGGTGACCATCACCGATATCCAGCGCGCGGGCCGCTACGAGCCCTGGCACGGCGCCGACCGCGACCACGTACGCATCCTGCGCGACAACTACCCGCCGATGATCGAACTGCAGTTCAAGCTCACCAGCGCCGATGGCCAGGTCCTGGCCGAGGGCCAGCGCAAGCTGCGCGACACCGCCTACCTGCAGCGCAGCTCCGGCCTGGACAGCGACAACCTGCGCCATGAGAAGCGCATGATCGACGACTGGGTGAGGAAGGAACTGAAGGCGGGTTGAGGCCTTCGGATGGCGAGATACGAAAACGGCCATCCTTCCGGGTGGCCGTTTTCGTTCGGGGATGCGGATCGCGCGACCGGCATGGCCGGGTGCATTTCCGACCCTCATCCCCTTCCGCGCGGGGACAGCGGAATCCAGGGTCAGAAATCCGGAGCGAGCGCCTGTTCGATCTGCTCGCGGCGCAGGTTGGTGTAGTTCTTCGGCACTTCCACCAGCAGGCGGCTGCGGACTTCCTCGTGCAGCAGCGGGCGCATCTGGCCCAGTGTCTGCGGGTCGGCCGCCAGCACCAGGTGCTGGAAGCGGCTATGCAGCGCGTGCTCGTTGAGTCGGCGGGCCATCTCGCGGGCGAAGCCGGCCTCCTCGGCCTCCTTGGCGTTCACCTCCGGCGGCAGGATCGCCGGCATCTCGCCCTCCTTGGGATCCAGGGCGATGGCCGCCTCCTGGTGCAGCACCACCTGGCCGTTCTCGCCGCCGATGTTGGTGAACAGCCGGGCCGAGGCACCATCGGCCACCAGCACCCACGTACCACGGGGAATCCTTCGCATGTCGCCTCCTGCTTCTGGGAATCGCCCGGCCAGCCTAGGCAGTGCCGCGTTAGCGTCCTGCGCAGACTATGTAACGGCGTCGTCCCGCCGCAGGCGGTTCACCCGCCGCGCCGGCTGGTGCATGCTGGCGCCCTTCCCCTGCCGGAGCCGCCGATGAGCCGTTTCGACCTGACCCCGCCCGACGAGGCGCAGCTGCAGGCGCTGGCCGCCGCACTCTCGCCGGAGGAGCGCCACGTGCTGCTGCAGCATGGTACCGAGCGTCCGTTCTGCGGCGTGTTCCTGGACAACAAGCGCGAGGGCACCTACGTGTGCCGGCTGTGCGGGCTGCCGCTGTTCCGCTCCTCGGCCAAGTTCGATTCCGGCACCGGCTGGCCGAGCTTCTTCGAGCCGTACGACGAGGAACACATCGCCTGCATCCGCGACACCAGCCACGGCATGATCCGGACCGAGATCGTGTGCGCGCGCTGCGGCGGCCACCTCGGCCATGTGTTCCCGGACGGCCCGCCGCCGACCCACGAGCGCCACTGCCTCAATTCGGTGTCGCTGGGTTTCGTCGACGACGGCGAACCGCTGCCGGATCCGCTGCGACGCGGCGGCGCCGAAGCCGGGCCGGCCTGAGCCGGCCTTCGCCACATCCCCGCCATCCACGGAGGCGTTGCATGAAGTTCCTGTTGCTGGTGTACATCGACCAGGACCTGCTGGGGCAGCTGCCGCCGCAGGAATACGACGACCACATGCGCTACTGCGTGCGCAAGGCCGACGAACACATCGCCAGCGGGGTCCTGCTTGGCGCCAACAAGCTCGAGCCGCCTTCGACCGCGCGCACGGTGCGGGTACGTGATGGCCAGACCCGGGTCTACGACGGTCCCTTCGCCGAGACCAAGGAAGTGCTCGCCGGCTACAACCTGATCGAGGCCGATTCGCTGGAACACGCGGTCGAACTGGCCAAGGAGTTCCCGTGGACGCGCTACGGCGCGATGGAAGTGCGCGCGGTGGCCGACCTGGAAGCCGAGCGGGTGCGCGTCGGCGCCTGAACAAGGCGCCTGCGCTTCACGCTGCGCCACGCGCGCGGCCGCTAGCGTCGCGGGACCTTTCCTGCGTGGGTGGCTCCATGGCGATGCGCATACTGGTCCTGCTCTCGGCGCTGGCGATGCCAGTGGTGGCGTACTTCGCCCAGCGCGGCGTGTTCGGGCCGGACAACAGCGAGATCTCGGCGCGCTACCCCACCCTGCTGGTGGCGGCCGGCTATGCGTTCTCGATCTGGAGCCTGATCTTCCTGCTGGACATCGTGCACGGCGTGCGCCAGCTGCGCGCGCCCTGGAACCAGGACCCGCTGCTGCGCCGGATCGCTCCGGCCACCGTGATCGGCTTCATCCTCACCACGGCCTGGATGCCGCTGTTCGCGCAGGGCATGTTCGCGCTGTGCCTGGCGATCATCTTCGGCGCGCTGCTGGGCCTGGCCTGGGTGGCGGTGCAGCTGTCCGATGCCTACGAACAGGGTGGCGAACACCGCTGGTCGTGGCTGGCAATCTCGCTGCATGCCGGCTGGCTGTCGCTGGCGGCGTTCCTCAACCTGGCGCAGTCGGCGCTGGCCTTCGGCTGGACCCACGAGCAGGCACAGCTGGTGCCCTCGCTGCTGCTGCTGGCCGCGGCCACCGCCCTGCTGCTGTGGCTCAATGCGCGCATGCACGGCAACCCCGCCTATGTCGCCGCCGCCCTGTGGGGCCTGGCGGCGGTCTGGGTGCGCCAGTCCGGCTCGGAGCTTGCGGGCTCGGACGTCACCGCCAGGGTGGCGGTCGCCATGGCCTTGCTTCTAGTGGTGCAGACCATCTGGCTGCGCCGGCGCGCACGCCGCGTTGCACTGACCTGACGCGCGGCATCAGGCGCAGTCGCCGCCGTCGGCCGCGGCAACGCACTGGTCGAAGTCACCGGGCAGGTCCGGCACCACGCGGCGTGCGCCTACGGCGAGGCGGAAGCGCTCCAGCTCCAGCCGCCGGCACTGGCTTTGCGCACCAGCGTCGCTTCCCTCGCAGGCATCCCGGTACAGCAGGTAGTGGCAGTTGCCGCTGCCGCTGGACAGGCAGTCGAAGGTCGCCCGGCCACCGGCCAGGGTGGCCTTGCTCAGCAGCAGGCCCTGCCCGGCCTCGCGGGCGAAGCTGATGCGGGTCTGGCTGCCGGGGCCATCGCCCCCGAGCAGCGACAGCAGGCAGGCAAGCAATGCGGCCAGCACTTGCATGGTGGCACTCCCAGGTTGGTCAGGTTGGATGCGGCCGGCGGGTGCCGGGGACTACATGCCGCGGAACAGGGCCATGAACGGCGCGCTTACGGGGAGGGTCTCGCTGCGGTTGCGCAGGCGCAGCTGGCCCTTGCCGCTGTCGTCGCGCAGCACCGACTGCACGGCCGCCAGGTTGACGATGGTCGAGCGGTGGATCTGGCGGAACCGGTTGGGATCCAGCACCGCCAGCAGTTCCTTCAGCGGCGTCCGCAACAGCGCCTCGCCCTCGGCGGTGACCACCACGGTGTACTTGCTGTCGGCGCGGAAGTAGGCCACGTCCTCGAGCATGATCAGCCTGGTCTCGCGGCCGTTGCTGGCGGTGATCCAGGCCAGCGGCGGCGGGGCAGAGGGGGAAGGCGGACGCCGCGCCAGGTGCTGCAGCAGTGCGTCCAGCGTGGCCTGGTCGGGACCACCGCCGGCAGCGCGCGCCTGCAACCGCTGCACCGTGGCCTGCAGGCGCTCCGGTGCCACCGGCTTGAGCAGGTAGTCGACCGCGCCCTTCTCGAAGGCCTCGATCGCGTACTGGTCGTAGGCGGTGACGAACACCACCTGGGTACGCGGACTCGATCCGGCAAGCGCGGCGGCGACCTGGATCCCGGTCAGGCCGGGCATGCGGATGTCGAGGAAGGCCACGTCCGGCTGGTGCGCGGCGATCGCTTCCAGCGCGGAGGCGCCGTCCTCGCATTCGGCCACCACCCGCAGTCCCGGCCAGGCCTCGCCCAGCTGCTGGACCAGCGAGGCGCGCAGCAGCTCCTCGTCCTCGGCGACGACGCAGTCAACCATGGTGGATCCCTCCATCGACGGCCGCGGCCGGCACCGGCGGCGGTTGGACCGGCGCGGTGGCCGGCGCCGGCGCCGGTACGGCAATGGTGGCCGCCACGCCGCTGGGGAAGTTGGACACGATGGAGAACGAGGCGGCATCGCCATAGGTCAGGCGCAGCCGCTCGCGCACGTTCTTCAGGCCGATCCCGGTACCGGCGCTGGCGCCGTCGCCGAAGCCGCAACCGTCGTCGGCCACGGTGACGGTGACCTGGTCGTCGACCTGGCGCGCCAGGATCCAGATGGTGCCGCCGCCGGGCTTGGGCTCCAGGCCGTGCTTGATCGCGTTCTCGACCAGGGTCTGCAGCATCATCGACGGCAGGGTCACCTGCTTCAGCGCATCGGGAATCTCGACCTGCAGCTGCAGCCGCGTACCCATCCGGATCTTCAGGATCTCCAGGTAGGCGCGGGTGCGCTCCAGCTCCTCGCCCAGGGTCGAGAGCGTGTCGTGCTCGCGCGGCAGCGAATGGCGCAGGTACTGGATCAGGTGGCCCAGCATCTGCTCGGCGCGCGGCGGATCGGTGCGCGCCAGCACCTGGGCGTTGGCCAGGGTGTTGTAGAGGAAGTGCGGTTCGACCTGCGCCTGCAGCAGGTTGAGGCGGGCCACGGTCAGGGCGTTGTCGGTGGCCTCGCGTTCGGCCCGCGCCTGCTCCTCGCGGCGCTGGGCGGCGGCCTTGCTGGACAGCGCGCGCAGCACGCTCTCGGCGTTCTGGTAGTTGCTGCCCTCGTCCAGCGCGAACAGGTCCACCCAGTGCGCGGCGTCCGGCTCGCACAGCACGGTCACGCCCACGGTGCCGTTGCCCGGGTGCACGGTCGCGAGTACCCGGTCATGGGTGACGGCGAAGCGCGCCAGCAGGTTCCAGCGCGAAGGCCGGGCACCGCCGAACGGATCCGAGCGCCGCACCCGCGCCTGCACCTGCAGGCTGCCGGGCGAGGTTTCCACGTCCCCGGAGCGCGGGAGGTGGTGCAGCACCTCCGCGACCAGTTCGTAGGCCTCGACGGTTTCCATCGGCAGTTCGATCCGCCGCTGCTGGCGGTTGGCCAGCACCGCCGCATCCAGGCGACCGGCAAGCAGGCTGACCCGGCGCACATGGGTGATCGCGCCGAGCAGGGCCAGGGCCATCGCGCCCACGGCCAGCAGCGCGAACACGCCGCCGATGCCGTCGAACAACCAGCCCCAGAGGGAGCCGGCAAGCAGGACCGCCACCGCCCAGGCGAACAGGATGCGCACGATCAGGATGAGGCTGGAGGACACGGTGGGCGGCTCGCTATTGGATGCGGCCGAGGATAGCGGCCGCGCCAGCGGGCGGAACCCGGCATGCGACGAAACCCGGCATGGGCCGACGAAACGGGGGAAGCCGGCCCTCTCTCCGGGCCGGCAGGCCTGGCCTGGCTACAGGTCGCGCGGCCCGGCCGAGGTCGCGTCGCGGATCCGCTCCCAGACATGGGCGAACACCTGCCCGGCCTCGGCCTCGCTCAGCAGGCTCAGGGCCACGCTCTCCCGGCGCAGGAACAGGGCCAGGCCCTCGCCCGGTTCGACCCGCGGATGGTTGAGGTAGACGTCGTAGGCCGCGCACAGCACCGGCCAGTAGCGGGCGAAGCTGCGCATCGCCCGTGCCCGTGGCAGCGACTGGTAGCGGTGGCGCCAGTGGTCGCGTTCGCGGTCGATGTCGATCATCACCGCCGGGCGTACCGGCTGGGGTACCTCGGGCATCTTGGTGTTTCCTGTTGCTGGCGCCCTCCCCCGTCGCCAGGATTCCAACCCCTGGGCAGAGAATCCCAGCGCAGCCGTCACCCGGCAGTGAAACCAGGAACAGGAAACGCAGTCGCGGTTGAACGTTTAAGCCAGTGCGTTCAACCCAGCGCCTGGCCGGCGGCGTGGCCCGAGGCCCAGGCCCACTGGAAGTTGTAGCCACCCAGCCAGCCGGTCACGTCCAGGACCTCGCCGACGAAGTGCAGGCCCGGCACCTTGCGCGACTCCATCGTGCTGGAGGACACGCCGTTGGTATCCACGCCACCGAGCGTGACCTCGGCGGTGCGGTAGCCCTCGGTACCGCTGGCCACCAGCGGCCAGGCCGGCAGCACCTCGGCCGCCTTGCGCAGCTGCGGCACGTCGAGCTGGCGCATCGGCCGGTTCTGCAGCCACAGCTCGCACAGGCGCTGGGCGAAGCGCCGCGGCAGCACCTCGGACAGCACGGTCTTCAGCTCCGCGTCCGGGCGCGCCTTCTGCTGCGCCCGCAGCCACTCGCCCGCATCGCGACCGGGCAGCAGGTCCAGCAGCAGCTCGTCGCCGGGCTGCCAGTAGGAGGAGATCTGCAGGATCGCCGGACCGCTCACGCCACGGTGGGTGAACAGCATGGCCTCGCGGAAGCTGCGGCCGTTGCAGCGCGCCTCCACCTCCAGCGCCACGCCGGAGAGGTCGGCCAGGCGTTCCTGGTGGCGGCCCGACAGGGTCAGCGGCACCAGGCCGGCGCGGGTGGGCAGCACCTCGTGGCCGAAGCGCCGCGCCAGCTCGTAGCCGAAGCCGGTGGCGCCCATGCTCGGGATCGACAGGCCGCCACTGGCGACCACCAGCGAAGGCGCGGCGAACCGGCCCTGGGTGGTGCGCAGCAGGAAGCCGCCGCCATCGGGCTGCTCCACCGCCTCGACCGTGCAGCTGGTGCGCAGCTCCACGCCGGCAGCCGCGCACTCGTCCAGCAGCATCTTCACGATGAGCTTGGAGGAGACGTCGCAGAACAGCTGCCCAGGAGCCTTCTCGTGGTAGGCGATGCGATGCTTCTCGACCAGGTCGATGAAGTGCCACGGCGTGTAGCGCGCCAGCGCCGACTTGCAGAAGTGCGGGTTGGCGGAGATGTAGTTGGCGGGCGTGGTGCCGGTATTGGTGAAGTTGCAGCGCCCGCCACCGGACATGAGGATCTTCTTGCCCGGCTTGTTGGCGTGCTCGACCACCAGCACGCGCAGCCCGCGCTGGCCGGCGGTGAGCGCGCACATCAGCCCGGCGGCGCCGGCGCCAATGACGATCGCGTCGTAGCGGACGGGTGCCTCGGCCATCAGCCGCGCTTCGACTCCGGTGCCATCCGCGGCACCGGCTGCAGCACCGCCTCGGCGCCGCGCTCGTCCAGCACGCGCACCTCGCCGTCCTGCACCTGCACGTCCAGGCGCAGGCCGCGGGAGTACATGGCTACCAGCGGCTCCAGCTGCGCGGCCGGCAGGTCGAGCACGGTCAGGTTGCGATGGCGCGACAGCGCGCCTTCGTTGCGCTCCCACCACAGGTCGGCGGCGCGGCCGCCGTAGTTGAGCACCACCACCTGGGTGGAGCGGTTGCAGGCCTTGCGCACCCGCGACTCGTCCGGCTGGCCCAGCTCGATCCACAGGTCGATGTCGCCGGTGTAGTCGCGCAACCACAGGTCCGGGTCCTCGTCCGTACTCAGGCCGCGGCCGAACTCCAGCCGGTCCTGCGCGTACAGGGCGAAGGCCAGCACCCGCACCATCAGCCGCTCCTCGGTCTCGGACGGATGTTGGGCGAGGGTCAGCGAATGGGATGCGTAGTAGTGGCGATCCATGTCGCTGATCTGCAGGTCCACGCGGACCACGGTGGCCTTGAGCGCCATGGGATATGCCTCCGGTGCGGCGACGGGGCTGTGCCGCGGGAGGCGCATGATACGCGCCCCGGGGTATCCTTCCCGCACCGCGCCGGCGGTTCCGGCACGCAACAGAAGCTTTCGACGATGACCGATACGCCCCCCGACCGCCTCGCCCTGGATCCGCGCAGCCCCTTCTACGACGCCGCCATGCTCGACCGTGGCGTGGGCGTGCGCTTCAACGGCCAGGAACGCGACAACGTCGAGGAGTACTCGGTCAGCGAGGGCTGGATCCGGGTCCAGGTCGGCCGCTCGCGCGACCGCCGCGGCAACCCGATGACGATCAAGGTCAAGGGGACGGTCGAGCCCTACTTCCTCGTCGCGAAGGAATAAGCGGGCTTCCCGCCGCCCACGCGGCGGGCTGGGCCGCCGGCCCCGGCTTCTCCCGACCGCGAAGGTCCTAACCGCGGCAGTCCTGCAGCTTCTGCCGCGCGTACCACAGCGCGCGACGCGCCTGGTTCCAGGCCGTGTCGGCGGTGGACGGCAGCTGGTGCTTCGCGCGCACCGGGTCCGCTCCCTTGGCCAGGGCGTGCTCCACCGCCTGCAGCTGCGCCAGCGCCTCGCGCACCGGTTCCATCAACTTCTCCAGCCGCTCGCGCGGGCAGCGGCCGTGCCCGCGTTCCAGCTCGGCCACCTGCCCGCGCAGGGCGCGGCTGGCGCTGCCATCCAACCCGGGTGCCGGCTCGTCGCTGACCGGCGCCGCCTTCCAGGCATCGCCGGTAGCCTCGCTGCCCAGGTCCGAGGGACGTTCGTGGCGGGCCGGGTTGAACGCCACCTGCGGCGGCGGCCGCGCCTCGGCGTGCTGGATGTCCTTGCCCATCAGGAACTCGGCGACCTTCTTCTGGCCGCGGGCGATCGACTGCGCCGCCACGTCGCCGACGCTGCCGTCGCTGATCCAGTCGCCTTCGAAGCGGGTCCCGCGGTAGTCCACCGGGTTGTGCGGATCCAGCGCCCGCTCGCCCTTGCCAGGCACCGGCGTGGTCGCGACCACGCCGTCGGGCACCAGCACCCGCCCCTCGGCGTCGTACAGCAACGGACCGCGTGCGGCAGGCACCGCGGGCGTGGTCGCCGGACCAGGGCCGACGGGGCTTGCCGCTGGCGTCAGCGATCCGCGCGATGCGGGAGCCTGCGCGACCTCCCGGTCGGCCGGGACCGTCGGCAACCGCGGGACCACGGCCTGGCCCGGCCGCAGCGTGAACCTCACCTCCAGCCGCCCATCCTCCGTGGCGGGTTCCGGATCCGTGGCCGGGGCACGCAGCAGCAGGACCGCGAACAGCAGCAGCACCGCCACGGTCAGCAGCGCGGATACGGCGTGGGCCAGGAACTGCCTGTCGAGGGGATGGCGCAAGCCGGCGGGAGGGAAACGGGGGACTCCAGCAGACCGCGTCCGGGGCCCCGCGGTTCCCGGCCACGGCCGCCCGGACCGCCGCCGGTCGGGTGGCCGCCGGCGTGATCACCGCGCCCACACCGGATGTGCCAGCATCGCCGCGTCTCCCCCGCCAGCGCCACGCATGACGCCTTCCCAGAACCTCGTCCCCGGCACCGAGTTCCTGCGGGACGGCGGCTACTCGGCCCGGCGGGTGGCGGAGCACGACTGGTCGACGCACCCCCTGGGTCCGCCTGCGGGCTGGCCGACCGAACTCAAGACCTCGCTGTCGATGATGTTCGGCTCGCGCTTCGCCATGTGCCTGGGCTGGGGCCCGGACCTGCTGCTGTTCTACAACGACGCCTACCTGCCGGTGCTCGGGGTGAAGGAGCCGACCGCGCTCGGCCGGCCGCTGGCCGAGGTCTGGTACGAGCTGTGGGAGGACGTGCGCGCGATGGCCGAGTCGGCCATGTCCGGCACCGCCACCTGGGTGGAGGACATGTACCTGCGCTTGGAGCGCAAGGGCGTGGCCGAGGACACCTGGTGGACCTTCACCTACAGCCCGGTGCGCCAGGCCGACGGCAAGGTCGTGGCGATGCTCGCCATCACCCACGAGACCACCCGCCGGGTCGTGACCGAGCGCCGCCTGGCCGACGAGCGCGCGCGCCTGGCGCGGATCTTCGACCAGGCCCCGGCGTTCATGGCGATGCTGCGCGGGCCGGAGCACCGCTTCGAGTTCGCCAACGCCGCCTACCTGCGCCTGGTCGGTCGCGACGACCTGGTCGGGAAGCCGGTGGCCGAGGCGCTGCCGGAAGTGGTGCGCCAGGGCTGGATGCCCGTGCTGGACGAGGTCCTCGCCAGTGGACGCGCGCACGTGGAGAACGACGCGCGCTACACCGCCGAGCCCGAGGGCGGCACGCCGCAGACGCATTACCTGGACTTCGTGTTCCATCCCTTCACCGACCAGGACGGCAGCGTCGGCGGCATCGTCGTGGTCGGCATGGACAACACCGAGCGCACCCGCAACGAGAAGGCGCTGCGCGAGCGCGAGTCGGAGCTGGAGGCGCTCAACAGCGACCTGGAACGGCGGGTGGCCGAGCAGGCCCGGGAGCGCTCGCTCAACTGGCAGGTCACCCCGGACATGCTCGGCGTGCTCAACCGCGACGGCATCCTCGAGCGCAGCAACCCGGCCTGGGAGCGCGTGCTGGGCTGGACCCGGGAGGAGCTGGCGCTGATGCCGATACGCGCCCTGCTGCATCCCGACGACCGCGAGTCCGCCGCCGCCGCCCGCGAGCGCCTGCATGCCGGCGAGCCCCTGCTGGGTTTCGAGTGCCGCATGCGCACCAGGGACGGCGGCTACCGCACCCTTTCATGGGTGGCCACGCCGCAGGAAGGCAGGTTCTACTGCAGCGCGCGCGACGTCACCGCCCATCGCATGGCGGTGGCGGCGCTGGCCGAATCGCAGGCGCAGCTGCGCAACCTGTTCGAGACCAGCTTCCAGCTGCAGGTCATGTGCGCGCTGGACGGCACCCTGCTGGATGCCAACGAGACCGCGCTGGCGATGATCGGCGCGCGCCGCGGGGAGGTGGTCGGCCGCCCGTTCTGGGACACGCCCTGGTTCAGCGGGACTCCGGGCATGCCGGAGCGGATCCGCGCGGGCGTGCTGCGCGCCGCCGCCGGCGAGCTGGTGCACGACGAGCTGGAGGTCGACCTGCCTGGTGGCCACCGCGTGCTGGAGCTGTCGCTGCGCCCGTTCCATGGCGCCGACGGCCGCATCACCGGCGTGGTCCAGGAAGCGATCGACATCACCCAGCGGCGCACCGCCGAGGAGGCGCTGCGCCAGTCGCAGAAGCTGGAGGCGATGGGCCAGCTCACCGGCGGCGTGGCCCACGACTTCAACAACCTGCTGGCGCCGATCATGGCCGCGCTGGACCTGGCCGCCGATCCCCAGGCCAACCCCGAGCGCCGCGCCCGCACCGTGGCGGTGGCGCAGCAGTCCGCCGAGCGCGCGGCGATGCTGGTGCAGCGCCTGCTGGCGTTCGCGCGCAAGCAGCCGCTGCAGACCGTCGAGGTGGACGTGCCGGCGCTGCTGGAAGGCATCGGCGGACTGATGCGCTCCAGCTTCGATCCGCGGATCCGGGTCGAGGTCGATGCCGACCCGGGCACGCCCCCGGCGGTGGGCGACCGCAACCAGCTGGAGATGGCCCTGCTCAACCTCGGCGTGAATGCACGCGACGCCATGTCCGAGGGCGGCACCCTGACCCTGGCCTCGCGCGGCGCCGAGATCGTGGACGGGATCGCCAGCAGCACGTTGCGCCCGGGGCAGTACGCGGTGATCACCGTCGCCGACACCGGCGTGGGCATGGACGCGGCCACCCGCGAGCGCGCGATCGAGCCGTTCTTCTCCACCAAGGGCATCGGCAAGGGCACCGGGCTGGGGCTGTCCATGGCCCATGGCCTGGCGCTGCAGCTTGGAGGCTGCCTTCACATCGACAGTGCCCCGGGTGAAGGCACCATGATCGAATTGTGGCTGCCGGCCGCCAGCCGGCCCTGATCCGACCGGAGAACCCCGTGGCAAGTGTTGCACCCCCGTCCCAGCCCCGTATCGCCCTGGTCGTCGACGACGAACCGGGCGTGCGCATGTGTACCGCCGACGTCCTGCTGGACATGGGTTACGAGGTGGTGGAGGCCGGCTCGGCCGAGGAAGCCCTGGCGGAACTGGACCGCGGGCTGCATCCCAGCCTGCTGGTGACCGACCACCTGATGCCGGGCATGTCCGGCGCCAACCTCGCCCGCGAGGTCATTACACGCGACCCGGGCACCGCGGTGATCGTGGTTTCCGGCTACACCAATGTCGAGCTGGACCCGGCACTGGTGCGCCTGTCAAAGCCGTTCCGGCTCAATGACCTGCGGGAGTGCGTGGTCGCCGCTACCGCGGCGCGGGATTCGGGATTCGTGATTCGTGATTCGTGATTCGTGATTCGTGATTCGGGATTCGGGATTCGGGATTCGGGATTCGGGATTCGGGATTCGGGATTGGGGATTACCGGACGTTCGTCCGTTGAAAGCCGGGATTGGTGATTGGGGACGGTCGGCGTTGTCGGGGCGATTCGTTTTTCACGGCTGCCGACTGGCTGGATTACGCCGGCACCGGGCGTAGCCCGGATAAGGCCGAAGGCCGCATCCGGGGATGGGCGCCAATCACGTCTTCGCGTGACCGGGATTCCCGGCCCCGGGTGCGCTTCGCTTACCCGGGCTACGCAGGTCACGACCGGTAGCGCCTGCAGAGCCGCGTGCAGCGGGCCCGGGGGCCAAAACGAAAGCGGCCGGCGCAAGGCCGGCCGCATGGGTTTGGAGCGGTAAAGGCTCAGCCGGCCAGGTCGACCACGTCGAACTCGGCGACCGGGTCGACGTCGGCGTCATAGTCCACGTCGTCGCGCTCGAAGCCGAACAGGCTCAGGAAGTCGTGCTTGTAGGTGGCGTAGTCGGTGACCTGGAACAGGTTCTCGTTGGTCACGGTCGGCCACAGGTCGCGGCAGGCCTGCTGCACGTCGTCGCGCAGCTCGCGGTCGTCCAGGCGCAGGCGGTTGGACTCGTCGGGCGGCGGCGGGTTGTCGCTGTACAGGTGCTCGCGGAAGGTGCGCTCGAGCTGCTCGATCGGGCCCTCGTGCAGGCCCTTCTCCTTCATGATCCGGTAGACGATGGCGATGTACAGCGGCATCACCGGGATCGCGGCGCTGGCCTGGGTCACCACCGACTTGAGCACGGCCACGTTCGCCGAGCCGCCCGTGGGTTTGAGCTTCGCATCGATGGCGTGCGCGGCGCGGTCCAGGTCTTCCTTGGCCTTGCCCAGGGCGCCATGCCAGTAGATCGGCCAGGTGATCTCGGTGCCGATGTAGCTGAAGGCCACCGTCTTCGCGTCCGGGGCCAGCACGCCGGCCTTCGAGAGCGCGTCGATCCACAGCTCCCAGTCTTCGCCACCCATCACCCGGATGGTGTCGGCGATTTCCTGCTCGGTGGCCGGCTCGACCGTGGCCTCGATCACCTGGTCGCGGTTGGTGTCGACCGCGGTGGCCTTGTAGGCCTGGCCGATAGGCTTGAGCGCGGAGCGCTTGAGCTCGCCGGTATCCGGCAGACGGCGCACCGGCGAGGCCAGCGAGTACACGACCAGGTCGATCGGGCCGCCCATCTCGCCGATCAGCTCGATGGCCTTGGCGCGGACCTCGTCGGAGAAGGCGTCGCCGTTGATCGAGCGGCTCCACAGGCCGGCGGCCTTGGCTTGGCGGTCGAACTCGGCCGAGTTGTACCAGCCCGGGTTGCCCGGCTTCTTCTCGGTGCCCGGCTTCTCGAAGAACACGCCGAGGGTATCGGCGCCGTAGCCGAAGGCGGCGGTGATGCGCGCGGCCAGGCCGTAGCCGGTGGAGGCGCCGATCACCAGCACCCGCTTCGGACCGCCCTCGTGCCTGCCCTGGGACTGCACGTAGCGGATCTGGTCCTGCACGTTCTTCGCGCACCCTTCCGGGTGGGCGGTGGTGCAGATGAAGCCTCGGACTTTGGGATGGATGACCACGCGGACTCTCTCTGAAGCGGACAAGGACGCAGGCGCGCACGGGCGCGCCGGCGGAAGCGCCACAGTCTAAGTGGTCCGGCCGGAAAACGGCCCTTCAGGGGCGTATGGAACGCGGCCGCCAGCGGCGGGCCGCCGGCGAGGCGCTCAGGCCGCGGGGCAGCAGGCCTCGGCCCGCAGGCGGCGGGCGCGGGTCCGCGCGGCCCACCAGTACAGGCCCAGGCCGGCCACCGCGGGGATGGCACCGACCGGGCCGGTCGAGGTCCAGCCGAAGCCGGCGCTGATCGCCATGCCGCCGAGCAGCGGGCCCAGGGCATTGGCGGCGTTGAACGCGGCGTGGTGCGAGGCCGCGGCCAGGGTCTGGGCACCGCCGGCCACGTCCATCAAGTGCGACTGCAGGATCGGGCCCAGCGCACCCATCGCGCCGATGCACACCGTGGCCAGCAGCAGGCTCCACGGTGCCTGCGCCGCCAGCGGGAACAGCAGCAGCATCACCAGCGCCCAGCACAGGACCACCGGGACCGCGCGGAAACGCAGGCGGTCGAACAGCCAGCCGCCGACCATGTTGCCGATAAGGCCACCAAGGCCGAATCCGGCCACGCCCACCGGGATCCAGGCCGGAGCCACCCCGGTGACCTCGACCATGGTCGGCGCCAGGTAGCTGAACACGCTGAACATGCCGGCGAAGCCGATCGCGCCGATCAGCAGGCCCTGCCACACCGGCAGCCGGTTGAAGGCGCGCAGCTCGTCCATCACCCGGGTGCGCGGCGCCTTGCCATTGGCCGGCAGGTACAGCGCCAGCAGCAGTACGGTCACCAGCGAGACCACCGAAACCATGGCGTAGGTCCAGCGCCAGCTGGCCAGCTGGCCCATCCAGGTCGCCAGCGGGGTGCCGAGCAGGATCGCCAGGGTCAGGCCCAGCATGCTCAGGCTTACCGCGCGGCCGCGTGCCTCCGGCGGGGTGATCGCCACCGCAGTCAGCGCCGCCACGCCGAAGTAGGCGCCATGCGGCAGGCCGGCGATGAAGCGGAACAGCATCAGGCTCATGTAGTCCGGGCCCAGCGCGGTGGCCAGGTTGCCGGCGGCGTAGAACGCCATCAGCGCCAGTAGCAGGGCCTTGCGGCTCAGGCGCCCACCCAGGATCGCCAGCAGCGGCGCACCGACCACCACGCCCATCGCGTAGGCACTGATCAGGTGGCCGACCTGCGGCTCGCTGACCCCCAGCTCGGCCACGATGTTGGGCATCAGGCCCATGCTGGCGAACTCGCTGGTGCCGATCGCGAAGCCGCCCAGGCTCAGGCCGGTCAGGATCAGGGCGCGCTGGCGCGCAGGCACGGCCAGCGCCGGGGCGCCCGCGGGGGCGTCGGGGATCAGGGGAGCAGACATGCGCCCATTATGCTGCATTGCACAACGAGGCGCAGCTGGGCGGAGTGCGTGGAGCGGCTCCTGAAGGGCCTCTATTCAGGAACAAGCGTCCCCTGCCCGGGAACTGCGGCCCGGCCCCGCCCGGGCTTGACCCCGATCAATGCCGCCACGGCGGCGGCGGCCGAGGATCGACCCATGGCGGCAGGCCGCCGCCAGTGGAGAAGCGGGATGGATATTTCCTTCATGGGCCTGGGCCACGTGCTCCTGCTGTTCGCCCTGCCGGCGGCACTGGCCGGCGTCGGCAGACTGGTCTCGCCGGGGCACCGCGGCTTCGAGCCGGGCTGGTGCGGGGTGCTGTTCATCGCCCTGTGCGCGGCGATCGCGGCGCAGGCGGTGCTGGCGCGGGTCGCGGTCTAGCCACACCCGGCTACAGCCTCACTCGTACAGCCGCTGGCAGACGCTGCACCAGAACGCGCGCCGGCGCGCCTGGCCCAGTTCCTTGCGGTAGCTCAGTTCCGTGCCGTCGCGCGGGCAGGTCTTCTTGGCATGCACCTGCCAGTGCTTGCGCAGCACGTAGGCCTTCTTCCACTCCAGGAAGTCGAAGCTGTACTGCCGCGCCTCGGCCACCAGCTGGCCCAGCTTGCGCGGCGGCAACGCGCCGATGCGGCTCTCGGGGTGCACCCGGATCCGGTGCAACACCTCGTTCTTGATGATGTTGCCAACGCCGGCAAACACGTCCTGGTCCAGCAGCGCGTCGGCGGCCAGCGCCTGCGGACGCGCCCGCAGCTTGCGCCGGGCCGCGGCCGGGTCCCAGGCGTCGTTCATCACGTCGGCGCTCCAGTCGTACACCTCGTCCAGCGGCTGGTCGATGAAGCGCACCGAGCAGGCGTAGAAGTTCAGCTCGCCACCGCGGCTGAACTCCAGGCCCAGGCGCGCAGGCGTGGGCTTGCGCTCGTTGATCCGGTAGCTGCCGAACAGCATGAAATGGATGCGCACACTGAAGTCGTCGAACGCCAGCAGGAAGTGCTTGCCCCAGCTGTGCATCGCCACCAGGCGCCGGCCGGCGATGCGCTGGATCGGCTCGCGGCTGTTGCCGTGCACGGCGCGCACCTTGCGCCCGACGAAGCCCGCGGCGGCTTCCCTGAGGATGACGATGGTGGGGCCTTCGGGCATGTCCCGGAGTATCCCGGGCAGCGCTGAGGCGGACGTCAACCCTGGCATCCGTACAGCTTCGCGCCAGCGACGCGTGCGAAAATACGCGCGATGAACTACCTCGCCCACCTCCACCTGGCCGCGCCGGATCCGGAGGCGATGCTGGGCGCCCTGCTTGGGGACTTCGTGTTCGGCCTGGCGGCGCTGGCCGACTACAGCGCGGTGGAGCGGCGCGAGATCCTGGTCCACCGCCGCATCGACCGCTATACCGACGACCATCCGGTGGTTACCGGGGCGCGTGCGCTGTTCGCGCCCGGGCTGCGCCGCTATGCCGGCATCGCCCTGGACGTGTATTACGACCACCTGCTGGCGCGCAGCTGGGAGCGGCACTCGCACGAACCGCTGGACCACTTCACCGCGCGCTTCTACCAGCACCTGCTGGCGCAGCGCGCGCGCCTGCCCGGGCGGCTGCAGGACCTGGCCCCGCGCATCGCCGCGCACGACTGGCTGGGCTCGTACCGCCAGCGTGGGAACGTCGACCTGGCCGTGACCCGCATCGCCACGCGGCTGTCGCGCAACGGCGAGCGCCTGGTCGCCTGCCTGGACGATCTGCGCAGGCACGAGAAGGCGATCGACGCCGGATTCGAGGCGTTCTTCCCGCAACTTCAGGCCTATACGGTGCAGGCACGCGCATCGCTGGTGGAGGCCGGGGCCGGGTCCTGACGGCAGTCTTGCCGCCTCCATCGCATGGCCGGTGCGACCATCGCCCGGTCCCGCGTCCTGGAGGCCCTTCATGCCACGCCATCCCGCCCGCCGGTTCCTGTTCGTGCTGCCTCTCCTGCTTGGCGCCTGCGCGGCGCAGCCGCCCGTAGCCCACCGCCCCGCGCAGGTGCAGCCCGCCGTCGTGGCGGACACTCGGGCCGTGCGCACGCCCGACCGGGCCTGGCCGAACGTGTTTGCCGCGGTGCAGGAAGCGCAGCTGTTCGAGGACCAGAAGTTCTTCGTCGACGCGGTGCCGCGCAGCGACCCGGCCACGGTCGAGGCCGCATACGCGCGTGACCACGTCGCGCCGGGTTTCGACCTGGGTGCCTTCGTCGAAAGGCACTTCGTGCTGCCGGCCGCAGCCGCCGGCACCGATATCCCCCGGCGCGACAGCCTGCGCGCGCATATCGACGCGCTGTGGCCGCTGCTGACCCGGCGCAGCCCCGAGCCGCTGCCGCACGACAGCCTGCTGCCGCTGCCGCAGCCCTACGTGGTCCCGGGCGGACGCTTCCGCGAGGTCTACTACTGGGACTCGTATTTCACCATGCTCGGCCTGGCCGAAAGCGGGCAGCACGCGCTGGTGGGGCAGATGCTGGACAACTTCGCCCACCTGATCGACCGCTGGGGCCATATCCCCAACGGCAACCGCAGCTACTACCTGAGCCGTTCGCAGCCGCCGTTCTTCTCGCACATGGTCGAGCTGGAAGCGCGCGCCGATCCGGCCGTGGCCACGCGCTACCTGGCCCAGCTCCGGCGCGAGCACGCGTTCTGGATGGATGGCGCCGAAGGCCTGCGCCCGGGCCAGGCGCATCGCCGCGTGGTGCGGCTGGAAGACGGCAGCCTGCTCAACCGCTACTGGGACGACCGCGACACGCCGCGCCCGGAGTCGTACATCCAGGACCGCGAGACCGCGGCCGCCTCCAACCGCCCGGCCGCCGAGGTCTACCGCGAACTGCGCGCCGGCGCCGAGAGCGGCTGGGACTTCTCGAGCCGCTGGCTGGACGACCCGATGCGCCTGGACACGATCCACGTGACCTCGCGCGTGCCGGTGGACCTCAACAGCCTGCTGCACCACCTGGAAACCACCATCGCCGGTGCCTGCGAACAGGCCGGCGACGCCGCCTGTGCCCGCGACTACACCGCCAGGGCGCAGGCCCGCGCCGCTGCGATCGAGCGCCACCTGTGGAGCGAGGACGGCTACTACGGCGACCTCGACCTGCGCGACGGCAAGGTACGCGCACAGCTGACTGCCGCCACGCTGTTCCCGCTGCATGCCGGCATCGCCTCCCCGGAGCGGGCCAGCCGCACCGCCGCCGCCGTACGCGCGCAGCTGCTGAAGCCGGGCGGCCTGCTGACCACCGCCATCGACAGCGGCCAGCAGTGGGACGCGCCCAATGTGTGGGCGCCGCTGCAGTGGATCGCGGTCGACGGCCTGCGCCGGTATGGCGACGACGCGCTGGCCCGCGAGATCGCCGCCGCCTTCGTCGGCAACGTCCGCACCCTGTTCGAACGCGAGCACAAGCTGGTGGAGAAGTACGACGCCGATGGCGCCCTGCAGGGCGGCGGTGGCGGCGAGTACCCGCTGCAGGACGGCTTCGGCTGGTCCAACGGGGTGGCGCTGGCGCTGATGGCGCTGTATCCAGGCCTTGGCGAGACGCCGGTGTCGATCCACGAGGGGCCCGCGCGTCGCACCGAGGACACCCCGGCCCAGTGAGCCCCGCATGAGCCTCGCCCTGTACGCCCATCCGTTCTCCTCCTACTGCCAGAAGGTCCTGGTGGCGCTGTACGAGAACCAGGTCCCGTTCGAGTACCGGAACCTGGAGCAACCGGGGAACATGCAGGCGCTGCGGGCCCGCTGGCCGATAGGCCGCTTCCCGCTGCTGGTCGACGGCGAGCGCAGCCTGCCCGAGGCCAGCGCCATCATCGAATACCTGCACCTGCGCCATGCCGGGCCGGTCCGGCTGCTGCCCGACGATCCGCTGCAGGCGCTGGACGTGCGCCTGCTGGACCGCTTCTTCGACAACTACGTGTCCACGCCGCAGCAGAAGCTGGTGTTCGACGTCCTGCGCCCGGAGGGCGAGCGCGATCCGCATGGGGTGGCCGAGGCCCGGCGCCTGTTGGAGACCAGTTACGCCTGGCTGGAGCAGCACCTGGCCGACGGCCGCCCCTGGGCGGCCGGGCAGGACTTCAGCATGGCCGACTGCGGTGCCGCCCCGTTCCTGTTCTACGCGGACTGGAGCCACCCGATCCCGTCCGGATGCACCCGCGTCCATGCCTACCGCGCGCGCCTGCTCGCAAGGCCGTCGATGCGGCGGGCGGTGGACGAGGCGCGGCCCTACCGCCACTACTTTCCACTGGGCGCGCCGGACCGCGATTAGCAGCCTCCGGAGGCTGCGGGATAGCCGGTTGCTGCACCGCAGCTGGGTTGCACCCGGAAGCGATGTTAGCGTTCACATCGACTCTGAGGGGAGCTTCCGCAATGACGCAACGCCGCCGCCAGGCATCGATCCGCACCCGTTCCATCCTCGCCGCCGCACTGGTCGCGGCCCTGCCTTCGGCCCTGGCCGAACCGCTCAAGCTCAACGAACAGGAGTACTTCAGCCGGCCCGGCCTGGACGTGCTGGTGTTCAACAACTACTACGACGGCCTGTTCTCCGATGCCAAGCACGCCGGCGTGGAGCTGATCCACCACGGCGTGCGCACCGCCACCAATGGCGACGTGCGCCTGTCGCCCACGCCCGAGCAGTGGGACCCGGTGGCGCTGATGCTCGACCGCAAGGTCGATGCGCGCACCGGCACCGTCACCACCCGCATGGGCTATCCGAACGAGAAGTTCGAGTACAGCATCCAGGTCTCGCCGCAGGGTGACGGCGTGCGCATCCAGGTGCTGCTCGACAAGCCGCTGCCGAAGTCGCTGCAGGGCCGCGCCGGCTTCAACCTGGAGTTCCTGCCCTCGGCCTACTTCGGCAAGTCCTGGGCGGCCAGCGCCGCGCAGGGCGAGCGCCACGGCCAGTTCCCGCTCTACCCGGCCGGCCCCACCAGCCGCGGTGCCGACGGCAAGCCGGTGCGCATGCCGATCACCAGCGGCCAGCGCCTGGTGCTGGCGCCGGAGGATCCGCAGCGCCGGGTGACCATCAGCAGCAACAGCGGCGAGCTGGGCCTGTACGACGGCCGCAACCAGGCCCAGAACGGTTGGTTCGTGGTCCGCACCCTGCTGCCGGCCGGCAAGCGCGGCGCGGTGCTGGACTGGACCGTGGAAGGCCACACCCTGCCGGGCTGGACCCGTGAGCCGGTGATCGGCCATTCGCAGGTCGGCTACCACCCGGCGCAACGCAAGGTCGCGGTGCTGGAGACCGATCCGCGTTCCCCGGCACCGGGTGCGGCGCGCCTGCTGCGCATCGGCGCCGACGGCAGCGAGACCGAGGCGCTGTCCGCGACCCCGGCACAGTGGGGCCGCTACCTGCGCTACCAGTACTACACCTTCGACTTCTCCTCGGTGCGCGAGCCCGGCCTGTACCAGATCGAGGCCGCTGGCCAGCGCACCCACGCCTTCCGCATCGCCGAGGACGTGTACGCCGAGGCCTGGCATCCGACCGCGGACGTGTTCTTCCCGGTGCAGATGGACCACATGTTCGTCAACGAGGCCTACCGCGTCTGGCACGGCCGCCCGCACATGGACGACGCCCGCCAGGTCGCGCCCAACCACGAGCACTTCGACCTGTTCGCGCAGGGCCCGGAGCTGGATTCGCCGTTCCAGCCGGGCGAGCACATCCCCGGCCTGAACTACGGCGGCTGGTTCGACGCCGGCGACTTCGACATCCGCACCCAGACCCACTACGCCACCGTGCTGTCGATGGTCGATACCTGGGAGCGCTTCCGTCCGCTGCGCGACGAGACCACCATCGACCAGCAGCGCAAGCACGTGGAGATCCACGTGCCCGACGGCAAGCCGGACCTGGTGCAGCAGATCGAGCACGGCACCCTGGCCCTGATCGCCCAGCACCGCGTGTTTGGCCACGCCATCCCCGGCATCGTCGAGCCGGACCTGGGTCAGTACACCCATCTGGGCGATGCCTCGACCAAGACCGACGGCAAGGTCGACGACCCGAACGACCCGGACTCGCCCAGGGACGACCGCCTGGCCTTCACCAGCAATACCACCGCGCTGAACTACGGTTCGGCCGCGGCGCTGGCCGCCGCCAGCCGCGCCCTGCGCGGGCACAACGACGCGTTGGCCCACGAGTGCCTGGAGACCGCGCGCAAGGTCTGGGAGTTCGAGCAGTCGCGCGAGCCCAACCTGTTCCGGGTGGGCAACACCACCGGCGGCCACCCGGACGACGAGCAGCTGCGCGCCGCCGCCCAGCTGCTGGTCACCACCGGCGACGCGCGCTACGCCGAGGCGATCCGTGCGCTGTGGCCGAAGGTCGAGGAACGCTTCGGCTTCAACATCCCGGCGCTGATGGCGGCGCTGCCGAAGATGGACGACGCGTTCCGCGCCCAGGTTCGCGCCCGCGCCGAGCGCCTGCGCCAGGAGATGGCGCCGATGACCGGCGAGAACCCGTACGGGGTGGTGATCACCCGTGGCGGCTGGGCCGGCAACGGCGCGGTGGTGGGCATGGCCATCGCCAACTACCACCTGCACAAGGCCTTCCCGGACCTGTTCGACGCCGAACCCACCCTGCAGGGCCTCAACTACCTCTACGGCACCCACCCGGACTCGAACCTGTCCTTCGTGTCTGCCGTCGGCGCCCGCTCCAAGCAGGTCGCCTACGGCAACAACCGCGCCGACTTCAGTTACATCGCCGGCGGCGTGGTCCCGGGCGTGCTGGTGCTCAAGCCCGACTTCCCGGAGAACAAGGAGGACTGGCCGTTCTTCTGGGGCCAGAACGAGTACGTGATCGACCTCGCCGCGCACTACATGTTCCTGGTCCACGCGGCCCAGGACGTGCTCAAGCCGGGCGATGGCAAGCAGGGCGGCCAGCCCTGATGCAAGGCGGGCGGTGCCAACCGGCACCGCCCGCTTCGTTCTACCCGGTCCCGCTTCCGCGGCTCAGCCGGCCGGCTTGCCGCCCAGGTGCCGCGAGAGGAAGGCCAGCAGCCGGGCGTAAAACTCGCGGCGGTGCTCAATCGTGTAGAAGCCGTGGCCCTCGGTCGGGTAGTACAGGGTCTCCACCGGCACGCCGGCCTTCTGCAGCGCCTTCTCCATCTGCCTGCTGTGCGCGATCGGCGCACGCTCGTCGGCGCCGCCGGCGGCGAGGAACACCGGCACCTTGATCCGGTCCGCCAGGTTCACCGGCGAAAGCTGCTCCAGGTCCTCGCGCGCGCCCATCCAGTCCAGTGCCCAGGTGCGGCTGACGCGACCGCGCCTGGAAGCGTCGCGGTGCATCATCGGCAGGTCGTAGACGCCGACATAGCCGGCCGCGCAGCGGTACAGGTCCGGATCCTTCGCCACGCCCATCAGCGCCGCATAGCCGCCGTAGCTGGCGCCGTAGATGCAGATGCGCCGCGGATCGGCGATGCCCTGGTCGATGGCCCAGCGGGTCGCGTCGGCCAGGTCGTCCTGCATGGCCCCGCCCCATTCCTGTGCGCCCGCCAGCTGGTGCGCGCGCCCGTAGCCACCGGAGCCGCGGTAGTTCACCCGCAGCACCGCGTAGCCGGCCTCGGCCAGCACCTGGGCGTCGTCGTCGAACCCCCAGCGGTCCTGGACCCCGAACGGGCCGCCGTGCGGCAACACCACCATCGGCCGTGGGCCTTCGGCGCCGTCCTTCGGCTCGGTCAGGTAGCCGTGCAGCTCCAGGCCATCGCGCGCCTTGAAGCCCACGAAGCGCGAATGCGGCACCTGGGAAGGCCTGAACCAGCTGCGGCGGCTGGCCACCCGCTCGGCGCTGCGGGAGACGGTGTCGAACAGGAAGTAGTCGCCGTTGTTGCGGTCGCTGTACACGTACACCAGCGCCTCGCGGCCATCGGCGGTGACCGAGGTGATCCGCAGCGCATCGCCCTCGAAGGCCTTCTCCAGCATCCGGTACAGGCGGGCGGTGGGGGCCTGCTCGTCGAAGAAACGGTAGCGGACCCGGTCGGTCATGTACGCGGCGCCTATCGGGGTGCGACCGTCGAGGTCATGGATGATGTGCAGCGGCTCGACCACCTCGTCGCGCAGCAATTCGGTGTATTCGCCGGTCTCCGGGTCCCAGGTGCCGAGCGAATCCGGCCCCTCCCTGTGCTCCATCTGCAGGTAGGCCAGGCGGCCATCGGGGGTGAAGCCCCGCGCGAAGGCGCGTACCTTGGCGGTGGCCTCGTCATGGACAAGGCGCCACTTCGCCTTGTCGTCCTCGCGGTAGTAGAGCTTGTTCGAGTTGTCGCGGCCGACGCCGTGGGCGAAACGCACCTGGCCGTCCACATCGGTGGTGAACGAGGCATACGGCAGCGGCCCGGAGGCCAGGTGGGTGCGCCGCCGGGTGTAGAGGTCGAGCCGCTCGATCTGCGACACCGGATCGCTGGTCTGCGCCACCGACTGCACCAGGATGAAGTTGCGCTCGGTGGGCATCGGGTCGAGCATGAACACCGATCCCTCCAGCTCGTAGCGCAGGTGCGAGACCAGCGGATTGCTCTCCTGCAGCCCGTACGGGCTGGCCAGCAGCTTGGCGTAGCTGCCGTCGGCATTGACCGCATGCAGCTCGCCGATGACGCCCGGCTGGTCGCGCGAACCGTAGCGGTGCGCCATCGACACCACCACGCGCTCGTTGTTGGCCCACCAGAAATCGTCGACCTCCGAGCCGACGCCACCGGCGACCTTGGCGGTCGGCTGCAGGTCATTGCGTCGCACCACCGCCAGGACGGTGCGGTCCTCCATCGGCACGGTGATCGCGAAGTACGCGCCATCCGGCGAGATCTTCACCCGCTCGTAGCTGTCACGCCGCAGGTAGGGCTCCAGGTCCACCGTGGCCGTGCTGGCGCCGGCCGCAAACGCAAGCATCCATCCCGCCGCCAGGGCGGCAGCCATCCTTGCCAGTCCGCGCATTCCCTTTCCCCGTCTGTTTTCCCCGCCGGCATGGTGGCAAGCGGACGGCACGACTGTCCATGCCGGTGGTCGGGACGCGGGCGCGGCTCAGCCTGCCGGACGCACGGGATCGCGCTGGAACACCACCCGTTCCGGCCGGTGCAGGGCGAAGCCCTGGGCCAGGTCGACGCCGCGCTCGCGCAGCAGCGGCAGCATGCGCGGGTCGTCCACCCATTCGGCGACCACGCGCAGGCCGCGCTGGTGGCCGATCTGGGCGATGGCGCTGACGATGATGCGCGAGACCGGATCGGTCTCCAGGTCGCGGATGAAGGCACCATCGATCTTGATGATGTCCACCGGCAGGTTCTTGAGGTAGCCGAACGAGGACATGCCGGCGCCGAAATCGTCCAGCGCGATCCGGCAGCCGGCCGCGCGCAGGCGTTCGATCACCGGCACCACCCGGCGCAGGTTGCGCACAGCCACCGTCTCGGTGATCTCCAGGCACACCCGCCGCGGCTCGACCCGGTACTCGGCGATGCAGCCGAGGATGTAGTCGGCCAGGCCCTGGTCCTCGATGCTGGCGCCCGAAAGGTTGATGGCGAAGGTGCGCAGCTCGGCGCCGCGCGGATGCAGGCGGTTGGCGTTGGCCAGCGCGGTGCGGATCACCCATCGATCGATCACCGGCATCAGTCCGTAGCGCTCGGCCGCCGGCAGGAAGGCGCCCGGCATGACCACGTTGCCGTCCTCGTCGCGCAGGCGCAGCAGCAGTTCCAGGCGCGGTGCGTGGTCGCCCGGTTCGGGCGCCAGCGGCACCACCTCCTGGTAGTCCAGCAGCAGGCGGTCCTCCTCCAGCGCGCGGCGCAGGCGGGTGGCCCACTCCATCTCGCCCTGGCGGCGGGTGGTGTCCACGTCCTCGCGGTAGATGTGCACGCGGTTGCGGCCGTTCTCCTTGGCCTGGTAGCAGGCGCTGTCGGCCCAGGCCAGGATGTCCTTGAGGGTCGCGCCCGTCTCCCCGGCCACCACCACGCCGATGCTGGCGCTCACGGTGTAGGTGCGGCCCTCCCAGGGGAACACCACGTTCTCGATGCAGTCGCGCATGCGCTCGGCCAGCGCGCGCGCCTGGGCCGCGCCGGTGGCCGGGGCCAGCAGGCCGAACTCGTCGCCGCCGAGGCGGGCCAGCAGGTCCTGCGGCCGCAGCTGCTCGCGCATGGCGTGGACCAGCTCCACCAGCAGCTGGTCGCCGGCCATGTGCCCGGAGAGGTCGTTGACCAGCTTGAACTGGTCCAGGTCGATGTACAGCACGGCGAAGCTGGCCGACGGATCCTTCTCCAGCGTGGCCAGCGCCTTCTGCAGGCGGCGCTCGAACTCGCGGCGGTTGTACAGCCCGGTCAGCTCGTCGTGCGCGGCCTGGTAGCCGAGACGCTCGGTCAGCTTGCGCTGCTCGCTGACGTCATTGGCCACCATCAGCAGGTGCGGGATGCCGTCGACCTCCACCCGCGCCAGCGAGGCATGGGCCCAGAACGGCTCGCCGGCGCCCGGCACGATCAGCGCCTCGCGCCCGCTCCAGTCGCCGCCGGCCCTGGCGATCTCCAGCGCGTCACGGCCCTGGGCCGGGTCGGCAAACAGCGAGGGCAGCGGCTCGCCGCCGGCCACCCCCAGCTGCCGGCGCGCGGCCTGGTTGGCATAGGCGATGGTGCCGTCGCGCGCATCGGCCAGCAGCACCAGCGCCGGCAGCAGTTCGTTGAGCGCGCGGAAGCGGGCCTCGCTCTCGCCGAAGCGCTCGCCCATGCGCAGGCCCATCTCCACCGCGCGCCGGCGGGTGTTGGCCAGGGTCCACAGCAGCAGGGCCAGCAGCAGGCTGATCACGGTGCCGGTCAGGCCCACCATCAGCACGCTGGTGTAGCTGGTCTTGCCCGCGCGCGGCCACATCGACAGGTGCCACTGGCGCCCGCCGAACATGATCCGCCGCTCCTCGGCATCCGCCGGCGCCACCAGGCCGGGCTCGGAGGCGTAGATCACGCCGGCCTCGCCGGGCACGTCCGGGTCGCACAGCTCCACGTGCATGAACTCGAGGATCCAGCCCTCCAGGGCGCCGCGCACCATCGGCTCCAGGCGCAGGCTGATGGCCAGCGCGCCCATCTCCCGGGCACGCCGCTGGGCCACCGTCGCCGGCGCCGCGCCATGGCTGTACACCGGCAGGCGCACGGTGACGCCCAGCACCGGCTGGCCCGGGCGGTCCTTGAACTGCACCAGGTGGAACGGCGCGGACATGGCCACCGTGTCGGTGTCGCGGGCGCGCTGCAACGCCTTGAGGTTCTCGACCTGGGAGCTGCTGTCGAAGCCGATCAGCATCTCGTTGCCGGCCATCGGCGTGACCAGCTCGTACGGATAGGACGGGCCCGGGTGCAGGCGGGCGAAGGCCGTGACCACGTGGCCGTGCATGCGCTCGTTGGCGCGCAGGTTCTGCTGGTAGCGGTCGAAGATGGCCTGGTCGACGTGGTCGCTGCCCAGGAACACGGTCTGCATCGCGCGCAGCGCCTGGGCGGCCAGGTCGAGGTCGGCGCGCAGGCGCTCCTGGGCGAAGCCGGCCATCGAGACCTGCATCGCGCGCATGTCGGCCCGGACCGAGCCCATCTCGCGGCGGACGGCCTCGGCCGTGCACAGCAGCCCGGCCAGCAGCACCAGCAGCGCCCAGGTTCCGGGCGCCAGCCGCGATGCGCGCAGGGTCTCGGCGTCGCTGGACGGCATCGCGGTGGGATCCTGCATCGTCATCCCTGCAATCCTGCATGGCCTCGTCGGAACGGCGGGTCGACGCGACTCGGCACGGGGCAAACCCCGCCTTCCGGCGAAGTGCCCGGCCACGTATGTCTCTATCGGCCCCCAGGGCGCCATTCTTGACCGGATCGCCCCGGCGCGCATCCCCCCGTGCGCTGCAGGCCCCCGGCCCTCCGGTTACGATGCCCCGCCCGAACTGCGGCCCGCCCCCGCCCCTCCATGTCCCGCGCCCCGGCCCCCCTGCTTACCCTCGACCTCGCCCAGGCCCTCCTGAAGGCCCGCGACGCCGGCGCCGACGCCTGCGAGCTGTCGCTGGACCTGGGCCGCAGCCGCACCCCGGTCGTCCCCGGTGCCGGCGCCTGGAGCTGGGGCGGCCGCGACTGGCCCTACCCGGGCAAGCTCCGCGACCGGACCATCTACTGGTTCGACGGCCAGGACTGGGAACCGGTCTCGCGCTACGCCGGCTCGCTGATCAAGCTGGTGCCCACGCCCTGGGGCGCGCCGACCTTCGAGATCGACGGCATCAAGATGCTGCCCACCGCGAAGGAGTCGCCGCTGGAGGACGCCCGGCGCAAGGTCGCCCTGGTCCAGCCGCGCGGCCGCAGCATCCTCGATACCTGTGGCGGCCTGGGCTACTTCGCCGCATGCTGCCTGGAGGCCGGGGTGGCGCGGATCGTCTCGTTCGAGAAGAACGAGAGCGTGCTGTGGCTGCGCACCCTCAACCCGTGGTCGCCCGACCCGGAGTCGCCCGAGGCCGGCGGCCGCCTGGAACTGAACCACGGTGACGTCTCCAAGGAGATCGCCGGCCTGCCGGATGCCTCCTTCGACGCGTTGCTGCACGATCCGCCGCGCTTCGGCATCGCCGGCGAGCTGTACTCGCAGGAGTTCTACGGCCAGCTGGCGCGGGTGCTGCGCCGCGGCGGACGCCTGTTCCACTACACCGGCAGCCCCAACCGCCTGACCAGCGGCCGCGACGTGCCGCGCGAGGTGGCCAGGCGCCTGGAGAAGGCCGGCTTCCGCGCCGAACTTGCGCTGGACGGGGTCCTGGCGACGCGGCGCTGATTCAGCCGGCGCGCAGCAGGCGCGCGACATGGGCCAGTGCCACCCCGGCATCGCCCACCACCAGCGGTGCGGGAACCGAGAGCATCAGGTTCAGCGGCAGCCCGAACTCCTCGATGTTCCAGCCATGCACGTCGAGCAGGCCGTCGCCCCCGATGGCCTGCGGATGGCGCAGGCGGATGCGCTGGGCCAGGCTGCCCTGCTCGGGGATGTAGCCGTACACCGGCTTGCCCTTGGCCACCGCGTAGCCGACCTCGAAGCAGGTGCCGCTGTCCGGTTCCGGGCCACGGAAGAAGTCGAGGTTGGCCAGCACCGCGTCGGCACGCTCGATCAGGGCGATGTTGTTGCGGTAGATCCACGCCGCCTGCCCGGCCGGATCGGTGATGTCCGCCGGCACGTCCTGGTCCAGCGGGAACAGGCCTTCGAAGCCGTGGCGCGCGCACAGCGCCTTCAGTTCCTGCCCGCGACGGGTGGCGTCCGGGCGGAAGACATCGGGGCCTGCGAGATAGAGCGATCGGATCATCGGAAAAAAAGCGCGCGCCGGTTGGCGCGCGAAAGCAGGAACCTGGCACGTCGCCCGGCCGAGGGATCCGGAGAGAGAGGGACCGGACGACGTGCCGCTGCAGGTCAGTTGACGGGTGGCCGGTACACCAGCACCGGCAGGTCGGAATGGGTGAGCACCTTGGCGGTGACGCTGCCGAGCACCAGCGCCTTGATGCCACGCCGCCCATGCGAGGCCATCGCCACCAGGTCGCAACCACGCTCGCGCGCGGTCTGGATGATGGCCTCGTGCGGATCGTCGGCGCTGAGCGATACGACCTCGAAGGCCACCCCCGAGTTGGCCGCCAGTTCGTTGGCGTGCGCGACGCGGCGCGCGGCCTCCTCGCGGGCGTACTTCTCGTAGGCATCGCGGGTGGCGGCGACCTGCTCGGGCTCGTAGGCCACCACCTGGAAGGGTTCGATCACGGTCAGCACGGTGATGCGTGCACCCAGGCCCTTGGCCAGCCCCAGCGCCTGCTCCAGGGCATGGTCGGACAGCGGCGAACCATCGGTCGGAACCAGGATATGCGTGTACATGGCATTGCCTCCTTACCAACGTCTGGCAAGTGTCGGCCGTGCCCGGCGTGGCGTCCTTGATCCGGATCAAGCCGGATCCAGCCGGACCAGGACGCCACGTATCCACCCTCAGCCTGCGGCGCGACCGTCCTGCACGCCCAGCAGGGTCTCGCCCTGGGCATCGGTCTGGCAGGTCCAGGCGCTGCGCAGCTCCTGGCGCTGGACCCGCACCTCGACGCCGGCCTGGGTGCGAGCGGTACCCGTCACCACCAGCTCGTTCTCGGGCGTGCTGGACAGACGCGCGACTTCGGCCACGCAGGTGCGCTGTGCGGCGGGATAGCGGTCGGGCGAGGCGACGCCATCGCCGGAGCCGGAGCCGGCGGAAGCGGCGGCGGAAGCGGAGGCGGAGGCGGAGCCAGCGTCGGCGGAGGCGGCACCGGCCGCCCCAGCGCCAGCCGTGGGCATCCCACTGCTATCGGCGCTGGCGGTCGCCGGGGCAGCCGGAACGGTATGTGCGGCCTGGATGGTGCCACCGTCGGTGGTCTCCGGGCCGGCGTCGCGACCACAGGCCGCGAGCGAGAATGCGGCCGCCATGGACGCGACGAGGATCATCGGACGGGTCATGTGCATCCTCCCGGTCAGTGCGGACGCGCCACGCCACGCAGCAGCTCCTGCGAGGCCTGCGGGTCGTGGCTGTGGGCGAAATTGGCCAGCGAGACGATGCCGACCAGGCGCATGTCACGGTTCAACACCGGCAGGCGACGCTTCTCCAGGCCGGCCATGTTGGCGGCGACCTCGTCCAGGTCCTCGTCCTCGAAGCAGTATTTCACCTCGGGGGTCATCACCTCGCGTACCTCGGCCTTCGCGCCGAGCCCTTCGCTGATCCCACGCAACACGAGGTCACGGTCGGTGACGATGCCAACCAGGCGGTCGTTCTCGCCCACCGGCAGGCAGCCGACGTCGCGCGCCGCCATCTGCCGGGCAGCCTCCTGCAACGAGGTGGACGGGGAAACGACGCAGACATCGCGGCTCATGACATCGCCGATACGCATGGCAAGGCTCCTGTAGTGATAGACAGCGTCCATCGTCGGCATGCACGGATTAACCCGCCGGCAAGAAGCGCGCATGCACCTCGTTAAGTAACGGCCGCAACCCTGACACTGCCGTGACGAGCGCGCGCGGAGAATCCAGCGCATGGACAACAAAGCCGCCATCGACGCCGAACTGAAGCGGCTGGAGCAGCTGATCCCGGGCCTCAAGGACCAGGGTGACGAAGCCGCCGCACTGGAGCGCTTCGCCGAAGCCTCCGCCCCGCTTACCCGCAACGCGCCCGCCGAGCACGAGGCCTACATCACGCAGCGCCTGCAATGCATGCTGGTGGAAGCCGGCCTCGTTGCTGGCAGCCCGGAAGGCGAACCCTGCGCCCGCGGCGAGGACGCCGCGCCGCCTGACACCCCGCGCGGAGACGAAGGATGACCAACCCGAACTCCCGCCGCCCGCTGCGGATCATGGCCATCATCATCGGCAGCGCAGTGGTGCTTGGAGCGCTGCTGCTGTGGATCTTTTTCGACCTTGGGATCGGGGAGATGTGATGGAGCGGGGATTGGAGATTCGTGATTCGTGATTGGTGATTGGTGATTGGTGATTGGTGATTGGTGATTGGTGATTGGGGATTCGTGATTCGTGATTGGTGATTGGTGATTCGGGATTCGGAAGAGCAGGAGCTCGTTCATGGCTCACCGACCGGAAACCCCATCACTCTTGGCATGTCGGGATCCCTACCCTCTCCCATAAGGACGGGACTTGTCAGTGCCCTGGGCTGGCCAGCGTGCTGGCTGCCCGCTCCGGGGCCTGCCCGCCCGAAGCCAGCGTCACGGTGCGCGGGGTGTGTGCCGGCAGCAGGCCGGCCCAGCGGGGGAACTTGCGCAGCACGTGGTAGAGCAGCACCTGCGGTACCGGCCAGCGCGGGCGCTGGTCCAAGCCTTCCAGCGTCACCTCCTCACAATGGTCCATCCACAGCTGTTCCAGCGAGGCCGACAGTTCCCCGTTGAAGCCGCGGTCGCGGACCACCAGGTTGGCTTCGAGGTTGAGCGAGAGGCTAAGCGGGTCCAGGTTGCTGGATCCAACCGTGGCCCACTCGTCATCCACCACCGCGACCTTGCCGTGGAACGGGCGGGTGCAGTACTCGCGGATGCATACGCCGTCGCCGATCAGCTGCCGGTACAGGGTGCGCGCGGCCATCATCACCGAGGGCATGTCCGGCTCGCCCTGCAGGATCAGGCGCACGTCCACGCCGCGCCGGGCGGCCCCACGCAGGTCCGTGAGGAAGCCATGGCTGGGGAAGAAGTACGCGTTGGCGATCACGATCCGCCGTTTCGCGCCACGGATGGCCTCGCGGTAGACCTGCTCGATATCGGTGCCGTGGCGCTGGTTGTCGCGCACGATGAATGCGGTCTCGGCGGCCCCCTGGGCGTCACTGGCAGCCGTCGCATCGCCCTGGGCGTCCCCGACGCCCTGGTCCAGCACGAAGCGGTGGATATCGCCCACCACCGGACCGCGGACCTCGACCGCATAGTCCTGCTTGGCCTCCGGCCCACTGCGCAGCAGGTGGTCGGCCGAATAGTTGATGCCGCCGACGAAGGCGGTGGCGCCATCGATCACCAGCAGCTTGCGGTGCATGCGCCGGAACAGCTTGAGGCGGATGCCCATCGGCTGCGCGCCCGGATCGAAGCTGCGCACCTCGATACCCGCCTCGGCCATGGGCGCGAGGAACCCGTCCGAGAACGGCGGCGTGCCGTAGCCATCGACCAGCATCGACACGCGCACGCCGCGCCGGGCGGCGGCCACCAGGCGCTGTTGCAGCTCCCTTCCGACCTCGTCCTCGAACAGGATGAAGGTCTCCAGCAGGATCTCGCTGCGCGCGGCCTCGATCGCCTCGAACACCCGCGGATAGAAACCCTCGCCGTTCTCCAGCAGGCGCACGCTGTTGCCCTTGTGCCAGCGCAGCTTCATGCCGCTTCCCCCGATAGCCGCGCATGCAGCGGCAGGTGGTCGGACAGCCGCGTCCAGGGCCGGCCGCGTGGGGTGGCGACCTCGTGCACCTGCAGGCCACGCACGTAGATCCGGTCCAGCGGCAGCAATGGCAGCAGGGCCGGGAAGCTGCGCGCCAGCCGCCCGCGCTGCTGTTCGAAGGCCTCGACCAGGCCGCAGTCGAGCAGCTGGCGATGGGCGGCGCCACGCCAGTCGTTGAAATCGCCGGCGACCACCACCGGCGCGTCGGCCGGCACCTGCTCGCGCAGCAGCGCGCCGAGCAGTCCGACCTGGCTGCGCCGATGCGCATCGCGCAGTCCCAGGTGCACGCAGATGGCGTGCAGGTGCTGCGGATGGCCCGGCAGTTCCAGTTCGCAATGCAGCAGGCCGCGGTTCTCGTGCCCGGCCACGGAAACATCGTGGTTGTCGTGGCGCACGATCGGCAACCGCGACAGCAGGGCATTGCCGTGGTGGCCGTGCGGGTAGACCGCATTGCGGCCATACGCGAACTGCGGCCACAGCGTATCGGCCAGGTACTCGTACTGGGGCGTCTCCGGCCACTGGTGCACGCTCCGCTCGCGGTCCGCGTGCCGGCCCTGCACTTCCTGCAGGAATACGATGTCCGCACCCACGCGACGGATGGCCTCGCGCAGCCGCGGCAGCACGAAGCGACGCTGCAGCATGTCGAAGCCCATGTGGATATTGGCCGTCAGCACGCCGAAACCCGGCAACGGCGCGGGGCGATCCTTGCCTGCGCGTTCCATGAGGGCGACCTCAGCCGGCGTCGCTGCCGTCGTCCGTGGCGCGATCCTTCGGGTTGCCGGCCTTGTCCAGCCCATCGGTGGTCGAAGCCTTGCCACCGGCCTGGCCGTAGCTGCCGCTCTGGCCGAAGTTGGGTTGGGTGCTGCCGTCACGCTGCGGCTGGTCGCCCGGCTCGCCCTCGCCCAGGCTTCCGCCCTTGCCGTGGCCGCGCGGATGGAAGCCTTCGTCGCTGCGCTGCTCCGGCAGTTCGGCCGAGGGGTCGTTGCGGCCGTGGCCGGTCGGATCGGCGTCGGGACCGTCGCCGCGATAGGCGGACTGGCGTTCGTCGTGGGTTTCCAGGGGCTTGGTCATGGGTGCATACCGTCATGGGGGATACGCGCGAGACTGCGCCGCCGGCCATGAAACGCATGTCGAGTGGATGAACATTTTCCGGCTGGTGTTCATCCGGACGCGCGCCGTGACATCGCATGCACCGCCGGGTCACGCGCGGATAACCGCGCCACAGCCAACCTCGCAGCTCCTTCCCCACGACACAGGAGCTGCACCATGGGACTCATGCGCACCGTAGCCGTCGCCGCGCTCGGCGTGGTCGCCTACAAGGCCTGGAAGCGCCACAAGGCCGACAGCTGGGATAGCCAGACCGGGCAGGATGACGGCGGCACCACCCCGCCGCACGGCGATCCGCGCAGCGAGGACCTCGGCACCCCGGCCCAGGCCAGCGCCGGCAACGACGTGGTTAGTCTCGGTGGCATGTCCGAGACCGGAACGATCGACGGCGAGGAGACCGAACCGCCGCGTCCCGGCCAGTCGAGCCCGGGGTTCGGCGGCTGATCCTCAAACCTCCGCCACGCACGGGACCAAGGTCCCAGACGAAGACGCCGGCTTTCGCCGGCGTCCCTGTATCTGCAGTTCGCCTGCGGTCCCGCTTACCAGGGCAGCGGCGTGCCGTTGGCGTGCCAGAAGCTGCCGCTGTCGGCCAGGCCCAGGCTGTCCAGGCGCGCGACCAGGTTGGACGCGGCCTCGTCGGGGCCGATATCGCCGTGGCCGCCGAGCATGTCGGTGGCCACGCGGCCCGGATGCAGCAGGAACACGGCGATGTTGCGCGGCGCCAGGTCCACCGCCAGCGACTTGCCGATCGCGTTCACCGCCGCCTTGGAGGCGCGGTAGCCGTAGTAGGCGCCGGAACCGTTGTCGGCCACCGAGCCCATGCGGCTGGTGATGATCCCGACCTTGCCGCCGTCGGCCAGCAGCGGCTGCAGCGCCGCGGCCACCCGCAGCGGGCCCAGGGTGTTGACCTCGAACTGGCGCTGGATGCGCGTGAACGCGTCGGCATCCATCGCATCCAGGGTCTCGTTGGTGAAGATGCCGGCGTTGAGCACCAGCACGTCGATGCGCCTGCCCTGCAGACGGCCCGGCAGCGCGGCCACGGCGGCTGCGTCGGAGACGTCGACGCCGTCCACCACCTCGGCACCAGTGGCACGCAGCGACTCGCTGGACTGGCGACAGACGCCGATGACGTCCTCGCCGCGGGCGCGCAACTGCTGCGCCAGCGACAGGCCGATGCCGCGGTTGGCGCCGGTGATCAGGTAGGTGGCCATGGGTACTCCTTGCAATACGTGGGGGCCGACATTCTAGGCCAGCCCCCGCGCATGGCCTGCTTATTCCTGGGCCGGACCGCGTACGTGGCGGGCGATGTCGCCATCGGCCCACAGCAGCTCCACCGCTACCGGCACGCCTCCGGCGCCGCGGTCGAAGCGCACCCGCCGGGTGGGATCGGATTCGAAATGGAACAGCCCACCCTCCAGCGCGCGCAGCCGCTGCGGCGGACGCCGCCCCACGCGCAGCTGCAGCCCGTCGGCCAGTGCCTCGATCCGCACCGTGCCGTAGTCGCCGGCCAGCGCCTGCCTGGTCGCCGCGTCCGGCGCCGGGGCGCGGTTGCGCAGGGCTTCCAGTGCCCAGCGCGCGGCCTCGCCACCCTTGCCGTCCTCCAGCAGCTGCGCCAGCGCCAGTTCCTGCGCGCGACCCAGGGCTTCGCTGGACTCGACCTCCACCTGCGGCCGCACGCCCGTGCCTTCCCAGTTGCGCCCGGTAATCGGGCTGACCGGCGAGCCGGTGGAGACGAACACGCTGAAGCCGCCGCCAATGTCGAACGGCCGGCCGGGATTGGCCGCGCCGCCGGTCCGCTCGCCAACCAGTACCGCGCGCTTCGCGTTGCCCAGGGTGTAGGCGAAGGCCTCGGCCGCCGATCCGGTACGGCCGCTGGTCAGCACGTACAGCGGCATCGTGGTGCGCGGCGCCGGGTACTCCTGCGGGGGAGCCTCGGAAGCGCCGCCCTCGCGCCAGCGGAAGGTGTTGTAGATGTCCGAGCCATGCTCGACTAAGGCACTGGAGAGATAGCCGACCATCGCCGGCGAGCCGCCGCCGTTGTCGCGCACGTCCACCAGCACCGCGTCGGCGTGCGCCAGCAGTTGCAGTGCCGCATCGATCGCCTTGCGCGCCGGGTCGGCCGGATCGTCGAAGTCGATATCGGCGAAATAGCCCAGCTCCAGGTAGCCGACGTTGGCCGGCAGCAGCTGGACCTTGCGGATGCCGAAGTTGCTCCTGGCCGGGTCGGGTACCGGCCCGCGCACCGGGCCAGCCGGTTCCTTGCCGGGCGGCGACCAGCGTACGGCGAAGTGGCGATCCATCGGCCTGAGCCGGGCACTGAGTGCGGTGGCCAGTTCGCGCGGATCGGCCAGCTGGTCGAACGCGCCGAATCCAGTGGCGCGGCGCAGCTCGCCGGCGATCCGCGCCCCCTCGCTGGCGTCGAAGTACGACGCCTCGATGGTCGCGGCCACCCGTTCGGACACCTCGCGCGGCGGTTCGGCCGCCAGCAATGGAACCGGCAACAGGGCACAGGCGCAAAGCAGCAAAGCGGCGCATCGGGACATCGGCCTGGCTCCGTTGGTTGGTCGCCCGATCCTGCGCCGCCCCCGGCGCCGGCCGCAGTGCCCGAAGTCATGGATCCGCGCGCGGTTGCCAATCCTTCATGCATGGCTGACACCAGCCACACGGACGCTAAACAACCGCTTTGCAAAGGTGTGCGCACCCGCCCCACGGGGCCATTGCCGGAGACGAAACATGAGCAACGAACCCCGCGACCTCAACCGTGATCCGGTGACCGGCGCCCCCGGCGCCCATCCGGTCGGCGTCGGCGTAGGCGGCACCGGTGGTGCCGTGGCCGGCGCTGCCGTCGGCTCCATCTTCGGTCCGATCGGCACCCTGGTCGGTGGCGCGGTCGGCGCCATCGCCGGGGCCGCGGCCGGCAAGCAGGTGGCCGAGCGCCTGGATCCCACCGGCGAGGCCGAGTACTGGCGCGTCGAGTACGCCAACCGCCCGTATACCGATGCGAACTTCGACTACGACAGCGACTACGCCCCGGCGTACCGCTACGGCCTGGAAGTGCGCGAGCAGTCCGGCAGCCGGCGCTGGGACGACCATCTGGAAGCGGAAGTGCGTGGCGGCTGGGAAACCTCGCGCGGCACCTCGCGCCTGACCTGGGAGCAGGCCCGCGATGCGGTCAAGGACGCCTTCGACCGTTCCGACCGCACCTACCGCGCCTACGAGGCCGCCGACGGCTACTACGCCGACCAGTACGAAGCCGCCGACTACTACCTCACCGACTACGACTACACCGACTATCGCCCCGCCTACCGCTACGGCACCCGCGCCCGCAGCAACCTGCACGGCCGGGTCTGGGACGCGGAGCTGGAGCGCGAGCTGGAGCATGGCTGGGACACCGCCCGCGGCACCTCGCGCCTGGAGTGGAACGAAGCACGCGACGCGGTACGCGATGCCTGGGACAGCGCCGAGCGGCTGTGGCCCTCGGATGGTGACGTGCGGCGTTAAGCGCCGCTGGCCGTGCGCACACGGAAAGGCCCCGCACTGCGGGGCCTTTCTTCCTGCCGTGTTGCCCGAACCTACGGGGCGGCCTGCGAGCACCAAGGGCTCACTACCGGTGTTCCGGGCGCGCAACCCGGTGTCGGCGGTTTTGCCTGAGCGCTGATCACCGGTTGGTCAAGGCGCAGGGGCGCTCAGAAGCAGTAGTCCCCGTGTACGCCGAGAGAAACGCCGGTGCAGGTTTCTTCAAGGCGGATCCCAAACAAACAGCGGGAGGCCCCAATCGCGCCTCCCGCCGCCCCCATTTCAACCTGGCTGGCTTAGCCCAGATCGACCTTGGCTACCTTGTCCTTGTAATCCTTTTTCGGGTCGATGCCCATCAGCATCTTCACCCCGGCCAGCATGCTGTTCTCGTTGAGCCACACCTCGCCCTGGTCCGGATCGAGGCGCAGCAGGACCAGCTTGGGATCGTCCTTGCCGGTGTACCAGGCGGCGACGAACGGATTCCACAACCGCTCGACCACCGCGCGGTCGGTATCCACCGACAGCTGGCCGCCGATGCTGGCGAACAGGTCATGGCCCTTCGCCACGAACGCAGCGGTGGCGCGCCGGGGGCTGGCCAGGTCGCGCACCAGGGCATTGTCGATCGAGGTGAAGAACCAGATCGGGCCATGCGACTCGTGCTCCAGCTGCGCGGTCATCGGCCGGGTGTGCCCGTCCTCCAGCCCGTCCACGCCAAGCATCACGGTCATGTCGGACTTCAGCGCCTTCCAGAATTTGCGTTCGAGTTCCTCGGGGGTGGACATCACTTGCTCCTGCGGTGGCCGAAGGCGGCCGTTGGGTTTGATGGATGGCGGGCGCCTTAGCGCCAGACGCGCTCGCAGCGGGTTTCGACCACGCGCTCGCCGTTCCTCTCCTGGCTGTTGCCCTGGACATTGCGGCCGACGGCACCGCCGGCGACCGCGCCGCCGACCGTGGCCAGCTTCTTGCCGTTGCCGCCGCCGACCTGGTTGCCGATCAGGCCACCAATCACCGCACCGGCAGCCGTGCCGGCGATGCGGTTGGGATCCTTGCTGGAACGGGCGACCTCGACCTTCTCGCAGACCACGCGGCTGCCGTCGCTGAAGCGGCGACCCTCGTCCTGCGGGCCATGGGTCTGGGCGCTGGCCAGGGCGGAAGCGGCCATCAGCGGCAGGGCGGCCAGCACGGACAGGTTGGAAAGCTTCATGGGAGGTCCTCCGTTTTCGGTGGACCTCAGGCTTCCGCATCGACCCGCAAACCGCGGTGAAAAACCGCGTATCCAAGCGGCCACAGGGCAGGCGGGATTCATCGTGGTGAGGCGGATGCCAAGAACGTGCCCCGGACGTGGGCGTCAGAAAAACCCGATACCGCGATAGGCCGGAGTCGTAGAGCATGGCTGCCACGGGGGACCACCAACGGATGGGGTTTTCATGCACACAGCATCTCCGCGCGTCGCGGGAGACGGGCAGGCCTATGGCGCCGGTCCGTCAGGCGGTTCCCCGGATGACAGGCGCCACACCCGGCGGGCTCCCGCATGGGCCTGGGCCCTGGCCGTGCTGGGCGCGGTCGCATTCGCCTGGGGTGGGGCCTGGACGGCCGGCCACGAGGTCGCCGGACTGGCGGCCACCACCGACTTCGACGGCAGCGACAACGTCTTCCTCGGCCTGCTGTTCGGCCAGGGCGCGCTGGCGGCCACGTGGCTGGCCAGGGGCCGGGCCGCTCTCCGCCGGCGCCGCCAGCTGGTGGCGATCGCCCTGGGACTGCTGGCGATCTCCAGCCTGCTGTTCGGCGCCCGCGGCACGATCTTCATGCTGCTGGTGGAAGTGGCGATGCTCGCCTCCTTCCCCCGCCACGGACATTACTGAGGCACGGCGCCGCCGGGCGTGGTCAGTCCGTCGCGCCGCGCACCACGACCGCTTCCGGCGGCATCTCGTCGTCCGGCTCTTCCGGCGGCTGCGAGATCGGCTCGGCCAGGGTGACCACCGTAGTGTGGCGGCCGCTGGCCTTGGCCTCGTACAGGGCCTGGTCGGCGCGCAGCAGGGCCTCGGTGGGCGGCTTGCCGGCCTGCGGATACAGGTAGTGCAGGCCGATGCTGATGGTCAGGCGGTTGCCGGGCACGTGCGAGCCGGCGTGCTCGATGCCCAGGCTGGCGATGTCGGCATGGATCGCGGCCAGGGTGGTCTCGACCTCGGCCAGGGTGGCGTCGTACCAGACGCAGACGAATTCCTCGCCGCCGTGGCGGGCGACCATGTCCAGCGGCCCGCGCGCATGCGCGCCCAGCACCCGGCCCACCGCGCGCAGCACCCGGTCGCCGGCCGGATGGCCGTAGCGGTCGTTGTAGGCCTTGAACCAGTCCACGTCCATCAGGGCGATGCCCAGCGGCCGCTGCTCCCCGCGCGCCTGCTGCCAGACCGCGTCGATGCGCTCGGCGAAGGCGCGGCGGTTGGGCAGGCCGGTGAGGTAGTCGCGTTGGGCCATGCCGCGCAGCTGGCGCGCCATCAGGAAGTTGCCGCGCCCCTCCTGGTCCAGCACCCAGGCGGTGATGATGCCGATGATGTTGGTGGTGACGATGAACATCGTGCGCACCACCAGTATGTCCTGCGGCAGCCCCACCCAGGCCTCGGCCAGCGGATAGACGATGGTGGTGGTGGTGCCGCAGACGATGGCGGTCCGCAGGCGCATGGCGCCGCAGCCGTACATGTACATCAGCACCAGCAGCACGCCTTCGTAGTCCAGCGGCAGGCCCTGGTAGCGGCTGCGCACCACCAGGGTGACCGCGCCCAGCGCCGCGCACAGGCAGGCGGCACCGGCGATGTGGTGCAGGATGCTGCGCCACTGCTGGCGGTAGGAGGCGGCCAGCAACAGCAGCAGGGGCATGACCATCAGCGAAAGGCGCAGCGCCACCACCTCGGCCATGATCGGCTTCGGCGCCACGAACAGGTCCAGCACGGTGTAGCCGAACAGCACCACCACCGCCGCACCAAGCGCGCCACGGATGCGCTTTACCTGGGCCGCGTCCTGGAACGCGCGGTACTCGGCCTCCAGCCCCGGCTCGAACCGCCGGAACAGCCCAAGGCGCCGGGGCGCCGGGGCGCCGGGGCGCCGGGGCGCCGGGGCGCCGCCAGGGAATCGCCATCACTGTCGGTGCGTTGTGCAGTGGAGTTCATCAAGGCTGGTCGCTGGAAGGGATCGTGGGCGTCGGCAGGCGTGGTCCGCCACCGTCGATAACGGCCCTCCCCCCCTGCAGAATTGAACCCGGCGTATGGGGAACGTTCACGGAGGTGATAGCGGCCACAGTCCTGAGGCGTGTCGGTCTCCCCCTCCGTATGGCGGGCCAGAGTTCGGTTCCCCCCGGCGGGGGATGAAGGGGGTGTTTGCGGGCCACGGGTTCACGCTTCCCCTGAGCGCCCTGGCCCTGGCCCTGGCCCTGGCCCTGGCGCGGGCGCGGGCGCGGGCGCGGGCGCGGGCGGGCGCGGGCGTGGAGCGGGGAGAGGTTTTGGGGTGAGAGGGCTGTTTCAGCGCCGCCGGACGAGCGTCGCGCAACCTTCGATATGCAGGGCGGGGTAACAGGCGCCGCCAGCCTCGCAAGCTCCCTACACTCTCCCCCTCCGCGGAGGGAGGGCCAAAGGCGTAGCCCGGGTAAGCGCAGCGCACCCGGGGTCTTGTCCATCTACGACAAGCAACGCCTGACGCACCCAGGTCATGCGTGCCACGCGCAGGGATTGTTCGGTCCCGGCACGGTGAAGGGCCGCATCTGCGGAGCAGGGTCAGGGCTGAGGGTCGGTTACCCAGTGCCGCCGAACGCCCGTCGCGCCCGTCGTCGATACACACGCCGGCTAACAGCGCGGGCATCCAGCCTCGAAAAGCTCCCTACCTTCTTCCTCTCCCTCTCCAGGGGGGAGGCTTATAGGCGTAGCCCGGGTAAGCGCAGCGCGCCCGGGGCATTGTCCATCCACGACGAGTAACGCCCGGGGCTCCCAGGTCATGCGTGCACGCGCATGGATTGTTCCCCCCCGTCGGGGCGGGGGGTGCGTTCGCGGACCACTGGTCCGCGCACCCCTGATCGCGCGCGTGGGGGTTAGGGGTGAGGGTCGGTTGCCCGGCCCCGCCGGACGAGCGTCGCGCCAATCTTCGACACCCGGGCCGGGGTAACAGCGCGGGCACCTTCAGCCTTGCAAGGCCTCCTACCCGCTCCCCCAGCCACTCTGGAGGGAGTTGGCCAAAGGCGTAGCCCGGGTAAGCGAAGCGCACCCGGGGTGTGGCCACGCAGGCAGTGATGGTCCAACTCATTTGGTGTGTGGACGCACGCACAGACCCCGGAGGCGGCCTGCGGCCTTTTCCGGGCTACGGCTGTCTACTTCCTGCATTCATAGCTTTCCGCTGAAGCCGCATCCCCACCCATGTAATGCGCATGGGTCGGGTACGGGCACAGCGGGCGCTCGCCTTCCAGCGCGGCACCGCGGGCGAGCACCTGGCCGGGCGTCTGGCCCTGCTCCACCCATTCCACCAGCGGGGTCAGCAGGTCGAACTGGTCGCGCGCGGTACCGCCGCCGCAGTGGCCCATGCCGGGGACAAAGTAGAACCGCGCCGCATCGTTCCAGGCCTGGGCGCCATTGGCGGCCTCGGCGCGCTTGAAGTAGTCCAGCGTGTCCCAAGCCGAGAACCAGGGATCGCTGACCCCATGCGCGTACATGGCCTTGCCGCCGCGACCGAGGAAGCTGCCGAGGTTGGTCCAGGCATTGGTGTCGGTGAGCATCTGCACCGCGTCGGCACGCACCCGGGCGGCGGTGGCGTCGGGATCGAAGCCCTCGGCCTTCGGCATCACCGCGGCGAGGATGTCCGGCCCTTCCGTCGGCAGGAAGCCGGGGATGCCCGGGCCCTCGTAGACAATGCCGGTGTCGTAGGGGTAGTCGACATACAGCGGCGCACCGGAGGCATCACGCGGCGCCTTGAACGCCTGGTCCAGGGCGGTGACCTGGGCGGCGGAGAGGCAGCCGTCCTGCTTGCCTGCCTTGCACTGCAGCTTCTTCGGCTCGAAGCGGCAGGCCAGCACGTTCTCGATCACCCCGTCTGCCAGGCCGTCCAGCGCGTCGCACTGGGCCAGCAATTCCTTGAGGATGAGCGACTTGTCGCCACCCGAATAGGTCTGCGCCAGCAGCGGCCTGCCCTGCGCATCGCGCGGCGCGGCCGACATGAATTTCGTGCGTGCGTTGGCCAACGCCAGGTTGGAGAAGCCGGTGCGCATCGCCGGGGCCACCGCGATCACGCCGTCGAACAGCTCCGGATAGCGCTGGGTCGCCAGCATGGTCTCGCGGCCACCGGTCGAGCAGCCGGCCATGTAGGAATGATGCGGCGCCTTGCCGTAGTAGCGCTCGACCAGCAGCAGCGCGGCCTGAGCGGTGGTGCCGACCGAGGCGTGGGCGAAATCCAGCGCGGCACGCTGGTCCTGCATGAAGGAGGCATCGAAGCCCTCGCCCTCGTGGCCGCTGTCGGTGGAGACCACGGCGAAGCCGCGGGCCAGCGCGGGTGCATCACCGGCGGCGGTCGTGCCCAGTGCCGGCGCGATCGAGCCATTGAGCCCGCCACCGCCCTGGAACAGGAAGCGCCCGTTCCAGCCTTCCGGCAGCGCCAGCTCGAACCCGATGCCGTAGCGCGTGCCATCGACCGCGGTGCGGTCGTTGATCCGGCCGGAGACCTTGCAGTAGGCCGGCAGCTCCACCGCGATCGGCGGCAGGTACGACGCCGCCCGCACCGTCCCCGGAGGCGCGACCGGCACCCGCTCGGCGCCAGTCACCTCCAGCTTCAGCCGCGCATCCCTGAACCCGACCAGCTCCGCGCACGCATCCGCGCCCTTGCGCGCCGCCAGCGCATCGCCCGCCACGCCACCCAGCACCACCAGCCCCAGCAGGGCCACTCCCTTCACCTGCATCGCTTCCTCCCCAGGGCCGCCCGCGACGGGCGGCTGCACCGCCCAATCTTATCGGCCCCCGAAAACCGGGGTCGAAAACCGGGGTCAGAGCGAAAACCGGGGTCAGAGTGCAATTTCCCGAGCATCGACCCAGGCAAAAACCGGGGTCAGAGTGCGATTTCTCCCTCGGACCGCTACGGCCCGCCCTTTGGCCGGACCGGAAATCGCACTCTGACCCCGGTTTTTTCTCTCGCCTACTCGCACCCCACCCCGTCATTGTCGCGGTCCAGATGCGTCCCATAGCCGGGTTCCCCACGCCGGACTGGAGCGGCGCCGGCGGCCCGCGCCTCGGCGCAATTGCGGTACGTGCGACCGCTGCCAGGTGCGGCCTTGGCCGGGGTCGCGCGCACGGCCTGTGCCTGGCTGGCTGACTGCGCCCCGGCGGCGGACCGCGGTGGCAGTGGTAGCCACCGTTCTTGCGGTCGTTGTGGCAGCCCTTGCTGTTGAGGCCGCCGGGATGGGCTTGGGCCAACGGCGCGAGCAGCAGCACGATCAGCCCCCACCCTCCGGCCCGCGTTGCGGACCTACGCATGTCTTCCATGGCTCCCCCCTTGCAGGCCCGTGATCCGGCGCCGGCTGCAGCAGACGCCAGTACCGCGTGCAATGCAAGCCGCATTGGCCTTCATGGGGATCGGGGGGCAAGCGCCGCTGGGCTTGACCCATGTCAGCGCGCGCGCCGACGCGGCCCGGCACAGTGCAGCCACGCCCGGGCGGCCCTCGGCCGTCCAGGTCGCAATAGTCACGAATGCGAGAAAGGCAGTCCCCCCCACAATGAACATGGATCGCTACCACCGCGACCACGCGTCGATCCTGCAACAGATCGACACCCTCCGGTCCCTGTCACGGGCCGGGATCGACGCCAACGCAGAACACATCAGCCAGGCGATCGTCGAAACCGCCAGCCTGATCAAGTTCCATCTGGCCGCCGAGGACCAGGTGCTCTATCCCCGGCTCGCCACTTCCGCCATGCCGGAAGTGGCCGCCATCAGCGCCCGCTACCAGTCGGAGATGCAGGGCCTGTCCCAGGCCTTCGGGCGCTTCGTCGAGCGCTGGCGGGTACCGGCACGGCTGCAGGAGGACCCGGAAGGCTTCCGCCGCGACGCCAACACCGTCCTGCGCGCCCTCTTCGAGCGCCTGTGCCGCGAGGACCGCGAGCTCTACCCCGCCGCCGCCGGGCTGTAGAAGCAAAACCGGGGTCAGAGTCCGATTTCCCGCCCGACCGGCTTCCGAGGCGACGGGCAACGTCGGGAAAATTGCACTCTGACCCCGGTTTTCGCCTCCCTCGATGCCGACGAACGGTCAGCCGATTCGGCAACGCCAGGCGTAATGTCGAGCTTGGGGCGACCGGCCCCGCTGCAGGAGCGGACCATGGCGTTCAGTACCGCAGGAAGAACCGGACCACTGGCCGAGATCAACGTGACCCCGCTGATCGACGTCATGCTGGTGTTGCTGATCATCTTCATCGTGACCGCGCCGATGGTCACCCGTCCGATCCCGCTGCAGCTGCCACAGCGTTCGGAGCGGCCCGTTGACCGGCCCGATCCACCGCCACCGATCGCCCTGCACCTGGATGCGGCCAACCAGCTGACCTGGGACGGCACACCGGTCGCCATGTCCCAGCTGCAGGGCCGTCTGCAGGAACAGGCCGCCGAGCATGCCGGCAACCTGCCGCAGCTGCGGATCAGCACCGACGCCAACGCCGAGTACGAGGGACTGGTGAAGATCCTCGCCGCGGCCGAGGCCAGCGGCATGAACCGGATCGCGCTGGAGCACTGACGCGCCAGCAAGACCAGAAACCGGGGTCAGAGTGCAATTTCTCTCCGTTCGGTCCGCGCACGCCTGCGCCGCCGGAGAGAAATCGCACTCTGACCCCGGTTTTCTGCGCGGCCGCTATGGCACCGGCGGCAGCTCCGGGGCATCGAGTCCGGCGAAGGGGTCCGCCCAAGGCTGCAGCGCTTCGATGCGGGCGTACCAGGCGCTGATCGCGGGATAGTCCCGCAGCGGCAGGCCGGCAATCCCGTGGTGCGGGAGGAAGCTGGCCATGCGGAAGTCGGCATAGGAGATGCCATCGGGCAGGAGCCATGGCCGCTCGGCCAGTTGCGAATCCAGCAGGGGGGCGCTTTCGGCGAACAGCTCCAGGCCCTTCGCCACCTCTCCGGCCTCGACCCGGCCCAGGCCATAGCGCTGCTTGGTCACGTATTCGAACTGGACCATGTCGCAGGCGCGGACGAAGTTCTGCTTGCCCCAGCTGATCCACTGGATCATCCCCGGCTCGGCCAGCCCGGTCCGCCAGAACTGCGAACCCACCTCGCGCGACAGCCGGCAGGCGATGGCGTCGGCCTCCCAGAGGCTGGTGCCGTCGTCGTAGACGAGGATGGGCACCCGCAGCGCGGGGTTGAGCGGGCGGTAGCGCTCCGCCTGGCCGGGCGCCAGCGGCGCGGCGAACTCGAACTCCACCGGCGCCCGCAGGAAGCGCGCGGTCGCCACCGCCAGGCGCGGGTTCGGGTTGCGGCTGTAAAGCAGCTTCATGCAGCCGTCCCCCGCTGCGCCCGATGCCATGCGACCAGGGCATTGGCATGCCCATGCCCCAGGCCGTGGGTCTGCTTGAGCAGGGCGACCTGGTCCATGTGCTTCAGCCCGGCGGTCTGGTCCAGCACCGACAGCCAGTGGGCGACCGGCTTGCCGTAGCTGCGTTCGATCGACGGGAAGTACGAGGCGGGGCCCTTGGCCGGTGTCTGCGTGCTCATGGCGAACTCCTTGCTTGGGAATCGCCAGTACGACGCCCAGGCCACCCCCGGATCGACACGAAAACCGGGGTCAGAGTGCAATTTCCGGGATTCCCGACATCCCCGGCCGTACTCGCCCGACAGACCTGGGCTTGGCGGCCATCGACACTGGGGCGGTTCCACCACGCCCAGCCCCTCCATGCCCCGCCGCCCCCGTCTCGACCTTCCCGGCGTCAGCCAGCACCTGATCCAGCGCGGCAACGACCGCCAGCCCTGCTTCTTTGCCGACATCGACCGCGTCCGCTACCTGCATGACCTGCGCGAACTCGCGCGCACGCACGACTGCCAGGTCCATGCCTACGTGCTGATGACCAACCACGTGCACCTGCTGCTGTCGCCCGCGCGGGTGCGGGCGGTGTCGGCGCTGATGCAGTCCCTGGGCCGACGCTACGTGCGCTACTTCAACGACCGCTACCAGCGGACCGGCACCCTGTGGGAAGGACGCTACCGGTCCTGCCTGGTCGACTCCGAGGATTACCTGCTGCGCTGCTACCGCTACATCGAACTCAACCCGGTGCGGGCGGGCATGGTGGTCGATCCTGCGGACTATCCGTGGTCGAGCCACGGCGCCAATGCGCTGGGCCGCCCGGATCCGCTGGTGCAGCCGCATCCGCGTTATCTGGCACTGGAGCGGGACGACGATACACGCCGCGCCGTCTATCGCTCACTGGTGACACGTGGCCTCGAGCCGACCGAAGTCGAGGAGATCAGGCGCGCGATGGGAACCCAGCGCGCATTGGGTAGCGACGACTTCCGTGAGGACATCCAGCGCAGGCTTGGGCGACGCGTGGCCCCAGGCCGGCCCGGCCGCCCTCGGAAGCAAAAGCCAAAACCGGGGTCAGAGTGCAATTTTCCGCTCGAGAGCCTTCGGACACCCCAGGCGAGTCGGCACGAAATTGCACTCTGACCCCGGTTTTTGGCTGGCCGCCTACGGCCGCTTCTCCACACGGTACCGGAACCGGTAAACCTCGTCGTTCCAGTTGGCGACCACCTCGACGTCGTAAGGCATGCGGCCACGTGCGCGGCCGACGACGATCTGGCCGCCCCAGGATTCCTGCGGGCCGACGGTGGTGGTCTGCAGGATGGTGTGGCCGAGCCGGTCGAGGGTGGCGTGCAGCTCCTGGTCGATCAGGTACACGCCGCCGACGGTGATCGCGGTGGCGGCTGCCGTGCCCATCGCCGCGGTGGCCGGGTCGTAGTAGGTGGCGCGCGCCGGGCGCGGGCCGCGCGGGGTGTAGATGGTGGTGTCGACGGTCTTGTAGGCCTCGTTCGTGGCCGCCACCGCGGTGGCCACGCCGGTCAGTGCCACGGCGAACGCCGCCCAGGTCGCGGCCGATTCGGCCTCGCGCTCCAGGTCCTCGTACGAGTACACCGGCACCCAGGCCCCGCCCACGCGGGCGCTGAAGTTCTCCGAGCCGAAGTCCACCGGTTCGTCGAGCTTGTTGTAGCCGGCCACGGCGAAGCTGATCCGCCCGTTGACCTCCACGCCCAGCGGAGTGACCTGCACCGCGCCGTTGCGCAGCTCCAGGTCGGTGGTCGGCCGCCCGTTGTGGAAACTGACCTGGGCGCCGTGGGCCTCCAGCGGCACGATGGTGTAGCGGGTAGTGGTGCACGCACTTAGCGCGAGCGCGATCGCCGCGCCCGCCAGCAGCTTCCCGGACATGCTTCCCCCTGGCCCGCCAATGTTCGTTCCGGCGACTCTATGCGTTGCCGGGGGCCCGGTGAAGCCGGCGCCCGGCAGGCGTTTGGCCGCCGTATGGGTCGAAAACCGGGGTCAGAGTGCAATTTCCCCTCGACTGGAGCCGACCGCCCGGGCCGCACCCGGGAGAAATTGAACTCTGACCCCGGTTTTCCCGCGCCGCCTACCGCGCGCTGGTCATCGCCGGGCTGGACCCTGACGAAATCGGGCAGATCCGCGCGACGCTCCAGCGCCAGCACGTTCTCGGCAACGACCGCTTCCGCCAGGCCATCGAGCGCCAGCTGGGACGCCGCGCCGGCCCGGCCAGGATCGGACGGCCGCCGAAGCCAGGCAGCCCGCAGGAAAGTGCACTCTGACCCCGGTTTCAACCCGTCGCCACGGCGAGTGCCCCCCGGCTCGGCCTGCTGGCGCCGGATCCCGGTCGTCGCACGCGACGCATATCCTTGCGACATCGCATCGCAACCGCCAACGGAGCACAGAATGCCCTTGAAGCACGCCGCCGCCGTCCCGTTCGTCTTCGCCGCGCTTTGCACCGCTCTCCCGGCATCGGCCAGCGAGGCGGCGCCGAAGCGGCCCTCGGTGCAGACGCTGGAGCGCATCATCGCCTCGCGCACGCCGCAGACCCGCGTGGACGCGCCGGACCACGAGCGCATCACCGCGCGCCGCATCGACATCGTCGACGAGGATGGCGTGATCCGGATGACGCTGGCCGGCCGGACCCCGGCCCCCATCATCGACGGCATCCAGTACCGGCGCGCGTTCGACGTGGCCGGCATGGTGCTGTACGACGACAAGGGCAGCGAGCGCGGCGGCTTCGGCACGGCCGACGTGGAGGCTGGCATGGCCGTCCTGGCCCTGGACCACCCGGCGATGGATGCGGTGGGCTGGCGCGTGTCGCCGGACGGCTCGGTCGCGTTCTCGATCAACCAGGCACCCCCACTGGTGCGCGAACCGGCACTGGACAACCGGCTGATCCCCGGCGTGGCGGCCCCGACCCGGATCCGCATGCAGGTGGCGGCCGACGGCACGCCCAGCGTCGCCCTCAACGACAAGGCCGACCGCGCCCGCCTGCGCCTGACCATCACCGACGCCGGCTACGGCGCCATCGAGTTCCTCGATGCGGAGGGCAAGGTCGTCCATACGATCGCGCCGGAAGCGGGGCTTCGCTGATTACCGGCAACCGGGGCGGCAAACAGCTGCTGCAGCGGGAGCACGGGCCTTGCGGTCTACCGCCGCGTCCGTCGCCAGGGATGCCGGGCGGGGCGCGCACTCTGACCCCTGTTTTCGACGCCCCGACTCGCCGCGCCGCCTACCGCGCGCTGGTCATCGCCGGACTGGAAGCTGCCGGGATCGAGCAGATCCGTGCGACGCTCCAGCGCGACGACCTCGGCAGCGACCGCTTCCGCCAAGCCGTCGAGCGCCAGCTGGGGCGCCGCGTCGGGCCGGGCCGGGCCGGGCCGGCAAGGATCGGCCGGCCGCGGAAGCGGAGAAGCTTCGAGGAAAGGGCGCTGTGACCGGGCTTCTGAGGAACGTGCACTCCGACCCCGGTTTCACTGACCCCGGTTTTCAACCGTCCGAGCGCAACCGCACAGGTGGTGGCGCATCCGGTGGCTGCACCTGGTAGACCACCTTCACCAGCGAGGCATCGCCGAGCTGGAACAGCAGCAGCGCCACCTGCGTGTCCGCCACCTGCCAATGCACGCGACGGCGCTCGAACGGCTCATCCTGCTGCGTGCTGCCCGCTGGTGCACCGTGCTGGGCCTCCAGCGCCGCGGCCACGTCCTGGAACACCTGCAGGTCCGCGCGCCCGGCCCGCGCGGCCCGTTGCACCAGATCCACCTGCACAAGCGCGCCGCCGGCGAAGAAGTACGAAGCCTGGAACCGGTGGCCGGCCACCTCCACGCCCTCCACCCGCAGCCCCTCGCTCTCGCCACCGGCCAACTCATCCGGGCTCTCCGGCACCCGGGCCTGCGGCACCTTCGCCTGGACCTGCGCCAGGTCCATCCCGTAGGCCGCCCCGCCCCACAATGCCTGCGCAGATGCCGCCGACGCCTGCAGCGCGATCGCTAATATCGTCAAGTGGATCACGGTCTTCATGGTCCCTCCGTGGATGGGCGGTTGCAGCCGCCAGAGTTTGGCGGGGGGACGTCGCCAGAGATCAAGCAGCCCCCTATGTGTGCCGGTCGAAATCTGCCTGTAGTTCCAAGTGGTTGCAACGATTGTTCTGACTCTCGTCCTTAGCTGGCACGCGCCGTCACGTCCATCAAGGCGTTTCGGCTCACCTTCATCCCCAAGTACAGATAAGACGCAGCAGGGCGTTCAGGACCGTGTGCCCCCCTGGGCGTCTCTGCGAAGAAGGGGTCGAGGACGGGGTCAGGTTCGCTTCGCTCCAAAGAGAAAAAGGCGGCCATGAGGCCGCCTTTTCCGTTCTAGCTACCGCTACAGATCAAACCCCAACAGGATTCGCCTTCTCCGGATCGATCTTGTACAGCTTGATCGCCCTGGCCACGTCCTTGCCGGTCATCTTGCCGTCCTTGGCCAGGGCCGCGATCGCCGCGTGGGCGATGTAGTAGCGGTCCACCTCGAAGAAGCGGCGCAGGTTGGCGCGGGTGTCGGAGCGGCCGAAGCCGTCGGTGCCCAGGACGGTGTAGCTCATCGGCACGAAGGCGCGGATCTGGTCGGCGAACACGCGCACGTAGTCGGTGGCGGCGATCGCCGGGCCCTGGCGGCCTTCCAGCAGCTCGGTCACGTAGGCCTTGCGCGGGGCCTTGGCCTCCGGGTTCATGCGGTTCCAGCGCTCGGCGTCGTAACCGTCGCGACGCAGCTCGTTGAAACTGGGGCAGGACCAGATGTCGGCGGTGACGCCGAAGTCCTTGTCCAGCAGCTCGGCGGCGGCGATGGCCTCGCGCAGGATGGTGCCGCTGCCCAGCAGCTGCACGCGCAGCTCGCCCTTCTTCGGCTTGCCGGCATCCTGCAGCAGGTACATGCCCTTGATGATGCCCTGCTCCGCACCGGCCGGCATTTCCGGATGGGCGTAGTTCTCGTTCATCAGGGTGATGTAGTAGTACTCGTCGATCTGGTCCTCGAGCATGGCCTTCATGCCGTGCTGCAGGATCACCGTCACTTCGTAGCCGAAGGTCGGGTCGTAGGAGCGCACGTTCGGGATGGCGCCGGCCAGCAGGTGGCTGTGGCCGTCCTCGTGCTGCAGGCCTTCGCCGTTGAGCGTGGTGCGGCCGGCGGTGCCGCCGAGCAGGAAGCCGCGGGTACGCATGTCGGCGGCCTGCCAGGCGATGTCGCCCACGCGCTGGAAGCCGAACATCGAGTAGTAGATGTAGAACGGCAGCATCGGCACGTCGGACACCGAGTAGCTGGTGCCGGCGGCCATCCACGAGGCGATCGCGCCGGGCTCGCTGATGCCCTGCTGCAGCACCTGGCCGGCCTGGTCCTCGCGGTAGTACATCAGCTGGTCGGAGTCGACCGGCTTGTACTTCTGGCCGAACGGGGCGTAGATGCCGATCTGGCGGAACAGGCCTTCCATGCCGAAGGTGCGGGCCTCGTCGGCCACGATCGGCACCAGGCGCGGACCCACTTCCTTGTCGCGCAGGGCGATGTTGAGGGTCTGCACGAAGGCCATGGTGGTGGAGTAGCTGCGCTCGCCGCTGGACTTGAGCAGGCGCTCGTACTTGTCCAGGCCGGGCACGGCGAAGGACTTGCTGGCCTTGCGGCGACGCTGCGGCAGGTAGCCGCCGAGGGCGGCGCGGCGCTCCTTGAGGTACTGCACTTCCGGCGAGTCCTCGCCGGGGTGGTAGAACGGCACCTGCTCGGCGTCGGCCAGCTGCTTGTCGCTGATCGGGATGTTGAAGCGGTCGCGGAACGCGCGCACGGCGTCGTCGTCCAGCTTCTTGGTCTGGTGGGTCGGGTTGAGCGACTCGCCCGCCGAGCCCATGCCGTAGCCCTTGACCGTCTTGGCCAGGATCACGGTCGGCATGCCCTTGGTGTTCACCGCCTGGTGGTAGGCGGCATAGACCTTGTGCGGGTCATGGCCACCGCGGTTGAGGCGCCAGATGTCCTCGTCCGACAGGGACGCGACCATGGCGGCGGTCTCCGGGTACTTGCCGAAGAAATGCTCGCGGGTATACGCGCCGCCGAAGGCCTTGCAGTTCTGGTACTCGCCGTCGACGGTTTCCATCATCAGCTTGCGCAGGACGCCGTTGGTGTCCTTGGCAAGGAGGGGATCCCAGTACGAGCCCCACAGCAGCTTGATGACGTTCCAGCCGCCGCCGCGGAACACGCCTTCCAGCTCCTGGATGATCTTGCCGTTGCCGCGCACCGGGCCATCCAGGCGCTGCAGGTTGCAGTTCACCACGAAGATCAGGTTGTCCAGGCCCTCGCGGCCGGCCAGGGCGATGGCGCCCAGGGTCTCCGGCTCGTCGGACTCGCCGTCGCCGATGAAGCACCAGACCTTGCGGTCGGACGGCTCGATCAGGCCGCGGTGCTCCAGGTACTTCATGAACTGCGCCTGGTAGATCGCGCCCAGCGGGCCCAGGCCCATGGACACGGTCGGGGTCTGCCAGTAGTCCGGCATCAGCCAGGGGTGCGGGTAGGACGAGATGCCGCGGCCGTCGACTTCCATGCGGAAGTTGTCCAGCTGGTTCTCGCTGATGCGGCCTTCCAGGAAGGAACGCGCATAGATGCCCGGGGCGCTGTGGCCCTGGATGTAGAGCAGGTCGCCCGGGTGCTGGTCGGACGGGGCGCGCCAGAAGTGGTTGAAGCCCACGTCGTACAGGGTCGCCGCCGAGGCGAAGGAGGCGATGTGGCCGCCGAGGTCGCCCGGCTTGCGGTTGGCCCGGACGACGGTGGCCATCGCGTTCCAGCGGATGATCGAACGGATGCGCCACTCCAGCTCCGCGTTGCCGGGGCTCTTGGCCTCCTGGTGCGGCGGGATGGTGTTGACGTACTCCGTGGTCGGGGAGAACGGCAGGAACGCGCCGGACCGGCGGGTCAGCTCGACCATGTCCTCCAGCAGTGCGTGCGCACGCTCCGGGCCATCACGGTCGATGACCGCCTTGAGCGACTCGATCCATTCCCGGGTCTCTACCGGATCCGGATCGTTCTGCAGCACATCGTTCAGCCAGTTCATATCACTCCCATTGCCGCGCGTGGGGACGCGACGTGACGTTGTTCTTGTGGACCGGGGAGTTTAACGCACGGGTGCCACGCGACGCTTCGCTACGGAGGCGTATGTAGCAGGACGCTGAGTCCCCGGATGTTGCGCTGCGACAAGGGTTTGCGGAGGTTTGGAGGTGCGCGGCAGGTCGGGCTTTCGGCTTCGGATGGGTGGCGATATTGGTATCCGTGGCAACCAATCCGGTGCGTGGTTGGAGGGCGCTGCGACCAGTGCAAACGGCGAGCCTGCGGAAAGCGAGGCATATCAAGCCTCGGGCGGCGCAAGTCCGAGCCTATCCGGCGCTGTCGTGCCTGCCTTGGGACGGGATCCGCCGCCCTCCACACGCCACGAGCCCGGGGGCGGGAGCACCTGACAAACCCGCAAAGCGGATCGGAGGGAGGCCCGGAGACCGGGCAGGTATGCACAAACGCATGAATACGTATGCCATCCGGTCCTGAACGATTCGGGCCGGATCACCCCCGCATCGCAACGCTGAAACGCGGTTCAGCTGCGCCGGGAAAACACACGCGTCCTTAGCAAACCCCGCCATACGATCCAGTCTGGTCCTACCCCCGGGACCTCCGCGGCGCCCTCCCCCAGGCCCGCGGGTCTGGAGAGAAGCAGTGATGAGCCAGCTCAGGATCGACCCCACGCCCCCGCAGAACGGAGTCCAGCGCATTGCCGTTAGCGGCCGCCTGGATACCGGCAGCCACTCCGAACTGGACCACGCCATCGACCCGCTGCTTGCCGACGAGCGCGTGTCCTCCGTGGTGCTGGACCTGGAAGGCCTCAACTACATCAGCAGCGCCGGCCTGCGCTCGCTGTCGCGCGTCCGCCGCGCCCTCGCCCGCCGCCACCGCAGCGTGCTGCTGATCAACCCGCAGCCGCAGATCCAGAAGGTCTTCGACGTCGTCGACGCCGTTCCCCTCAAGGACGTCTTCGCCTCGGTGGAAGAAGCGGACCAGTACCTGGATGCGATGCAGCGGAAGCTGGTGGCGAAGGTGGCCGCCGCTCAGGTACAGGCGTAGCCGTCAGGCCGCTCTTGGTTCCGCGCTCTCTCTTGGCAGGTCTTTTCCAGGACCCCCAAGAGCGCGGGCACCCACGACCTTTCAGTACCTTGGACGGCCCCCCAGCGTTCATTCAGATGGCCCCACATCGCCAGCTGCGCTCAAGTCACGCCGGTCCTGAATATCGACCTGCGGACCAGTTCAACAGTCGTGCCTATCTGTCCGACGACCGCGGCAACCGAAGCCAGGACCACGACGATGTCAGCGATGTTGATGACCCTCACCCGCTTGGTTTCCAGGTCCACCATGGCCAGGTAATCAGTCACACCTCCAAGCGCGACATACTCGGCTGCATTCAGTAGTGCAATGGCGACCAACGCGGCTGATGCCAGGAATCCCAGGCGCACCATCCAGTGATGACCAAGTCCGGGCTGCGCTCGGCCTACCCAGAAGAAAAACGAACAGAAGATCGAAGCAATCAACAGGGCGATCAGTAGCCAGGCGATAGCGCTCCACCCGAACAGCATCACCCTCGTTTCGTTGATCGTGTGCGTCAAGTACAGCGGCCCCGCCAAGTGGATAGTGCTGTCGACCTCGAGGCCTAGCCGGGCCCACGCGCGAATGGCGATCTCGAGAGCAACAAACGAGCCGACAACAAGCAAAGCTGTCCTAGCCATACGTCCTCCGTAAGGCACGCTGGCGAAGCCACCGTGCCCCTAGCGCGTCACCTTACCCTTGCTGTGACCTCGACTTTGACGCCCTTGTCGGTCACCTCGGCGGAACCAGAGCAACCCTTCGAGACTCCATAGGCGCCACGGTGCCGATGGCAGCAACTACCACGACCGCGACCACGACGGCTCCGACGACTAGCGGTGCAACACCACGCCGCACCGGACGAGCACCCTCAGCAACGGGTGATGGGAAAGCTGCTCCCGGAAACTACGGCGAGACTCCGCTCGCCGGACGGCCACCGTCCCTGCTGCACGGCTCCACGCGACTGGATCGATTGCGACATAGGCAGCGGGTGGCGGCATGTCATCCATACGTACTCGATTCAGGAGGGTTCGCTCGCCCGCCGCCACCGCAGCCTCTTCTGGTCAAACCGCAGCCGCGGATCCAGAAGGTCTTCGACGTCGACGACACCGCCTCCCTCAAAGACATCTTCGCCTCGGTGGAATAGGCAGACCAGCGCTTGGACGCAACGCAGCAAAAGCTTGTGGCGGAGGCTGCCAAGGCCTCATAGCGACAGGAAGTTTTGTGCGGCCGCGCCGCCTGAACGCTACAAGAAAAGCCCGTACCCCTTAGTTCCATACCAGAGCAAGACCAAGAGATTCACGATCCCGTGGACCAATGCTCGCTGCAACGTGCTTACGCGCCATTTCAGTGCAAGCATGCATAGGGCCAGCGAGAAGACCACTGGCCAGAACAGTGGGCCGGCATGGACAAAGCCAAATACAAGCGACACGAGAACGGCTGCAGTTAGGCCGTTCGTGAGCCGCGATAGCCCATCAAGCAAAAGTCCTCGCACGACCTTCTCCTCGTAGATCGGCGCGGTGACCACGGCACCGACCAAGGTCACCGCCACCGCCGTGATAGAGAGCTGAGAGACATCGAGGAACTTCGTTCTACCCCAAGCGACTGCAGCCACCCAGAAGGCGGCTAGGCCGATCGCTGCAACCACGAGCCAGATCACGAGGCTAATCGACCACCTACGAGATTCCTTCTCTGGATAGAGCCAGAGCAAGACCAGCGCGAGTGTGCCCTCGCACACAGGCTTTCCCCAGGCGAGCTCAATCGCCTCAGACAGCCACAACCCAAGCCCACCTATTAAGGTGACCAAGAAGCCAGAAGCAACTAGCTTCCAACTGTGAATATCTGGCCCCGCCATTCGGTCACCATGAGGGAAGGGGCACGAAGCCCCTTCCCCGCAAAACTCACCTTTCGGAATTCTTGATGTAGCGCTCAATAATGCCGGGAACAGTAAACGGACTCGCCGCCAATGCCCTGTAGGTGATCGACGCGAGGTCGCTCCAGCTTGATCCCGCTCCGTTGCAAGTAATGTAGCTTTCCTTCGTGCCAATCTTGAAGGTTGCGCCTGCGCCGACGACGCCGACGCGTATTTCGATGCGATGCAGAGAAGGGTTGTTGAAAAGAGAAGCTCAATACAAGGGGCGAGCCGCATAGCGGTTGATTTGACGTGCCTCCAGCAACGCAGAAAACCTGTCGAGGGGATTAGTGACCGACCGGAGCGGGAAGCTCCAGGTTCAGCACGGTTAGGGTCGGCGACTCGTCGAGTTGGAGACCACAGCCGTACGCTTCCGAGAACATCGCAAGCATCGACTCACCACGCACCGCCCGCTCCTGCCACGCGTTCCGGCCAAGCCTCGACTCGAGCATCTCGGCAACTTTCACCCCCGAAGTAAACAATCGATAGCCGACATCGTCGGCAAAGAGCCGGGAACGAAATGATTCGTACTCGGCCAACGAACCTTTGAACGCCGTGGTGTAGGCATAGAACTCTGCCGGCCATTCCCAAAAGGCTTTGTAGGTGAAGTAGGTCCGCGCTCCACCTTCCATCGATCCGATCGCAGCAGCGAGTTCGTCACATGCGGGAGAAGTATTTCCCCCAGTTGCACTGCGATGCATCTCGTCCACCGCGTCATAGACCCGCGACAAGCGCTCATCCATCGAGTACGCCTTGACCACGCGCTCGTCAATTTCGGTATATGAGAATGGAATCCGCGATCCGTAGTACTGCGCGGCAAGATGGAATGATTCATGCGCAGCGAGGAAGTCCAAGGCTTCCTCACCACCTGTGATCCCAGGCTCCAGGCCCAGAACCACGACCAGGTGATCGTCAGCTTGCCCCATACGAAACTCGTGGCGATCTCGCGACACACGGAGTAGCGAAGTACGGGAATCACTCGCGCCGACGTACACCAGTACGAAAGCGTCCTTCGAAGGCCAACGAATTCGGTCCGTCTGGGTCCAGGCGGCGGAATCGATCGCGACTTGTGCTACTGGTGGTGGCAACCCATCCATCTTGCAGTCTCCGGATGCGCACATGGAACGGGCGCGCAGGACTCCTGCGCGCCCCTTTCGTCAGTTCCTTGCCCGCTCTTCTGCCGCGCGAAGATCGCCACAGGTCGTCTCAACCGTGGCCCCCTGGGTGGTGGTAGCGTCGCCACCGATTCCGCCCACCCTGCCGCCGACAGTGGCGGTGGCACCGTAGCTGATGGTCACCTTTGTGCTATCGGGAAGTCCACGGCAGTTCTGGAGGGCCGCTTGGCGGGCGGACGAGCCAGACTGGTTGGAGGTGCCGCTGCTGCGATTGTTTCCGCCAGCAACGGAGTGGATCTCCTGGACTTTCAAGCTGCGCATAAATCCTCCTTGATGTGCGCGGGGACGGCCTATTCCGCCCCCGGAGGCAATTTATCCACCGAACAAGTGCGGTCAATCCCGGAAATCCCGATCTTCCTGTCAGGCTTTTCCGAGTTCCGCTATACCAGTCCAGTTACCCCGCCCCCTCTTCCAGCTGCTGGCGGAGCTGGGCTCGACCGCCACGACGGCGCCACTTCGCGGGCCATTCCCAGAGAACCTTGCGGGTAGAGCAAGCTCGGGTGGCGTCACCCAAGCCACTGGAACGCTCCTCAAACGGCGCACTTACCCCCAACCTGCGCGGCACGCTCCCCGGCATCCACCTCGTGATTGTGTCGTGGCACGCGGCGAAGCCAGGTCCCGCTAGGCGGCGCTGGACTGCCTCCGGCCAACTTCCGCACGCCTGACGTAGTCAGACGCTCATCTGGCCGGATGCCTTCCACGAAGTGCCGATGTGCATAAGCTGACGGGACGCTACTCGCACTCCTGCGAGAGCTGCGCGTCGGTCTCTGCGGCGATCTGTGCGATATGCACGATGCTCGCCCTGTGATGCCACGCGTACAGGAATCCTCCAAGAACCATCAGGATCGCCAGATAGCCGCTGCGCTTCATGGTCTGCTCCTTTGGGAGATGGTCCGGCCCGGGGAGGGCCGGACCGGTTCATCAATGCTGACTCACGTAGTGCCAGATCGCGCCCATGACCAGTCCTGTCGGGCTGATCGCCCCCAGCACCCTGGCCGGCGTTGAGTTCAGGGAGTGCCACGCCTTTCCGACCGCCTTGCCGATCGCTCGATCAGCGTCTGCGTTGGTCGGCGCCTCCGCGCCCCCGCTGCCGCCCGTGACGTATGCGGATTCCGAAGTAGAGAGCGTACGCATGGCTCAGTCCTCGCACTCGCTGGAAAGGCGTTCATCCTCCTCCTTGGCCGCCTGACCGATTGCCAGCAGGGATGCCCGGTTGGCATGCGCCCATGCGATGGCTGCACCGAGGGCGAGGACGATGCGGACACCGCCTCCGACATGTTCCAGTTCAACGCTACTCAAAGTTCTCATGGCACTTCCTCCTTGAAGTGGCTGGTTGATGAGAATGCGCCTTGGCGCGCCCTGAGCATGCTTCTGCCACTGGCAGATTCAATCAGAGGAATCCAATCCCGGATGTAGGATTTTTACTACACGAGCGGCGAAGGCTTGGGCAACTACGGGTCCAGCCCGGACGGATATGCCGCCATGCCCGTTAAGCCCAAATAAAAAGGGCAGGAGCTCCCGCTCCTGCCCGTGTCCATTCAACCGGTCAGCTTGAAGGGTTGCCTCAGCCCCCCCGGCCCTCCTCCATCTGCTGGCGGATCTGGGCGTCGACCGCGGCGATGGCGGTCATGTTGAGGATGCGGCGCGGGGTGGCGCTGGTGGTGAGGATGTGCACCGGCTTGCTGATGCCCATCAGGATCGGGCCGATGGCGATGCCGTCGGTGAACACTCGCACCAGGTTGTAGGCGATGTTCGCGGCTTCCAGGTTCGGCATCACGAACAGGTTGGCGCGGCCCTTGAGGGTGCTGTTGGGCATGATCTTGCCGCGCAGGATCTCGTCCCACGCGGTGTCGCCCTGCATCTCGCCGTCCATGTTCAGGCGCGGGCTGCGCCTGCGCAGGAGCTCGCGTACCTGGCGCATCTTCACCGCGTCCTTCGACTCGTGGCTGCCGAAGTTGGAGTGCGACAGCAGGGCCACGTTCGGCTCGATGCCGAACAGGCGCATGCGGAACGCGGCCTGCAGGGTGGCCTCGGCGATCTGCTCGGCGGTCGGGTCGTCCTGGACGTGGGTGTCGACGAAGAAGAACACGCCCTGCTGGTTGATCACGCCGGTCATGGCCGAGGTGGACTGCACCCGCGGCTCCAGCGGGATCACGCTGCGCACGTAGCCGAGCTTCTTGTGGAAGCGGCCGACGATGCCGGTCAGCAGCGCGTCGGCCTCGCCCCGGGCGACCATCACCGCGCCGATCAGGGTGGTGCGCGAGCGCATCAGGGTCTTGGCCGCGGCCACGGTGACGCCACGACGCTCGGTCAGGGCGTGGTAGTGCTGCCAGTAGTCGTTGAAGCGCGGGTCGTCGTCCTGGTTGGTGATCTCGAAGTCCACGCCGGCCTGCATGCGCAGGCCCAGGCGCTGGATGCGGCTCTCGATCACCTCGGGGCGGCCGATCAGGATCGGGAAGGCGAGCTTCTCGTCGATCACGGTCTGCACCGCGCGCAGCACCACTTCCTCCTCGCCCTCGGCGTAGGCCACGCGCTTGAGGTCGGAGCGGGCGCGGTCGTAGACCGGCTTCATCAGCAGGCTGGAACGGTAGACGAACTGCCCCAGCTTCTCGCGGTAGGCCACCATGTCCTGGATCGGACGCTCGGCGATGCCGGAGTCCATCGCGGCCTGGGCCACGGCCGAGGACAGCTCGACCAGCAGGCGCGGGTCGAACGGGCGCGGGATCAGGTATTCGGGGCCGAAGTTCGGGACCTCGTCGCCGTAGGCGCTGCCCAGGTCCGAGGCCTCCTTGCGTGCCAGCGCCGCGATGGCGTGCACGCAGGCGATCTTCATCTCCTCGTTGATGCCGGTCGCGCCGACGTCCAGCGCGCCACGGAACAGGTAGGGGAAGCACAGGGCGTTGTTGACCTGGTTCGGGTAGTCCGAACGGCCGGTGGCGATGATCGCGTCCGGGCGCACGCGGCGCGCGTCCTCGGGCAGGATCTCCGGGTACGGGTTGGCCAGGGCCAGGATCACCGGGTTGGGGGCCATGGTGGCCACCATCTCTGGCTTGAGGATGCCGCCGGCCGACAGGCCCAGGAAGATGTCGGCGCCCTTGATGATGTCCTCGAGGGTGCGGGCGTCAGTGTCGCGCGCGTAGCGCAGCTTGTCCGGGTCCAGGTCGGTGCGGCCGGCGTGGATCACGCCGCCGCGGTCGAAGGCCAGGATGTTCTCCGGGCGCAGGCCCAGCTTGACCAGCATGTCCACGCAGGAGACGCCAGCGGCGCCCATGCCGGTGGTCGCCAGCTTCACGTCCTCGATCTTCTTGCCGACCACGTGCAGGGCGTTGACCACCGCCGCGCCGACGATGATCGCCGTGCCGTGCTGGTCGTCGTGGAACACCGGGATGTTCATCCGCTCGCGCAGCTTGCGCTCGACGATGAAGCACTCCGGCGCCTTGATGTCCTCGAGGTTGATGCCGCCGAAGGTCGGCTCCAGCGAGGCGATGATGTCGACCAGCTTATCCGGGTCGTTCTCGTCGATCTCGATGTCGAACACGTCGATGCCGGCGAACTTCTTGAACAGCACGCCCTTGCCTTCCATCACCGGCTTGCCGGCCAGCGGGCCGATGTTGCCCAGGCCCAGCACCGCGGTGCCGTTGGAGACCACCGCCACCAGGTTGCCGCGCGCGGTCAGCTCGCTGGCCTGCTTCGGGTCGGCGACGATCGCCTCGCAGGCGTGGGCCACGCCCGGCGAATAGGCCAGGGCCAGGTCGCGCTGCGTGAGCATGGCCTTGGTCGGCGAGACCTTGATCTTTCCGGGCCGCGGCGAGCGGTGGTATTCGAGGGCGGCCTGTTTGAAATCTTCCTGTTCGGACATCGATCGGGTTCGGCGCGAGCGCAAGGGGCCTCGATTCTAAGCGTTCCGGTGCTCCGGCGGCCCCTTGCGCGCCGCGCGGTGCAGGCGCCGTTGCGACTTCGGACTTACGGTGCAGTGCAACAAAACGCGGCCTGGCCGGCTGAAAACCCATGACAGCGCTCGTCACGCACGATGCGGCGGATCAGCGCGCGGCGCCGTCGTCGATGCGGTCGATGCGGATGCGGTTGGCGAACAACGAGAACGCCAGCAGCCCGGCCAGGCCGCCAGCGCGCTCGATCCAGGGCGGCAGCCACTGCGGCGGCGCCAAGGTGCCATCGGTGAACAGCGGTTCGAATCGGACCACGTCGTCCAGGGTCATCTTGCCGGCCATCAGCCAGCGGCACAGGACCAGGCGGTCGCGCTGCAGGGCCAGGCGGAAGAAGGTATGCACGCCGAGCAGGCCGCGCAGGTACACCGTGTCCTTGGTGAAGGCGCAGCCGCCGGACAGCGGCACGCCGCGGAACACGCGCTGGGCCGAGGCGAAGCTCTCCTCCTCCGGCTGCCCGGCGCCGAGGAAGTAGCCGAACACCTGCAGGAAGTCGGCGCCGTCCAGGGCCATGGCCACCGCCTCGGTACGCAGGCTGATCCGCTTCATGCGGCCGATGTCGATGCTGCCGGTGATCTGCTCGGCGAAGGTCGCCAGGCCTTCCTGGGTGGCGGTGACGCGCGGCGAAGCCAGGGCCAGGCTGGGCAGCACGGCCTGGTTGCGGCCGTTGAGCGCGGTCAGCGAATGCACCAGGGCCTCGTGGTGGAACAGCTGGCGGCGGTCGTAGTCGCTGAAGGCGGCGCCGGCGCGCAGGCGGATGCGGGTGGCGCCGGCGGCGGCCTTGGCGATCAGTCCCAGGTCCAGCTCGACCTGGACCACGCGGCCGCCGAAGAACTCGTCCAGGTCGCCCTGCAGCTGCAGGGCCAGGGCGGTGGCAGAGACCGGCACCTGCTCGGCCGGCGAGAACAGCTCGTGGTCCAGCTCGCTGGCCAGCTGGATGAAGTGGTGGGCGGCCTCGCGGGTGGTGGGGCCTTCGCCCGGCAGCGGCTGGTCGGGCCGGCCGAACAGGGCCACGGATTCGGCGCCGGCCCGGGTGGTGCCCAGCGCCTCGAGCAGGCGCGCGGCCGCAGCCCAGCTGGCGGCCGATTCGCGCAGGTAGATGCCCAGCGGGTGGTCGGGATCGGCGGCGTCGGCGATGGCCTGCAGCTCGGCGCGGGCGTCGCTGAAGTCCAGCTTCGGGTATTCGACCCGTGGCAGGCCGGCCCTGCCCTGGCGCCAGGCGGCGAGGAATTCCTCCTGCACGCTGGCCGGCCAGCTGGCCAGGCCGAGCAGGCGGATGCCACGGACGGCGCGGACCATGCGCTGGTCCAGTGTGGCGTGGTGGGCGATGGCGTCGGTCATCGGCGGCTCCGCGGTGCGTCCGCCAAGGGCGGACCGCAGGCACCGTACCGCAACCGGCTAGCGTCGCGGGCGCGATCCGGGGCGCCTGGGCCCACGACCCAGGCCGCGCCCCTCGGCCTTCTGTGCCATGCGCTGGGCCAGGCGCTCGGCGGCGCCGGCCACCTCGTCGCGCAGCTTGAGGTAGTTGGCCACCCGCCCGGGATCCACCTCGCCGGCCTCGATCGCCGCCTGCACCGCGCAGCCAGGTTCGCTGTCGTGGGCGCAGTCGTTGAAGCGGCACTGGCTGGCCAGCTCCTCGATATCGCCGAAGGCGCCGTCGGCCAGCTCCTCCTCGCCGGTGGGCTTGAGCTCGCGCATGCCGGGGGTATCGACCAGGCAGGCGCCGGAGGGCAGCGGGACCAGGGCGCGGTGGGTGGTGGTGTGGCGGCCGCGCGAGTCGCTGGCGCGGACCTCGCCGGTCTTCATCCGCTCCCGGCCCAGCAGGCTGTTGGTCAAGGTGGACTTGCCGGCACCGGAGGAGCCGACCAGCACCGCGGTGCAGCCCGGGGCGAGCCACGGCGACAGCGCGGCCGCGGCCTGCGGGTCCTTGGCGTTGAGCGGCAGCACCGGCACGCCCAGGGCGCGCAGGTCCTCCAGCGCTTCCAGCGCCAGCTCGGGCGCCTCGCCGTTGAGGTCGGCCTTGGTCAGCACGATCACCGGCTGCACGCCACCGCCACCGACCAGCAGCAGGTAGCGCTCGATCCGGCGCGGGTTGAAGTCGGCGTCCAGGCCGCAGACCACGAAGGCGGTATCGACGTTGGCCGCGATCACCTGTTGCTGGTAGTGCTCGCCGGCGGCGGCGCGCTTGATCGCGGTGCGCCGCGGCAGCAGGGCGAGGATGCGGCGGCCATCGTGCAGCACCCAGTCGCCGACCGCGGCGCGCTCGTGCAGCGGCACGCCATCGGCGGTGAACACCGGGCGGCGCTGCCATTCCGGCGGCGACTCCACCCGGAACGGCACGGTATCCGGCGCATCGGACAGGGCATAGCCGGTGCGGTGCTGCTCGCTCACCCGTGCCGGGCGGCCTTCGGGATGGCGCTCGAACAGCGCCTGCCAGGCAGGGGCCGCGGGTGGGCCGGCCCAGGGCCAGCCGATGCGCTGCAGCGTGGGGTAGTCGGGTTCGGGGGATGTCATCGGGGCGCATTGTAGTGCCCGGCCCGCGCAGCCGAGCGCCACGCGTGGATGGGCGCGCGATGGCGGGATCACAGGTGTCCACCGGGCGCCGTTGCAGGCTGATGGCCGTTTCGCCCGAAACGACCGCCCCGCCTCGCTCGGTGACGCTCCCGGGGCGGTTATTTCCGATACCATGCCAGACCCCACTCCGCCCCGTTGGGCCCTGCCATGTCGTCCACCGAAAAAACGCTTGCCGTGCGCGAGCGACTGTCGGAAGTCCGCTACGAGATCCGAGGTGAGCTCAACCGGCGAGCCCATGCCCTCGAGGCGGCAGGACGCGAGCTGATCAAGCTCAACATCGGCAACCCGGGCGCATTCGGCTTCCGCGCGCCCGAGCACCTGCAGCAGGCGATCATCCGGGACATCGACAGCACCGACCCGTACACCCACCAGCTCGGCCTGCCGGCCGCGCGCGAGGCGCTGGCTTCGGCCTACCGCAAGCGCGGCGCGCCGCACGTGGATACCGACCGGGTGTTCGTCGGCAACGGCGTGTCCGAGCTGATCGACATGACCCTGCGCGCCCTGCTCAACCCGGGCGACGAGGTGCTGGTGCCGTCGCCGGACTACCCGCTGTGGTCGGCGGCGACGATCCTCAACGACGGCCGTCCGGTGTACTACCGCTGCGCCCCGGAGAACGGCTTCATGCCGGATCCGGTGGAAGTGGAGGCGCTGGTTTCCGCGCGCACCCGCGCGATCGTGCTGATCAACCCGAACAACCCCACCGGCGCGGTCTACCCGAGGGAACTGCTGGAGCGCCTGGTCGCGGTCGCGCGCCGCCACAACCTGCTGCTGCTGGTGGACGAGATCTACGACCAGGTGCTGTACGACGGCGCCGCGTTCGAGCCGACCGCGCCGATCGCCGGCGACCACCCGTGCATCACCTTCTCCGGCCTGAGCAAGGTGCACCGCGCCTGCGGCTGGCGCGTGGGCTGGGCGATCCTCACCGGCTCGCACGAACGCACCGCCGACTACCGCAACGCGCTGGACCTGCTGTCGGGCCTGCGCCTGTGCGCCAACGTCGGTGGCCAGTACGCGATCGAGGCGGCGGTCAACGGCCCGGACACCATCAGCGCGCTGTGCGCGCCGGGCGGCCGCCTGTACGAGACCCGCCGCGCCGTGGTCGAGGCCTGCGCCGCCAGCGAGCACCTGCACCTGATCGAACCCAAGGGCGCGCTGTACGCGTTCCCGTCGGTGGTGGGCGCGGCCGCGCGCGGCTTCGACGACCACCAGTTCGCGCTGGAGCTGCTGGAGACCGAGGACGTGCTGATCGTCCCCGGCTCGAGCTTCAACGTGCCCTACCGCGACCATTTCCGCGTGACCCTGCTGCCCGAGGCCGGGCTGATGCGCGAGGTGTTCGCGCGCATCGACCGCGCCCTGTCGCGGCGCGCGGAGATGAACACCAAGGTCGTGCCGATCAAGGCGCGGAACGCGGCGGCCTGAGCGTGGCGCAAGGCTTCCTCGCCCTGGGCGATTCGTACACGATCGGGGAAGGCATCGCGGAGGACGGGCGCTGGCCGGTGCAGCTGGCCGCGGCGCTGCGCGCCGAAGGACTGGACCTGCCCGCGCCGCGGATCATCGCCACCACCGGCTGGACCACGGATGAGCTGGACGCCGGCATCGATGCCGCCCACGCGCAGTCGCCGATCGCGACCGACCACGCCCTGGTCAGCCTGCTGGCAGGCGTGAACGACCAGTACCGCGGGCTGGAGCCTGGCGGCTTCCGCACCCGCTTCGCCGCCCTGCTGCGGCGCGCAGCCGGATTCGCCGGCGGTGATGCGGCGCGGGTGCTGGTGCTCGCCATCCCGGACTGGGGCGTGACCCCGTTCGCCTTCGCCCAGGGCCGCGACCGCGACCTGGTCGCCAGCCAGATCGATGCCTTCAACGCCATCTGCCGCGAGGAAACCGCGCGTGCCGGGGCACACTGGGTCGACATCGGCCCGGTGAGCCGCGAACGTGGCGGCAAAACCGCGATGCTGGCCGACGATGGCCTGCATCCGTCGGCCACCATGTATGCCCTGTGGTCCGCGCTGGCACTCCCGGCCGCGCGGGCCGCACTGCAAGGCAGGAGACCTTCTTGAACGCGATGCCCCGACCCCAGCCGCGACCGCTGTCGCGGGACACCGCCGAACGCATCGCCCGTGCGTTCCTGCCCGGCACCCTGCTGGGCAACCGGTACCACTACTACTACGCGCGGGCGAAGCTGCGCAGCGACCCGCTGTATCCGGGCGTGTGCGAGGCCCTGCGCGACGCCGCCGGGCCGCTGCTGGACCTGGGCTGCGGCATCGGCCTGCTGGCCCATGCCCTGCACCACGAGGGCATCGCCCTGCGCTACTTCGGCGTGGACAACGACCACCGCAAGATCGCCTCGGCGCGCCGCGCCGCCGACCGCGCCGGCCTGGACGACGCCGGCTTCGAGACCCTGGACCTGTCGCAGGCCCTGCCGCCGCACCGCGGCAGCGTGGCGATCCTGGACGTGATGCAGTTCCTGCAGCCGCAGCGCCAGGCCGAGGTGGTCGACGCCCTGGTGGGCATGCTCGAGCCGGGCTCGAAGCTGGTGATCCGCACCGGCCTGGACGACGGCAGCCGCAGCGCGCGCATCACCCGCACCACCGATGTGTTCGCGCGCCTGGTCGGCTGGATGAACGCTGCCCCGATCCACTATCCCGAAGCGGAGATGCTCAAGGCCCGCTTCGACGCCGCCGGCCTGCGCAGCGAGTTCTCCCCGCTGGCAGGCGATACGCCCTTCAACAACTGGCTGGTCGTGGCCTGCAGGGATTGAGGGATTCATGGCCCCTCCCCAGCGGGTGAGGGCTTGAGGAAAGGGCCGGGTGCTGGCGCTGCTTGAATGCACCGGCCGGATCGACATTCCGGTATTGCGAAGGCGCGGCGGCGAGCGCCTTGTCGCGGGTCCAGGTATTGGTCGGCTCCCGACCCTCACTCCCGCCGCCTCTCCCGCGGGGCGAGGGGAGTACCCAGGCCGGAAATCTCCTACTGGACGTCGCGGCTTGCGCTGATAGCGCCCCACCCGTCTCCACTGGCAGGCTGCTTCCAACGTCATCGCGCACCGAGAGGCCGCCATGCCGTCCACGCTCTTCCTCATTCAGTGCCTGTTCCTGGCCGGTGGCCTCGCGCTGCTGGGCTGGGGTTATCTGCGCCGTTCGCGCAACGCGATGCTTGTGGCGGCGCTGTCGATGTTCCTCGGTGGAAGCTTCGCGGAGCTGGCGGAGCGGACACCAGGGATCCTGCGCATCGCCATCGAGACCAGCCACGCGCTCGACCAGGAGGACGCCGCGGTGGCGGCGCGCCGGGCCGAGGATGGGTAAGTCTGTTCAAACCGGCGAGGCCCGATCTGCGCGCCCACCCGGGAGACCGCAGCCACGGCCTGCGGCGCGGCGGCACCAACTGACGCGCGCCCAGGCGAATACCGGGCTCAACCCGTCTCAGTCTGGAATAACGCTCGCGTAGCCCTGCTCGCGCAGCAGGCACAGCGCGGCTTCGAGGATCTCGACGCTCTTCCCGTGCGGGGCGCCTTCATGCAGCAGGATGATCGCGCCGGGGGCCAGGCCGCGCTGGATGCGCTGCAGGACCCGGACCACGTCGCCATCCACCGCATCGAAGCCGCGGGCGCTCCAGGCGGCGCGGGACAGGCCCAGCCTGCACAGCGGCGCGGCGATGAAGGGGTTGGTGTGGCCGGCCACGGCCCGGAACCAGCGCGGCGGGCGCCCGGCCAGTTCGGTGAGCGCGGCCTGGGCGCGCTCCAGCTCGTCGGCCATGGCACGCGGACCCAGGGCCCAGAAGCGGGCCTGGGGATGGCTCCAGGTGTGGTTGGCGACCTCGTGGCCGCGGCGGACGATCTCCTGCACCAGTTCCGGCCGCGCCCGGGCGCGCTCGCCGACCAGGAAGAAGGTGGCGCGCATGCCGTGACGGTCCAGCGCCTCGAGCATGGCCGGGGTGTCGTCGGAGGGACCGTCGTCGATGGTCAGCCAGACCGCGCGCTCGTCGCCGGGCAGGCGCGAGACCGCCGGCGCGTAGAGCGTGGCCCGCGGCAGGAACACCGGGACGATGAAGGCCGCATGCGACAGCAGCAGGGCCGGCAGGCCCCAGCGCCAGCCTGCGGCGAGCCACAGCACGGCCACCGCGAGCTGCGAGGCGACCAGCCAGGCCAGCCAGGCGTAGGGGCGATCCGGGGCGCGATGCAGTGTTGCCGGGTGGCTCATCGCCGCATGATGCCACGGGGCGTAGAATGGAAACCCCTGAAAATCCTGCCGTGAGCCCCCGCATGTCCCTGGATCCCGCCCTGCGTTCGCGCATCGAATCGCTGCTGCAAGCCAACCGCGTCGTGCTGTTCATGAAGGGCCAGCCCGGCATGCCGCAGTGCGGCTTCTCGGCCAAGGCCACCGGCGTGCTGGAAGACCTCGGCGTGGAGTACGCCCACGTCAACGTGCTGGCCGACCAGGAGATCCGCGAGGGCATCAAGGTCTACGGCAACTGGCCGACCATCCCGCAGCTGTACATCGACGGCGAGCTGGTCGGTGGTTCGGACATCATCGAGCAGCTGGCCGCCAGCGGCGAGCTGTCGCAGATCCTCGGCCTGCCGGCCCCGGACCGCACCCCGCCGCAGGTCACCGTGACCGAGGCCGCCGCCGCCCAGCTGCGTGGTGCCCTGGCCAGCGAGCCGAACGCGGCGCTGGCGCTGTCGATCGACGCGCGCTTCCAGCCGCGCTTCCAGATCGTGCCGCGCAGCGATAACGCGATCGCGGTGGAGACCGGTGGCCTGCGCATCCAGTTCGACCTGGCCAGCGCCCGCCGCGCCAACGGCATCACCATCGACTGGGTCGACGACTTCCGTGGCCAGGGCCTGGCCATCGACAACCCGAACGCGCCCAAGCCGGTGCAGCCGATCACCCCGGCCGAGGCAGAGCGCCAGGTCGGCACCGGCGAGCTGGTGCTGGTGGACGTGCGCCCGCCGGAAGAGCGAGCGATCGCCTCGCTGTCGGTGACCCACCGCACCCTGGATGGTGACGGCCGCGCCGCGCTGGACGCCCTGCCCAAGGACACCCGCCTGGCCTTCATCTGCCACCACGGTGGCCGCAGCGCGCAGGCGGCCGAGGAGTTCCGCGGCAAGGGCTTCACCGCGGTGTTCAATGTCGAAGGCGGCATCGACCGCTGGGCCCAGGAAGTGGACGGCAGCATCCCGCGCTACTGAGTCGCGGATCGGGTCGCCCGGCTTGCCGGGTCATGCACGAGTGTAGGGAGGGCGGCGAAAGCCGCCCTCTTCCGTTTGGGGCGACCTGATCCCGCTGCGCCCGGTCGGCTCAGAACCCCCCGCCGGCATCCAGCCAGGCCTGCTCCTCCGCCGTGCTCACCCGCCCCAGTGCCTGGTTGCGGTGCGGGAAGCGGCCGAAGCGCGCGATCACGTCGCGGTGGGCGATGGCGTAGTCCAGGTAGGTCTTGTCGCCCAGCGCGGTGAACAGCTCGACCGAATAGTCCTGGTCGCCCATGTCCTCGGCGTGTTCCAGCGGCAGGTAGAAGAACGCGCGCAGGGCCGGCTCGACCGGCTGGTCGTGGCCGGCCTCGATCGCCCGCAGCGCGTAGCGGCGCGCCAGGCCATCGGTGGCGAAGGCGTGGCCGGTGCCGCGGTAGATGTTCCGCGGGATCTGGTCGAGCAGGATCATCAGCGCCAGCGCGCCGTCGCTGGCCTGCAGCCAGTCCTCGTGCTCGCCGCGCGCGGCGGCCATGTGCGCCTGCTCGAAGCGCGCGCATTCCCGGTCAAAGGCGGCATCGCCCGCGAACCATGCGCCGGGGCCGGCCTTGCGCCAGAACCCGACCGCTTCATCTGCCGTCGTCATCGCATCCTCCATTGCAGGTGTCCGGGCAAGCATGCGCCATCGCCCGTCGGCGCGGCGACATGGCGCGCCGCGGCGTGGCCATCGGGCGTGCACGGCGCATCATGGCGATGGATCTGCCGGAGGACTTACGGATGACCCCACGCTGGTACTTCGATTTCGTCTCGCCCTTCTCCTACCTGCACTGGCAGAAGATGCGCCCGCTGGTGGAGGCCGGCCGGGTCGAAGCCGTGCCGATCGTGTTCGGCGCGGTGCTGTCCGCGCGTGGCGTACTGGGCCCGGCCGAGATCCCGCACAAGCGCGAGTTCATCTACCGCCAGGCGCTGTGGCAGGCGCGGCGCGAGGGGGTGCCGCTGTTGTTCCCGCCGGGGCATCCGTTCAATCCGTTGCCGGCACTTCGGTTGTGCGTCGCAGCAGGAATCACCCCCGGATCGATCGATGCGATCTTCAATTCGATCTGGCGCGACGGCCTCGATGGCAGTGCCGCCTCGCTGACCGCGACCGCCCATGGCCTGGGCATCCGGGACATGGCCGCGATCGAGTCGCCGCAGGTCAAGCAACGCCTCCGCGAACTCACGGATTCCGCGCTGGAAACAGGGGTTTTTGGCGTTCCTACCCTGCAGGTCGAGGGCGGGCTGTTCTGGGGCAACGACAGCCACGACCTGATGATGGCGGTAATGGAGGAGCCGGGCATGCTCCGGTCCGGTCCGCTGGCCGACATCGGAATGTTACCGCTAGCTTTGGAACGCAGGCGTTGACCGTGACTTCCAGCTAGTCGCGCAGCCCGAAATTCTGCGATAGGGTTCACGCGCTTCACGTGCTGCACGCCTCGGGAGGGCCCATGCGCATAGGAATCGTCGTGGATTCGGCCTGCGACCTGCCGGCCTCCTTCATCCGCGAGCACGGCATCGTGGTCATGCCAATCACGGTCCGGATCGGCAACGCGGTTCTTGAAGACCATCGCGACGAGGAAGCCACCCTCGCCTTCCTGCATGCACACGTCGCCGAGCGCGGGCACGAGGCCGAAACCACGCCGCTGAGCGTGGAGCGGATCCGCGACCTGTTCCTGAAGCAGCTGGTGATCGACTACGACCACGTGTTCTGCCTGACCATCTCGCGGCTGCGCAGCCAGATCCACGAGAACGCGACCCAGGCCAGCTTCGCGATCCTCAACGACTACAAGCCCACGCGCCAGGCCGCGGGGCACAATTCGCCGTTCGCGCTGCGGGTGATCGACACCCTCAACTGCTTCGCCGGCCAGACGATCACCGCGGTGGAAGCCGTGCGCATGCGCGCCGCCGGCGTGGGCGTGGCGCAGATGCGCGCGCGGCTGGAGGAGCTGGCCCGCAACACCTGCGGCTTCATGATCCCGCGCGACCTGTACTACCTGCGCAACCGCGCCCGCATGAAGGGCGACCGCAGCGTGGGCCTGCTCAGCGTCGCGCTGGGCAGCGCGCTGGACATCAAGCCGGTGGTCCGCGCCTTCCACGGCGAAACCGAACCGGTGGCGCGCATCAAGGGCTTCGAGACCGCCACCGAGAAGATGTTCGAGATGGCCTGCCGGCGCGTGCGCGCGGGCCTGATGACCCCGACGGTGAGCGTCTGCTATGGCGGCGACATGGCCGAACTGCCTGGCATCCCCGGCTACGCCCGCCTGGTCGACACCTGCCTGGACCACGGCGTGGAAGTGTTCGAGAGCATGATGAGCCTCACCGGCATGGTGAACGTGGGCAAGGGCGCGGTGGCGGTGGGCTTCGCCTCGACCGAGCACGGCTTCGACTGAACGGCCCCACGGCTGCTTCGCACCGGCGTTGGTAGATTGAGGGCCCCTGGACAAGGAGCCGCCCATGACCACCTACGTGATCCGCCTGCCCGACCCGGCCACCGCACGCGGCAGCGAGCCTTCGCTGTCGTTCACCGCCAACGGGTACGAGGCCTTCGCCGAACAGCTGCAGGATGCGCTGCGCTCGCCGGCGCTGTTCGAGCGTTGGCGGCAGGCGCAGCCGGAACCGGACGAGGTGGATCCGGCCCTGGGCAGGACCGATCCGCAGGCCAGCGTCGAAGGCCGCCGCGAGGACCTGTCGGTGTACCTGACCGCGACCACGACCCTGCCCGGCGAGATCCTGCGCCAGCGCCTGCGCCTGCTGGCCGGTTCGAACTGGGAACTGCGCGATGTGCGCTGAAACCCGGCCCGGCCTGGCGGGCTGATGGCCCGGCGGATTCCCGTCCTGCTGGCGTGGAGCGGCGGCAAGGACGCGGCCTGGACCCTGCACCTGCTGCGGCAGTCGGCCACCCATGCGGTGGTCGGCCTGCTCTCGACCGTCAGCGAGGGTCGCGCCTCGATGCAGGGCGTGCGGGTGGAGGTGCTGCGCGCGCAGGCGTCGGCGGCAGGCCTGCCATTGGTGGAGGTCGCGATCCCGCCCGCGTGCGACAACGCCACCTATGCCGCGGCAATGACCGCCGCCCTGGACGAGGCGGCCCAACGCTGGCCCGGCCTGCGCACCATGGCCTTCGGCGACCTGTTCCTGGAGGACATCCGCGACTGGCGCCGGCAGCAGCTCGAGCCCCTGGACTGGGAGCTGCTGACCCCGCTGTTCCGCTTCGATACCGCCCTGCTCGCCCGGCGCATGATCGATGGCGGGCTGAAGGCGCGCGTGTGCTGCGTCGATACGCAGCAGCTGGATGCGCGCTTCGCCGGTTCTGCGTTCGATGCCGCCTTGCTGGCGGAACTGCCTGCGGGCGTGGATCCCTGCGGCGAGAACGGCGAGTTCCACACCTGCGTCTGGGATGGACCGATGTTCTCCGCGCCGCTGCAACTGCAACACGCCGGCGACAGCCTCGACGCCGCCCGCTTCGCCCGCACCGACTTCACGCTGGCCTAGAGCAAGCCCCAAAAACCGGGGTCAGAGTGCAATTTCCGTCCCGAAGGAAAACCGGGGTCAGAGTGCGATTTCTGTCAGATAGACCGTGGTCAAGGGGGCACGGCCGGGAAGAAATTGCACTCTGACCCCGGGTTGGCAGCCCGGCCGACCCGGAAAAACGCACTCTGACCCCGGTTTTGGCGGCCGGCCTGAACTGGGAATCGCACTCTGACCCCGGTTTTCAGAAGCCGGTGGCGGCGGCGGGGTCGCACTCGCGGCGGAGGAAGTCCAGGGCGGCGTGGACGCGGCTGGCGATCTCGCTGCCTTCCAGGTGCAGCTCGGCGTCGTGCTGCTCGCCGGCGAAGCGCAGGTAGACCCGCGATCCGTCCTGGCGCAGTGCGCGGATCGAGCCGAAGTGAAAGCCATCCGGGCTGCCCACATGGTCGTCGCCGACCATCCGCGCGAAGTCGGATTCGGTGGAACCGCCGGAGGCCGGGTCACGCACGACCAGCCAAGTGTTGGCGATCTCGCCGATCAGGTAGGAGCGGCAATGCCCAACCGGATCGGCGTCGACGATCGGCGGTACCGGATCGAACCGCGCCTGCAGTCCCTCGCGCCGGGCCTTGGCGATTACCTCGGCCATCATCGTCGACACGTAGCGGTTGCCCGGCAGGACCTGGCGCAGGAACTCCTGGGCGCTGGCCACGGTGCGCTTCGGCCCATCGGTTGCGGCGGCGCTGGCAGGCAGCACCAGCAACAACGCGGCCAGCATCATCCCCGGCTTGAGCATGATCCCCCTCCCCCTGTCCGGTATCACGTGGCGGCACCATGCCATGGCGCCGCCGCGTTTTCATGCTGCAGCGCTCAATGGCCGCCGCAGCAGCCGTCCGCCTCGCAGCCACCGTGGTGCCCCAGCAGGGCCGCGGCATGGTGCGCGACGTGATCGCCGATGAAGCTGGAGATGAAGTAGTAGCTGTGGTCGTAGCCCGGCTGGATGCGCAGGGTCAGCGGATGGCCGGCCTCGGCCGCCGCGGCCTGCAGCAGCTGCGGACGCAGCTGGCCTTCTAGGAACTCGTCGTCCCCGCCCTGGTCCACCAGCAGCGGCAGCTTCTCGCCTGCCTCGCGCAGCAGCTCGCAGGCATCCCACTGCCGCCACGCGCCGCGCTCCTCGCCCAGATAGGCGGTGAAGGCCTTCTCGCCCCACGGCACCTGGCTGGGCGCGACGATCGGCGAGAACGCCGAGACGCTGCGGTAGCGGCCGGGATTGCGCAGCGCACATACCAGGGCGCCATGGCCGCCCATCGAGTGGCCGCTGATCGAGCGCGCGGTGGTGACCGGGAAGTGCGCCTCGACCAGCGCCGGCAGCTCGTCCACCACGTAGTCGTGCATGCGGTAGTGGCGCGCCCACGGCTCGCGGGTGGCGTTGAGGTAGAAGCCGGCGCCCTTGCCCAGGTCGTAGCCCTCGGCATCGGCGACGTCCTCGCCGCGCGGACTGGTGTCCGGGCAGACGATGGCGATGCCGTGCTGGGTGGCGTAGCGCTGCGCGCCGGCCTTGGTGATGAAGTTCTGCTCGGTGCAGGTCAGGCCCGAGAGCCAGTACAGCACCGGGACCGGGCCGTGCGCGGCCTGCGGCGGCAGGTAGATGGCGAAGCTCATCGTGCAGCCGAGCACGGAGGATTGGTGGCGGTAGACGTCCTGCCAGCCACCGAAGCAGGCGCGATGTTCGATGCGTTCCATGGGTACTTCTCCTTGATGCGTTTCAGGCCGGCGCGGCGGATGCGCCCTGCATGCGCGCCGAGTCCAGGATGGTGTGGGCGGATGCGCGCGGCACTTCGCTGGCCAGGGCAGCGGCGACGTCCTCCGCGGCGATGGCGCGCAGCCGGGCCGGCAGCAGCGGGCGCAGCCAGCGGTCCAGGGTTGCGCCGAGGTGTTCGCCGCGGCGGTGCGGCTGGCCCAGCGCGCCGCGGTCGCCCAGCAGCAGCGTCGGACGCGCGATCACCAGAGCATCCAACGGCAAGCTCGCCAGCGCCTGCTCCAGTTCGCCCTTGGTGCGGCTGTAGAACACCCGCGAGTGCGGAGCGGCGCCCATCGCGCTGACCAGGCCGATGCGGCACACGCCCGCCTGTACCGCGGCACGGGCCACGGCGAGGTTGGCGTCGAAGTCCACCGCGCGGAAGGCCTCGCGCGAACCGGCAATGGAAATCGTGGTACCCAGCGCCAGGTAGGCCTCGTCGGCCATCGGCAGGACCGGCAGCGCGGTGAAGTCGACCACGTGGACCTGCAGCTTCGGATGCCCCAGGCCCAGCGGACGCCGCACCAGCGCATGCACCACGCCTACGCCCGGATCCGCGCACAGGCGCGCGACCAGCGCGCGCCCGACCAGGCCGCTGGCGCCGGCGACGAGCACGCTGCGCGTGCCCGCCGTGGCCTTTCCGTCGCTACCGGCCGCATCCATTGCTCAGTAATGGATCACGGTGCGGATCGACTTGCCTTCGTGCATCAGGTCGAAGGCCTCGTTGATGCGCTCCAGCGGCAGGGTGTGGGTCACGAACGGCGCCAGCTCGATCCGGCCGGCCATCGCGTCTTCGACCATGCCCGGCAGCTGGCTGCGACCCTTCACGCCACCGAAGGCGGTGCCCATCCACTTGCGCCCGGTCACCAGCTGGAACGGACGGGTGCTGATCTCCTTGCCCGCGCCGGCCACGCCGATGATCACGCTCTGCCCCCAGCCACGGTGCGCGCATTCCAGCGCCGCGCGCATCACCTCGACATTGCCGATGCACTCGAAGCTGTGGTCCACGCCCCAGCCGGTCATCTCCACGATCACCTGCTGGATCGGCTTGTCGTGGTCCTTCGGGTTGACGCAGTCGGTGGCGCCCATTTCGCGCGCCAGCTCGAACTTGGCCGGGTTGGTGTCGATGGCGATGATGCGGCCGGCCCTGGCCTGCTTGGCGCCCTGGATCACCGCCAGGCCGATCGCGCCGAGGCCGAACACGGCCACCGAATCGCCTTCCTGCACCTTGGCGGTGTTGTGCACCGCTCCAATACCGGTGGTCACGCCACAGCCCAGCAGGCAGGTGTGCTCCGGGTTGGCCTCCGGGTTGACCTTGGCCAGCGAGACCTCGGCGACCACGGTGTACTCGGAGAAGGTCGAGCAACCCATGTAGTGGTAGATCGGCTGGCCGTTGTAGGAGAAGCGGGTGGTGCCGTCGGGCATGACGCCCTTGCCCTGGGTGGCGCGCACGGCCACGCACAGGTTGGTCTTGCCGCTCTTGCAGAACAGGCACTGGCGGCACTCGGCGGTGTACAGCGGGATGACGTGGTCGCCCGGCTTGACCGACGTCACGCCCTCGCCCACCTCGACCACGATGCCCGCGCCCTCGTGGCCCAGCACCGCCGGGAACACGCCTTCCGGATCCTCGCCGGACAGGGTGAAGGCATCGGTGTGGCACAGCGCGGTGTGGGTGATCTTCACCAGCACCTCGCCGGCCTTGGGCGGGGCGACATCGATCTCGACGATCTGCAGCGGCTGGCCAGCAGCGAAGGCGACAGCGGCACGGGACTTCATGGGGAAACTCCTTGGGACGGCAACTAAGGTTGGACCGCCGGCCATGCCGGCGGCGGGGGATTCACTTGAGGTAGGAACGCACCAGCGCGGTGACCTCGGCGACCCGCGCCTGGCGCTGGTCGGCCGAGCCGGCGGCCTGGCCGAAGGTCTCGCGGATGTGCGCTTCCATGACCTCGGACATCAGGCCATTGACCGCGCCGCGGATGGCGGCGATCTGCTGCAGCACCGGCGCGCAGTCCGCACCGGCCTCCAGCGCGCGCTCCAGCGCCTCGGCCTGGCCGCGGATGCGGCGCACCCGGGCCAGCACGCGCTTCTTTTCCTCGGGACTGTGCGGCATGCCTCGGACCTCGCGGCTGATACTGGGGGATAGTATCAGCCGACACCGGATCGCGCCCATGCCGGCCCATCCGCTAAAGCCCGGTTGCGTATGGCCGATACCCTCCCGGTCCCCTGCAACCCTCCCCGCGATCCACCCCTGATGTACAGGACCGTTCCCATCGACCAGCTGCGCCCCGGCATGTACGTGCAGCGGGTCAATGGCGCCTGGCTCAAGCACCCGTTCTGGCGGACCTCGTTCCTGGCCAGCGAACGCGAGATCGAGCGCCTGCGCGACAGCGGCATCCAGTCGGTGGACATCGATCCGTCGCGCAGCGAGGACTGGGACGCGGAGGCCGGGGTGGAGAACGCGCCGGCAGAAGCCGACGCGGCTGCGGCCATTCCGGATCCCATGGCGCCGGCCGAAGCCGTGGCCGTCGCCCAATCCGTCGCCGCGCCCGCGGCACCGCCCGCCGCGACCCGCCGCGTGATCGTCCCGCAGGTCGCGCTGGACGCCGAGCTGACCCGTGCCCGCCGCATCTGCCACGAAGGCAGGGAAGCGGTAGAGGCGATGTTCCAGGAAGTGCGCATGGGCCGCATGGTCGACGCCGGCGAGCTGGTGCCGCTGGCGCAGGAGATCAGCGCCTCGGTCGGCCGCCATCCCGGCGCGCTGATCGGCATCGCCCGGCTCAAGACCGCCGACGACTACACCTACCTGCACTCGGTGGCGGTCGGCGCGCTGATGTCCAACCTCGCCCGCCACCTGGACCTGGACGAGCAGGCCTGCGCCGACGCCACCCTCGGCGGCCTGCTGCACGACCTCGGCAAGGCCTGCATCCCGCTGGAGATCCTCAACAAGCCCGGCCGCCTGGACGATGCGGAAATGGCGCTGATGCGCGAGCACCCGGCGCACGGCGCGCGCCTGCTGCGCGAGGCGGGGGTCGAGAACGAGACCATCCTGCACATGGTGCTGTACCACCACGAGCGCATGGACGGCGCCGGCTATCCCGCCGGCCTGGCCCCGGATCAGATCCCGCTGCTGACCCGCATGAGTTCGGTGTGCGACGTGTACGACGCGGTGACCTCCACCCGCGCCTACAAGGACCCCTGGGATCCGGCCGAGGCGCTGCGCTGCATGGTCTCGTGGAAGGGCCAGTTCGACATGATGGTGTTGAAGGCATTGATCGCCAGCCTCGGCATCTATCCGGCCGGCAGCCTGGTGCGACTGTCCAGCGACCGCCTCGCGGTGGTGCTGGAGCAGCGTCCGGGCAACCTCACCCGCCCGCTGGTGCGCGTGTTCTATTCGGCACGCCTGCGCAGCCACGTGCTGCACGTGGACGTGGACCTGTCCGCGCCCGGTTGCAGCGAGAGCATCACCGGCATCGAATCGCCGGCCGCGTGGGGCTTCCGCGACCTGCACAAGCTGTGGGCCCCGTGATCGCGGCCTGGCACTTCGGTTTCGCCAAAAACCGCTTGGAATAACGGGTTTTTCAGGTTTCCTGAGCAACCTTCGCGACATCTATATAGTCCGCTGCTCCCCCGTTCCATCACACTGCAAGGAGCAATCGTGACTGATATCCCCCGCCTGCCTTCCCTCGTTCCCTTCCTGTGCGGCGCGGCCGTGGTGCTGGCCGTTTCGGCCTGCGGCGACAAGACCCCCGCGAGCGTGCAGGAAGCCGCCGGCGCACTCACCGGTGGCAAGTCGCTGGCCTTCGACGACGGCGCCGACGTGTGCTTCCGCGAAGTCTCCGCGCTGCTGCCGGCGGAGACCAAGGTGCAGGAGATCTCCTCCTACTTCGGCGAGGACGGCAAGCTGCAGGTCTGCACCGTCGACTACCAGGACCCGCAGGATCCGCGGAAGCTGGTCGGCCAGCGCTTCGACGCGCACAGCGGCAAGTTCAGCGAGCCGTACCAGATCGAGCTGTCGGTCAGTGGCAATGCCGCCGACTTCCGCCTGGAGGATTACCTGGTGCCGCTGTCGCAGGTCGACACCAGCGGCCTCGGGGCCACGGTCGAAGGCCTAAAGCCTTCGCTGGACGAGGTCTATGGCAGCTACCGCTGGGTGAGCGTCAACCTCGAGTCGCCCGGCCCGTTCAACCAGGTGCATACCCTGCGCCTGAACCTGGAAGGCCGGCTGGCGGCGAACGACGTCAGGAACACCGGCTCGGCCTGGCTGGCGCTGGGCGGCAACGAGGTGGTCAGGAACGCCCTGCTGCCGTGATCCATCCCTGGCCCCGGTGCAATACCGCGGCCACTGCGGCGGCGTGCCCACGGGCGCGCCGCCGTCCCCGCCGGGATCAGTAGGCGAACTCGCGGAAGACCGGGTCGACGCTGCCCTGCCACGGGCCATGGAACAGCTCGAGCTTGCGCTCGGCAGGGGTCTGTCCGGACTCGGCGATCTCGATCAGCGAGTCGAGGAAGCGCGACTCGTCGATGCCGTCGGCGTTGAGCGCGGCACGCCGGCGCAGGCCGGCGGCGGAGATCCTCAGCGATTCGATCGCCAGCTCGCGCACCGTGGCGCCACGGAACGGCAGCTTTAGCGCGTGCTTCGGCACGCCATCGCGCAGGGCGTGACGCTCCCCGGTGCTGAAGTCCTTCACCAGGTCCCAGGCCGCATCCAGCGCCGCATCGTCGTACAGCAGGCCGACCCAGTACGCCGGCAGCGCGCACAGCCGCGCCCACGGGCCGCTGTCGGCGCCGCGCATCTCCAGGTACTTCTTCAGCCGCACCTCGGGGAAGGCGGTGGTCATGTGGTCGGACCAGTCGCGCAGGGTCGGCAGCTTGCCCGGCAGCGCCGGCAGGCGGCCATCCATGAAGTCGCGGAAGCTCTGGCCGCTGGCATCCACGTACACGCCGTCGCGGTAGCTGAAGTACATCGGCACGTCGAGCAGGTAGTCGACGTAGCGCTCGTAGCCGAAGCCGTCCTCGAACACGAAGTCGAGCATGCCGGTGCGGTCCGGATCGGTATCGGTCCAGATGTGCGAGCGGTAGCTGAGGTAGCCGTTGGGCCTGCCCTCGGTGAACGGCGAATCGGCGAACAGGGCGGTGGCCACCGGCTGCAGCGCCAGCGACACCCGGAACTTCTTCACCATGTCCGCCTCGGAGGCGAAGTCCAGGTTGACCTGCACGGTGCTGGTGCGGGTCATCATGTCCAGGCCAAGGTCGCCGACCCTGGGCATGTAGGCGCGCATGATCCGGTAACGGCCCTTGGGCATCCACGGCATCTCGTCGCGGCGCCACTTCGGCTGGAAACCCATGCCCAGGAAACCCAGCTGCAGCGGATCGGCGACCTGGCGGACCTCGTCCAGGTGGGTGCCGACCTCGACGCAGGTCTGGTGGATGTTCTCCAGCGGCGCCCCGGACAGTTCCAGCTGGCCGGCCGGCTCCAGGGTCACCGAGGCACCATCGCGCAGCAGGGCGATGGTGCGTTCGGGCTGGCCGTCCACGCTCTCGCGCACCGGCTCCCAGCCGAAGCGGACCAGCCCGGTCAGCAGCGCCTCGATGCCGCGCTCGCCATCGAACGCCGGCGGCCGCAGGTCGTCCAGGCGGAAGCCGAACTTCTCGTGCTCGGTGCCGATGCGCCACGCCACGCGCGGCTTCTCTCCGGAAGCCAGGTAGTCGACCAGCTGGTTGCGGCCGGTGACCGGGGTGTCGGCGACGTGGCTGGGACTCGACAAGGGCAGGCTCTCGCGCGGCGCAGGGGTGGTATCCGGCGCTGGCCGGCAGGGTGCGAACTATATCCTGACCACCGTTGCACCGAAGTACCGGCGGTGGCCCTCAGTATCCCGCGCGCAGGCGCTGCTGCGAAGCCGGCCGTACACTTCGCGCACCCGCCCGCAGGCCCTACCCGGACAGTGCCCATGCCCCGAAGCCGCCACGTCGAATCCCACCGCAGCGCCCGCGCCGGCTGGCTGCGCGCGGCGGTCCTGGGTGCCAACGACGGCATCGTCTCGATCGCGGGCCTGTTGGTCGGCGTCGCCGCCGGTGGCGGCACCCCGGGGGCGATCCTCTCGGCCGGCATCGCCGGCACCGTGGCCGGTGCGATGTCGATGGCCGCCGGCGAGTACGTCTCGGTGCGCTCGCAGGCCGACATCGAGGAAGCGGACCTGGAAACCGAGCGCCGCGAACTGCGCGAGCTGCCCGACGCCGAGCTGGCCGAGCTGGCCGGCCTGTTCGAGAAGCGGGGACTGTCGCCGGACCTGGCCCGCCAGGTCGCGGTCCAGCTGACCGCCCATGACGCGCTGGCCGCGCATGCGCGCGAGGAATTAGGCATCAACGAGGTGGTCAGGGCGCGCCCGCTGCAGGCGGCGATGGCCTCGGCGGCGGCGTTCTGCGCCGGCGCGGCCCTGCCGATCGTGGTGACCCTGCTGGCCCCGCCGCAGGGCGTGACCTGGACGGTGACCATCACCACGGTGGTCGGGCTGTTCGGGTCGGGCGCGCTGGCGGCCTGGGCCGGCGGCGCCAACCCCTGGCGCGGCGCGCTGCGGGTCGGCGGCTGGGGCGCGGCGGCGATGGCCGCGGCCCATCTCATCGGTGGCCTGTTCAACGTCGCCGTCTGAGCCGGCAACGGCTGGCACCTGGTTGGTCCCGCGCGGTTAGTCCTGCGCGGGCGCCGGCAGCAGCTCCAGCCAGCCGTTGACCACGGCGCGGGCCTCGTCCACGCCCTGCTTGTTCTCGCTGGAGAAGGCCTGGACCCCGACCCCGCCGGCACCGGCGGCCGCCAGCTCGCGGCGCACGGCGGCCACGGCCTGGGCCTGCTGGCCGCGGCCGAGCTTGTCGGCCTTGGTCAGCAGCGCATGCGCCGGCAGGCCGCGGGCGACCGCGTAGTCGATCATCTGCCGATCGTAATCCTTGAGCGGATGGCGGATGTCCATCACCACCACCAGGCCGCGCAGGGCCTCGCGGGTGCGGAACCAGTTGTCGAGGAAGCGCTCCCAGTGCGCCTTCAGGTCCATCGGCACCTTGGCGTAGCCGTAGCCGGGCAGGTCGACCAGGTAGCGCTCCGGCGCGACCTCGAAATAGACCAGCTGCTGGGTGCGGCCGGGGGTCTTGGACACGCGGGCCAGGGCGTTCTGCCGGGTCAGGGCGTTGAGCGCGCTGGACTTGCCGGCGTTGGAGCGGCCGGCGAAGGCAACCTCGAAGCCGCCATCGGGCGGCAGCTGCGCAGGCGTGTGCGCCGAGCCCAGGTAGCGGGCCTTTTCCAGGGGATTGGACATGGGCCATAGGATCGCATGCCGGGCGCCGGCGCGGGGCGATCCGATGGACGGGCGGGGGCCGCGCAAGGGTTTCGTTGACCGTCGCTGCCCGGCACAGGGATAATCCCGACGTTTCGCGGCTGTTCACGCCGCGCCGAATCGGGTTCCTGGAGCTCTAGCATGCGCCACGCTCGCGTTATCGCCCTTGCCGGACTGGCCGTCGCGGTCACTGCCGTCGCCGCCTACGCTGCACAGACCACGGTGGTGCCGATCCCGGACAACGAGCCGGTGCAGGAACAGCCGCTCGAGGTCGACCTGGCCAAGACCCACTGGGGCGATGCCGAGAACGGCGCCACCGTGGCCGCGCCCTGCGCCGCCTGCCACGGCGCCGACGGCAACCCGACCGACCCGATGTACCCGCGCATCGCCGGCCAGAACGAGCGCTACATCGCCCGCCAGCTGGCCCTGTTCGCCTCCGGCGAGCGCCACAGCGGCCTGGCCGCGGTGATGATGCCGTTCGCCCAGGCCCTGAGCCCGCAGGAGATGCGCGACGTCGGCGCGTTCTTCGCCAGGCAGAAGTCCGGTGCCGGCGTGGCCGACGACACCGAGATCGCCGCCGGCCCCTACGCCGGCATGAAGTTCTACGAGGTCGGCCAGAAGCTGTACCGCAGCGGCGACGCCGAGCGCGGCATCCCGGCCTGCATGGCTTGCCACGGCCCGAGCGGCGCCGGCAACCCGGGCCCGTCCTACCCGCACGTGGGTGGCCAGATGTCCGAGTACACCGCCCGTCGGCTGGAGGAGTACCGCGCCGGCGTGACCAGCGAGCGCGAGCCGGCCCTGTTCCACATCATGTCCAGGGTGGCCTCGAAGCTGACCGACGAGGAGATCGGCAGCCTCGCCAGCTACCTGCAGGGCCTGCACGACCGCGCCGACGACGTGGCCGCCGCGCAGACCGCCAGCGCCCAGTGAACTTCCAGCCGCCTGCGGCGGTCGTAGCGAGCGTGGTCCCTCTCTGATTCTGTTCGCGCCGGCCCCCGTGGCCGGCGTCGTTTTTTCCGGAAGGCGACTTCCGGCGGCCCCGGGAATCCTGCGATGAAGTACCTGCTAGCCGCACTGCTGACGCTCCTGATGTCCTGCGCACCTGCTGCCGGGGCCGCCGAGCTGCGCGAGGGCGAGGACTACGTGCGCATCGAGGCCGGCGCCTGGGCGCCGCGCGCCGGCCGGATCGAGGTGGCGGAGGTGTTCGCCTACACCTGCCCGCACTGCGCCAGCTTCGAGCCCTACCTGCAGCAGTGGAAGCGGCGCCTGCCGGCGGACGTGGACGTGGTGCCGGTGCCGGCGGCCTACGGCGGCGGCCCGACCGAGGCCTGGGCGCGCGCCTTCCTGGCGTCCCAGCGCCTGGGCGTGGCCGCGCGCAGCCATCCGGCCCTGTTCCAGGCCCTGCACGAGCGCCGGACACTGCCGCGCAACCCCACCGCCGCCGAGCTGGGCGAGTTCTTCAGGGCCTACGGCGTGGATCCGGAGCGCTTCCGCGCGACGATGGCCTCGCCCGAGGTCAATGCCCAGCTGGAGCGCATCCCCGACTGGCTGCGCGCGATCGGCCTGGAAGGCACCCCGACCCTGGTGGTCAACGGCCGCTATCGCGTGCGCGGGCGCGACTTCGACGACGCCCTGCGCATCGCCGAGGCCCTCATCGCCCGCGAGCGCGCCGCCGCCCGCACCCAGACTTCCCGTTGACGGCCGCTGGCCGATCCTCATCATCCCCGGAGACATGAAATGAACATGCGCCACCTCCTGCCCCTGCTCCTGCTGGCCAGCCTGGCGGCCTGTTCCAGGGAAGGTTCCGCCCCGGAGCCGGTCCAGGCCCCGACCGAGGCCGCCGCTCCCCAGGCTCCGGCCGAGCCGGCCCAGCCGCAGGTGGGCGCGGATGAAACGGCCCCCGCCGAGGAAGCAGCGTCCGACACCACCGCCCCGGCGGCGCCGGCTCCGGCCGCCCCGACCGGCCCGGCCCCGGTCGCCGGCGTGGACTACAAGGTCATCGAGGGCGGCCAGCCGTTCCAGCCGGTGGCCGGCAAGATCGAGGTCGCCGAGGTGTTCGGCTACACCTGCCCGCACTGCGCCAGCTTCGACCCGATCCTCGAGTCCTGGCGCGCGCGCCAGCCGGCCGACGTGAGCGTGGCACTGGTGCCGGGCGCCTTCGGCGGCTACTGGACCCCGTATGCCCGCGCGTTCTTCACCGCCGAGGCCCTGGGCGTGCTGCCGAAGACCCACGCGGCCACCTTCCGCGCCATCCACGTCGAGCGCAGCCTGCCGGTGAACGCCAACGTCGGCGCCAGCGACCTGGCCCCGTTCTATGCCAAGCACGGCGTGGACGCCAAGCGCTTCACCGACACCTTCAACAGCTTCGGCATCGATGCCAAGGTCAACCGTGCCCGCCAGTTCGCCTCGCGGTCCAAGGTCGACGGCACCCCGGCGCTGGTGGTGGCCGGCAAGTACACGATCAACGTCGACCAGCACGGCTTCGAGAAGATGCTGGCCACGGCCGACTGGCTCGTCGCCCAGGAGCGTGCCGGCGCGCGTTGAGCGCCGGTAGCACGCCCATGGATACCCCGCCCGTGACCGACATGCAGTCCGGAGAACCGGGCGGGACCATGCTCGAGGCGGGCGCGCCGCCCACGCGCCTGCTGCGGGTACTGTCGGCCAACATCCAGGCCGGCTCCAGCACCCGCCGCTACAGCGACTACGTCACCCGCAGCTGGTCGCACGCGCTGCCGGCCGGGCGCAAGCGCACCAGCCTGGACGCGATCGCGCAGCTGGCCGCCGCCCACGACATCGTCGGCCTGCAGGAAGCCGATCCCGGCAGCCTGCGCTCGGGTTTCACCAACCAGACCCATTACCTGGCCCAGCGCGCCGGCTTCCATTACTGGACCCACCAGCCCAACCGCAGCGTCGGCGGCGTGGCCTCCAGCGCCAACGGGCTGCTGAGCAAGCTGGAGCCGGTGCGGATCAGCGACCACGCCCTGCCCGGCCGGATCCGCGGCCGCGGAGTGCTGCTGGGCCACTTCGGCGACGGCCGCGAGGGCCTGACCGTGGCGGTGGCGCACCTGTCGCTGGGCGCGAAGTCGCGCATGTCGCAGCTGTCCTTCATCGCCGAACTGCTGCAGGATCACCCCAACGCGGTGCTGATGGGCGACTTCAACTGCCTGCCCGACGTGCCGGAGATGGAGCTGCTCTACCGCACCACCAGCCTGCGCCCGCCCGAGTGCGTCGTGCCGACCTTCCCCAGCTGGAAGCCGCAGCGCGCGATCGACCACATCCTGGTCAGCGGCGACCTGCGTTGCGCCGGGGCCAAGGCGCTGCCGGCGGCGTTCTCCGACCACCTGGCGCTGGCGATGGACATCGAGGTGCCGGAGCGCAGCCTGCGCACCTGAGCAGGCGCGTGCGACGCCTCAGAAGCCGTAGCGCAGGAACCCGCCGTCCACCGCGATGCATTCGCCGGTCACGTACGAGGACGCCGGCAGGCACAGGTAGGCGACCGCCCCGGCCACTTCCTCCGGTTCGCCGATGCGGCGCATCGGGGTGCGCTCGAGCACCTGGTCGTAATAGTCCGGATCGGCCAGCGGCCCGGAGGTGCGACGGGTGCGGATGTACCACGGCGCGACCGCGTTGACCCGGATGCCGTCGGCGGCCCATTCGCAGGCCAGGTTGCGGGTCATCTGGTGCATGGCCGCCTTGGTCATGCCGTAGACCACGCCGCTGCGCACGTGGGTCAGGCCGGACACGCTGCCGACGTTGACGATGGCCGAGGAGGCGTGCCGTGCCAGCAGCGGGTGCGCGTAGCGCGACAGCTCGAAGGCGGAGAACAGGTTGGTCTCGAAGATCGAGCGCCACTCGTCCTCGGTGTAGTCCACCGCCGGGCGGGTGACGTTGCCGCCGGCGTTGTTGACCAGGATGCTGAGGCCGTCGCCCTGGTCCTCGGCCCAGTCCAGGATCGCCTGGCGGTCCTCGTCGTCGGCCACGTCCGCGGCCATGGCGCGGAAGGACTGGTCCGGATACAGCGTCTCCAGCTCCTCCACCGTGTCCTGCAGCGGATCCTCGTTGCGCGCCACCAGCAGCAGGTCCGCGCCCAGCGCGGCAAGCTCGCGTGCGATCGCCAGGCCGATGCCCGCGCTCGCGCCGGTCACCAGGGCCAGCTGTCCATCCAGTCGCCAACGGTTCGTAGCCATGCGGCGTAGGATACCCGGCGGGCCTTGCGAGGAGTGCGGCATGGATCTCCACCTGCGATCCGTCGTTCGATCCTTCCCCGCGCGCACGTGGCGCACACCGGCATTGGCGCTGGCGTGCCTGCTGGCGCTGGCCGCCTGCCGGCCGGAACCGCCGCCTACCGAGCGTCCGCCAGAGCCGAAGGCCGCGGCGGCGACCGACCCGCACGCCGAAGACCTGCGCTGAAGCTTGCGGAAGCCGGAAAGAAAACGGCCCCGCCAGGGCGGGGCCGTCGATGCTGCATCGTGCGGCGGCTTACAGGCCGCAGAAGCAGTAGGCCAGCGACTTCACCGGCGCACCGTCGCGCTCGCTGACCGCGTTCTCGACGAAGCGCAGCTGCGCCTCGGTCTCCGGCATGGTCCGCGCCAGCACCGCGCGGGCGAAGCTGGTGTCGTCCAGCAGGGTCGCGGCGACACGGCTGCCGGCCATGCCGGCCAGGAACTGCGCGAACGGCGACGGATCCTTCTCGACGTAACGCACGCGGTACTTGCCTTCCTCCAGGTCCACGCGCGAGGCGGCGTCGGCGATGGCGTCGGCCAGCCCGCCCATGGCGTCGACCAGGCCGCGGTCCAGCGCCTGCGCGCCGCTCCACACGCGGCCGCGGGCGACCTGGTCGATGTCCTCGACGCTGCGCTCGCGGGCGTCGGCGACCTTGCCGATGAAGTCGGCATAGCCCTTGTTGATCACCGACTGGATCACGCGGCCCACTTCCGGATCCAGCGGGCGGGTCACGTCGAACGCGCCGGCGTAGCGGGTGGTGCCCACGCCGTCGGTGTGCACGCCGATCTTGTCCAGGGTGCGGGTGAAGTTCGGGACCAGGCCGAAGATGCCGATCGAACCGGTGATGGTCGACGGGTCGGCATAGATGCGGTCGGCATTCATGCTGATCCAGTAGCCGCCCGAGGCGGCCAGGTCGCCCATCGACACCACCACCGGCTTGCCGGCGGCCTTCAGCAGCGCGACCTCGCGGCGGATCTGCTCGGAGGCGAACACCTCGCCGCCGGGCGAATCCACGCGCAGGACCACGGCCTTGATGTCCTCGTCCTCGCGCGCCTGGCGCAGCAGGGCCGAGGTCGACTCGCCGCCGATGGTGCCGGCCGGCTGGTCGCCGCCGGTGATCTCGCCCTCGGCCACGACCACGGCCACCTGCGGGCGCTTGTCCAGCGGCAGGGCCTTGCTGCGGTCCAGGTGCTGCAGGTAGGCACCCAGGCCGATGTTGCGGAAGCCCAGGTCGTCATCCTCGTCGGCAACGCCGCGTTCGACCAGCAGGTCCCGCACTTCCTCGCGGGTCTTCAGTCCGTCGACCAGCTTCAGCTGTTCGGCATGGCGGGCGATGTCGCCGCCAGCGGCCTCGATGCCCGCGGCCAGCTGGTCGATCTGCGCGGCCAGCTCGGCCTTGTCCAGCTTGCGCGCCTTGGCCACGTCGTCCAGGTAGCGGTTCCAGATGTCGTTCATCCAGTACAGGTCCGCTTCCTTGGACTCGGCCGAGGCCGCGTCGAGGATGTACGGCTCGGCTGCGGACTTGTACTCGCCGACGCGGAACAGGTGCACGTCCACGCCCAGCTTTTCCTGCAGGCCCTGGCGGAAGTACTGGCGGTAGCGGCCGATGCCCTGCAGCAGCAGGCTGCCCATCGGGTCCAGGTAGACCTCGTCGGCCTGCGCCGCCAGCAGGTACTGCGACTGGCCCAGGTTCTCGGAGAACGCCACCACCTGCTTGCCGGACGCGCGCAGGGTGCCCAGCGCCGCGGCCAGCTCGCGCAGCGAGGCGTAGCCGGACGGCTGCAGGCCGTCCAGGCGCAGCAGCACGCGCTCGATGTTCTTGTCCTCGCGCGCGGCCTCGATCGCGCGCAGCAGGTCGCGCAGCTGCACTTCGCCGGAATCCTGCGAACCCATCGCCTTGGCCAGCGCGCGGCTGACCGGATCGGTGCTGAACTGCTCGACCAGGCGGCCCTGCGGCGCCAGCACCAGGGTGGTGCGTTCCTTCATCGGCTGGGCACCGCTGCCACGGCCGAGGGCAACCACGAAGCTGACGAGGACCAGGAACAGCAGCCCGAAGAACAGCAGGTTGAGGATCAACCGCCGGGTGAAGTTCATCACGTCCCACAGCCCCACGAAGAAGGCGGCGATCGGGTTGCGGCGGGGCGGCAGCGGCGGCGGAATCATTCAGTCACTCCAGCGGGGGACGGCATTTCGGGGATTGTCGCGAGGCAGCATAGCCGGGCGGCGCGGTGGATTCATGCGACTTAAGTAACCGTGCCGGAGGTCGTGCCGGCAACGGGGACGGCAACCGGCGGCGGCAGCCGGCGCAGGCTGTGGGACAGGCGCCAGCCCATCAGCACCGCGGCGGTGGTGAGGCCCAGGATCAGGCCGGTCCACATGCCCTGCGGACCCTGGCCCAGGCCCAGCCCCAGCCAGGCGCCCAGCGGCATGCCCACGCCCCAGTACGAGACCATGGCCAGGAACATCGGCACCCGGGTGTCGCGCAGGCCGCGCAGGGCGCCGGCGGACATCACCTGGATCCCGTCCGGGAACTGGAAGGTGGCCGCGTACAGCAGCAGCACCGAAGCGGTCGCGGCGACCGCGGCGTCGCGGGTGTAGATGGCGACGATGGCGTCGTGCCCCAGCAGCATCACCAGCGCCGAGCAGGCCTGCGTGGCCAGGACGATGGTGTAGCCGGCACGCGCGGCGCGACGCACGCCCAGCGGGTCGCCGGCGCCCAGCGCGCGACCCACGCGCACCGTGGTCGCCTCGGCCAGGCCCATCGGCACCATGAAGCACAACGCGGAGACGTTGATCGCGATCTGGTGCGCGGCCGCCGGCACCTCGCCCAGGCGCGCGATCAGCAGCGCGGTGGCGATGAACAGCCCGCCCTCCATCAGCACGGTCACCCCGATCGGCAGGCCGGTGGCGAGCAGGCCGCGGATGTCGGCCCAGCGCGGCGGATCGAAGCGCGCGAACAGGCCCAGCGGCGCGAACCTGCGCGAGACCGCCAGGTAGCCGGCGAAGCACAGCGCCTGCAGCCACATCACCACCGCCGAGGCCGTGCCCAGGCCGGCAGGCCCCATCTCCGGCAGCGGGCCGACGCCGAAGGTCAGCGCATAGCCCAGCGGCGCCAGCACGCCCAGCCCGGCGAAGCCCAGGACCATGGTCGGCAGGGTCCAGTGCAGGCCTTCGCTGAGGTAACGCATGCAGAAGAACAGGATCAGCGCCGGCACGCCCCAGCGGATCGCATGGGCGAAGGCGATCGCCCCCGGCACGATCTCCGGGGCGATGCCGAACCGGGCCAGGCCCAGCGGCGCCAAGGTCAGGAAGGCGAACATCAGCAGGCCCAGGCCCAGCGCCAGCCACAGCGCCTGGCGGAACAGCGGCGCGATCGCGTCGCGGCGGTTGCTGCCGTCCAGCTGCGAGACCGATGCGGTCAGCGCGATCAGGGTGCCGATCGGCACCATCATCGGCAGCCACAGCAGCGCGGTACCGACCGTCACCGAGGCCAGGGTCTGGGTGCCGTGGCGTCCGGCGATGACGTTGTCGACGAAGCCGATCAGCCCGGTGGACACATGGCCCAGCACCAGTGGCAGGGCGAGGGTGACCGTGGCGAGCAGCTCCTGGCCGAAGCGGCGCTCCGGCAGGGAATGGGAAGACATGGATGCGCTGGGAAGCTGCGGCCGTGCCGGGGGCACTGGCACCGGGCTCCGCGGGGTGGCTATGTTAACCGCCCCCCGCCACCCCCGACCACGCCGTGCACGAAGGCCATCCAGGCGCCTGCGCCAACTGCTCCACCCCGCTGCAGGGCGAGTACTGCCACCTCTGCGGACAGCATGCGCACAGCCCGGTGCGCAGCTTCGCCCATGCCGTGGAGGAGGTGTTCGAGTCGTTCTGGCACCTGGACGGACGCATCTTCCGCACCCTGCGCCAGCTGCTGGTCCCGGGCCTGCTGGCCCGGGACTACCTGGCCGGCAGGCGCGCGCCGTACGTGGCGCCGATGCGCCTGTTCGTGGTGCTGTGCGTGCTGACCTTCTTCGTCGGCCGCGGCGTGATCCACTTCGGCGACGACGGCAGCGGCGACGCGGCGGTGAAGGTGCAGATGGTCGACCAGGGCGTGGCGCAGGCGACCACGGCCGAGGAAGTCGAGCGCGTGCGCGAAAAGCGCGTGGCGGAACTGGCCGAGGCCCGCGACCAGCTGCCACCCCTGATGGGCCCGATGCGCGGCGGCTTCGACCGCACCATCGAAGAGCTCCACGCCCAGGCCGACGCGCGGGTGCGGGAACTGGGCGGCACCCCGACGCCGCGGCCGGTGGCGGACGCCGGGCCGGAACCCACCACCTGGCTCGAAGCCCAGGACCAGCGCATGCGCCGCAACGTCGCCCGCCTGCAGGACGACCCGGAACTGCTCAAGCACGCGTTCCTGGGCAGCATGCCCAGCGCCCTGTTCCTGCTGGTGCCGGTGTTCGCCCTGCTGCTGAAGCTGGCCTACCTGGGCAGCGGCCGGCTGTACCTGGAGCACCTGGTGGTGGCGCTCTTCAGCCACGCCTTCCTGTGCCTGGCCCTGCTCGGGCAGATGCTGCTGGCGCTGCTTTCGCGCTGGACCGGCGCCTACGTGCCGCTGGTCGCCACCGGCCTGACGCTGCTGTCGCTGGCGCTGTGGTTGTGGATGCCGGCGTACCTGCTGCTGATGCAGAAGCGGGTCTACGCCCAAGGCTGGGTGCCGACGGTGCTGCGCTTCATCGGGGTCGGTCCGGTGTATTCGGTGCTGGTCGGCCTGGTGGTGGCCGTGGTGTTCCTGCTGAGCCTGGCGCGGATCTGACCGGGGCCTGGTCGCGCCGGCGCTCAGCGCCGGGCGGCTTCCTCCAGCCACGCCTTGCGGCGCTCCGCCGGGATCGCCAGCAGTTCCTGGCGCAGCTCGATGCGCCCGGCCGGAGACTGCCGGCGCAGCACGTCGGCAAGATGGATACGGTGTTCGGAGTCCATGGCCCGCAGCACCGCCAGCAGGCGGGTGCGCTCCTCCCCGGGTACGTGGCCCAGCCACGGCTGCAGGCGCGGCCAGTCGCTGCCCAGGCGCGGGCCCAGCAGCCAGCCGCGGCGTTCCATTCCGTCCAGCCCGGCAAAACGCTCGCGCAGCGCGGCCTGTCCGTCGGCGGGCAAGGCGGCGAACTGCACCGCGGTCTCGCGCAGCTGGGCCTGCTCGGCGGCATCGAGTCCACGCCAGGCCTGCACGGCCAGCGAGCCGGACAGGTCATCGACCACGGCGGCGGGTGGCACGCCCTCCCCTTCAGCCTCGCGCTCGATCCGCGACTCCGGTGCCCCGGCGGCATACCAGGACAGCAGGGCCAGGTCCGCGACCACGGGGTCGGCCGGAGGCTCGTCCAGCGCCGGCGGCACCGGCTCGCCGGCGACCGCGGGTGGCTCGGCCTCGGGCAGGGGCTCGACCAGGATCGGCCCACGGTCGCGCACACGCATGTCGTCGGTTTCGACGGTTTCTTCCTCGTCCAGTGCCGGCAGCAACGCCGAACCGGCCGACGGCTTGAGCCACCACCACAGTCCGCCGGTGGCAGCGGCCACCAGCAGGATCAGCAGCAGGGCCACCAGGCCCGGCCGGCGCGGCCGCGCCGGTGCCGAGGCACGCGCGCGCGGCGATGGCGCCGGCTCCGTCGTGGGCGGCACTTCCGGGCTGCCATGGCCGGCCAAGGCGGTTTCACGCAGGGCGGCGATGCGCTCGAGGCGGCTCTCCGGCAGCTCGCGGGCGGCGACCTGGATCGCGTTGGCCAGACGGTGCCAGGCGGCGGCGTCGACCTCGCCGCGGGCGTCGCGCGGGCAGGCCGCGGCCAGGCGCTCGCGGTAGGTGTCCAGCGACACACCCATGGCATCGGCAGCCGGCTGCTCGTCCAGCCCACCGGCCAGGCGCAGCAGCAGGGCACGGCGGTCGGCAGGGGCAGGGGTCGCCAGCAGGTCGATCTCGCCAGGCCACTCGCCGCGGCCGCTGTCCAGCGGGCAGGCGGCGAGCAGGCGCCAGTAGCGCCCCGGCCAGTCCGCCATCGGCAGCTGCGCGGCCTCGGCCTGGAAGGCGCGGGTGGCCGCGGCCAAGGCCTGGTCGGCGGCTTCGGGATCGCCGCCCTGCAGCCACAGGAACACCCACGCGCGGCGCTCGCTGCCCCTGAGGAAGGCGGCCAGGGCCGGCGGAACATCGCTTGCGGGGTGCTGCACTGGAGGTCCGGGGTTGCGGGCGAAGGTCGGGATGATATGCGCCAGCCGGTCGAAACCGAGCCTTGACGACAGCCCGGTCAGGCGCTCCCCCCTGTCTTTCCGGGGCTTGCGCCCGATCAGGTTGTGCACAGCGCAAAGAACGTTGCTGGAAATCCGCGTGCAATCAGGACTGACACTGGCCTTCACCTTGGTTCCACGACCAAGTGGCTGATTTTTCTTGCTTTTTGCATGTGGCGTTTTTTTGACCAACCTGAGCGGCACGTCGCTCTGGCCGCATTTGCGGCGTGAAGCCACAGCGTCATGCACAAACTTATCCACAGTTTGTGTGGATAAGGTTGAATCTCCAACTGTGACGGTGGTTTACGTGGCCTTTAGAAAGGTACCGATAGCAATCCGCCGCAGGACAGCAATCCCGTCCGCCGCGGCCGGGCCTTAGACTTCCTGTCATGCCCCCAACCGCTTCCACGGCGGCGTGCCTCCGGGTCGCCCTGCCCGTGCCCCTGCCGCGCCTGTTCGACTACCTGCCTCCGTCCGGCGAGACGCCGGCGGCCACGGACGTGGGCCGGCGGGTGCGGGTGCCGTTCGGCCAGCGCGAGCTGGTGGGCGTGGTGGTCGGCAGCGGGCCGGCCGAGGTCGGCGATGGCCTGCGCCAGGCCCTGGCCTTCCTGGACCCGCAGCCGCTGCTGCACGGCGAGCTGCTGGATTCGCTGCGCTGGCTTGGCCGCTACACCCATGCCCCGCTGGGCGAGGTGTTCGCCACCGCCCTGCCCAGCGTGCTGCGTGCCGGGGAGCCGCTGCCGGAAACCCATGCCTGGGCCTGGCAGCTGACCGAGGCCGGGCGCACCGGCCTGGCCGGCCTGCGCAGCGGCACCCGTCCGCAGCGGCTGGCCAGCCTGCTCGGGGACGGCCCGGTGGACGAGGACCGGCTGGCGCTGGAGCTGGACGAGTGGCGCGAGGCTGCGCGCTCCCTGCTCAAGCGCGGCTTCGCCGAGCGGGTCGCGGTGCCGGCCAGCGCGGTGGCCCCGGCGCCGCAACCCGGTCCGGTGCCCAATCCCGAGCAGGAGGAGGCGATCGCCACCCTGCGCGCCGCCAGCGGCTTCAGCCCGGTGCTGCTGGAAGGCGTCACCGGCAGTGGCAAGACCGAGGTCTACCTGCATGCCATCGCCGACTGCCTGGCGCGCGGCCGCCAGGCGCTGGTGCTGGTGCCCGAGATCGGACTGACGCCGCAAACCCTGGCCCGCTTCCGCGCCCGCCTGGGCGTGCCTGTGCATGCGCTGCACTCCGGGCTCGCCGATGGCGAGCGCGCCCGGGTCTGGGCGGCGGCCTGGCGCGGCGAGGCGCGGGTGATCGTCGGCACCCGCTCGGCGGTGTTCACCCCGCTGCCGCAAGCCGGGCTGATCGTGGTCGACGAGGAACACGACGGCAGCTACAAGCAGCAGGACGGCATCCGCTACCACGCCCGCGACTTCGCCCTGGTGCGTGGCAAGGCGCTGGACGTGCCGGTGCTGCTGGGCAGCGCCACGCCCTCGCTGGAAACCCTGCACAACGCCTGCGCCGGGCGCTACGGCTACCTGCGCCTGCGTCGTCGTGCCGGCGATGCGCGCCCGCCGAGCGTACGCATCCTCGACGTGCGCAAGCGCCCGCTGCAGGCCGGGCTGGCGCCGGAGACCCTGCAGATGGTCGAGGCCGCGCTCAAGGACGGCGGCCAGGTGCTGGTGTTCAAGAACCGCCGCGGCTATGCGCCGGTGCTGCTGTGCCACGACTGCGGCTGGAGCGCGCACTGCCCGCGCTGCAGTACCGAGGTGCAGTCCACGCCGCTGACCGTGCATGCGGGTGGCGGACGCCTGGTCTGCCACCACTGCGGCCACCGCCAGCCGCGCCCGCTGGCCTGCCCGGACTGCGCCAGCCTGGCCCTGCAGCCGCAGGGCGTCGGCACCGAGCGCCTGGAGGAACTGCTGGCCGAGCGCTTCGCCGGCTGGCCGGTGCTGCGCATCGACCGCGGCACCACCGCGCGCCGCGAGGGCCTGCAGAAGCTGCTGGCCCAGCTCGGCGACAGGCCCGGCATCCTGGTCGGCACCCAGATCCTGGCCAAGGGCCACGACCTGCCCAACCTCACCCGGGTGGTCGTGGTCGGCGTGGACGAGGGCCTGTTCTCCTCCGACTTCCGCGGCGGCGAGAAGCTGGCCCAGCTGCTGGTGCAGGTGGCCGGCCGCGCAGGCCGTGCGCGCAAGCCCGGCGAGGTGTGGTGGCAGACCCACCATCCCGACCACCCGCTGCTGCACGCGCTGATCAACGGCGGCTACGAATCCTTCGCCGCGGCGGAGCTGGTCCAGCGCGAGGCGGCGTCTTTCCCGCCGTATGCGCACCTGGCGATGCTGCGTGCCGAAGCCAGCCAGGTCGAAGCAGCCTCGGCCTTCCTGCGCGCCGCGCGGCATGCGCTGGAGGATGCGGCCTGCGCCGGCGGCAAGGCGCCGGAGGTGGAGCTGCACGGCCCGATCACCGCGCCGATGCCGCGCCGCGCCGGCCACTACCGCATGCAACTGCTGGTCTCCTCGCCGCGGCGTGGCGCGCTGCATGCGTGCCTGGATGCCGCGCTGCCGGGGCTTTACGCACTGCCCGAGGCGCGGCGCACGCGCTGGTCGCTGGACGTGGATCCGGTGGACCTGTACTGAGCAGCGGCTACATCCGGCACTTCCAGCGCTTCATGCTGGCGACGATCGCCTCGGTACTCTCGGGTTTCGCACTCAATGCGCCGCGGAGTTCCCCGCACGCCTTGCGCCTGGCGGCCTCCTGCATGCGGCCGCCGAACGAGCTGTCCTGCATCCGCAGTCCGGGAAGATGGCTGGGCGGCACGAACGGATCCGCGTCGCCATGCGCGAACAGGTCGCGACGGAAGTTGTCGTCGCCGCCATTCCCGCCGGGCTGTCGCATGAGCCACCCCTCGGGCAGGTCGAGGCTCAAGGCTGGTACCCGGGACGGCTCCGGGGCTGCAATGGCCGTCTGCCCCGTGGTTGCAACAGCCGCCGCAGGCGAAGGCCCGGGGGCAGCCTCCGCTTTGATTGGCGGGATGGCCGCCCGCGGCCGCGGACGTTCGGACCAGCTGATCCGCATCCGCTCCAGCGGTTCACGCGGCGTCGTGTCCTCGCCTCCCCGGCCGCTGGAAAGCAGCAGCACGATCGGGCCATGCACCGCCACCGCCAGCGCCATGGCCAGCCAGCGCCATTGCGGCGGCTCCTCGTCACCGGCGTGCGTGGCATGCCGCGGGCTTCCCTGCGTGGCTTCCATGGATGTCCGTCTCCGGCGTCCTGCACCGGCATGACTGACCGCCGCGGCGGCCCATGGTTCCCGCGTGCGGCGTGACCGCGCTGGTCAGCCGGCCTTCTTCTTCGCCGGGGCGCGGCGCCTGGGCTTCTCGCGCACCCACAGGGTCTTGCCCTCCTCGCGCATCTCGAACAGCGCGGTGGCCTTCACCAGGTCGCTGAGCTTGCGGTACCCGTAGTTGCGCGGATCGAACGAGGCCTGGTTGCCGATCTGGCTGCCGACCACGTCCAGCCGGGTCCAGCCGTCGTCGCCGCTGCCGGCGTCCACCGCGCTGCGCAGCATCTGCACCAGGCGCGCGTCGTTGCGCAGCTCCTGCGCGTCCTTCGGCGTGGTGCTGCCCGACTGTTCGCTGTCGGCAGCCGGCCGGCCCAGCGCCTCGACGTAGGTGAACTTGGAGCAGGCATTGACGAAGGGCGACGGCGTCTTCTTCTCGCCGAAGCCGTAGACCTTCATGCCGTCGGTCAGCAGGCGCATCACCAGCGGGGTGAAGTCCGCGTCGCTGGAGACGATGGCGAAGCCGTCGAGGTTGCGCGCGTACAGCAGGTCCATGGCGTCGATCACCATAGCCATGTCCGAGGCGTTCTTGCCGCTGGAATAGGCGAACTGCTGGATCGGGCGGATCGCGTATTCGTGCAGCACCGCTTCCCAGCCCTTGAGGTTGGGGCTCTTCCAGTTGCCGTAGGCGCGGCGGACGTTGGCCACGCCGTGGCGGGCGACCTCGGCCAGCACCAGGTCGATCTTCGACGCCGGCGCGTTGTCGGCGTCGATCAGCAGGGCGATGCGCTTTTCGGGTTCGGCCATGGCGGTACCTCTGGATGATGCCGGGAGTCTGGCACACGACCCGTCGCCGCGTCGCCGACACCGGGCCGCGGCCCATGCCATCATCGGCCCATGGCCGTGACCCGTGAACTCACCCCCGCCCGGCGCCTGCGCAGCATCTTCAGCGGCTCGGTCGGCAACCTGGTGGAGTGGTACGACTGGTACGTCTACGCGGCGTTCTCGCTGTACTTCGCCGAGGTGTTCTTCCCCGGCGGCGACCGCACCAGCCAGCTGCTGAAGACCGCGGCCATCTTCGCCGTCGGCTTCCTGATGCGCCCGCTGGGCGGGTGGCTGCTGGGACGCTATGCCGACCGCCACGGGCGCAAGGCGGCGCTGCTGCTTTCGGTATGGATGATGTGCAGCGGCTCGCTGCTGATCGCGCTCACCCCGGGCTACGCGAGCATCGGCATCGCCGCGCCTGTGCTGCTGGTGCTGGCGCGGCTGCTGCAGGGCCTGTCGGTCGGCGGCGAGTACGGCACCTCGGCGACCTATCTCAGCGAGATGGCCAGCCGCGAACACCGCGGCTTCTGGTCCAGTTTCCAGTACGTGACCCTGGTGATGGGCCACCTGCTGGCGCTTGGCGTGCTGCTGGCGCTGCAGGCGCTGCTCGATGCCGAACAGCTGCGCGCCTGGGGCTGGCGCATTCCGTTCGCGATCGGTGCCCTGGCCGCGCTCGTGGCGATGTGGCTGCGGCGGACCATGCTGGAGACCGAGTCGTTCGTGCGCAGCGAGGCCGACGGCTCGCCGGCGCACCAGCGCCGCCAGGGCACGTTGCGCCTGCTGCTACGGCACCCGCGTGCGCTGCTGAGCGTGGTCGGCCTGACCATGGGCGGCACCCTGGCCTTCTATACGTACACGACCTACGTGCACAAGTTCCTGGTCAACAGCGCCGGCCTTCCCAGCGAGAGCGCGGCGCGGGTCAATGCCGGCACGCTGTTCGTGTACATGCTGCTGCAGCCGCTGGTGGGCGCGCTGTCCGACCGCGTCGGCCGGCGACCGGTGCTGATCGCCTTCGGCGTGCTCGGCACCCTGCTCACCGTGCCGATCCTCGACCGCCTGCAGGATGTGCAGACCGCCGGCGAGGCGTTCTGGCTGGTGCTGCTGGCGCTGGTCGTGGTCAGCGGCTACACCGCGATCAATGCGGTGGTGAAGGCCGAGCTGTTCCCGGTGGAGATCCGCGCCCTGGGCGTGGGCCTGCCCTACGCGCTGACGGTGGCGATCTTCGGCGGCAGCGCCGAATACATCGCCCTGTGGTTCAAGCAGCACGGCATCGAGCGCGGCTTCTACTGGTACGTCACCGCCTGCATTGCATGCTCGCTGCTGGTCTACCTGTGGATGCCCGATACCCGGCGGCATTCGCGCATCGACGAAGACCCCGCCTGACCAACCCGACCGACTGGAGTCCCCGATGAGCGCAGCCCGTCCCGATCGCCCGCACCTGGTCGTGATCGGAGGCGGCTTCGCCGGGCTCTGGGCCACCCGCGCGCTGGCCTGGTCGCCGCTGCGCATCACCCTCGTCGACCGCAGCAACCACCACCTGTTCCAGCCCCTGCTCTACCAGGTGGCGACGGCCGGGCTTTCCGCGCCGGATATCGCGGCCCCGCTGCGCCATATCCTGCGCCGGCAGCGCAACGTCGGGATCCGCCTGGGCGAAGTGGAGGCGATCGATCCGCAGGCGCGCACGGCCACGCTGGCCGACGGCAAGGCGTTGCATTACGACTACCTGCTGCTGGCCACCGGCGCGACCCATGCCTACTTCGGCAACGAACAATGGGCGCAGCACGCGCCCGGGCTGAAGTCGCTGGACGACGCGCTGGAACTGCGGCGCAAGCTGCTGCTGGCGTTCGAGCGCGCCGAGGCCTGCGACGATCCGGCCGAGCGCGCGGCCTGGCTGGAGTTCGCCATCGTCGGCGGCGGGCCGACCGGCGTGGAGCTGGCCGGCACCCTGGCCGAGATCGCGCGCCATACCCTGCGCGACCAGTTCCGCAACATCAACCCGGCCACCGCGCGCGTGCGCCTGATCGAGGCCGGACCGCGTGTGCTCGCGTCCTTCCCCGAAGACCTGTCGGAGAAGGCTCGGCGCCAGCTGGAGAAACTGGGCGTGGAAGTCAGCACCGGCGTGCCGGTGACCGACATCAATGCCGGCGGCTACCGCCTTGGCGACACCTACGTGCATTCGCGCACCATCGTCTGGGCCGCCGGCGTTGCCGCCTCGCCGCTGGCGCGTTCGCTGGGCGTGCCGCTCGACCGCGCCGGGCGCGTGCCGGTCGAACCGGACCTGTCGGTGCCCGGGCATCCGGAAATCTTCGTCGGCGGCGACCTGGCCGCGGTGGAACAAGCCGACGGTTCGCCGGTGCCGGGCGTGGCGCCGGCGGCCAAGCAGATGGGCCGGCATGTCGCCCGCGCGATCCAGGCGCGGCTGCAGGGCGCGCCGGCGCGGCCGTTCCGCTACCGCGACTTCGGCAACCTGGCCACGATCGGGCGCATGGCCGCGGTGGTCGACATTCACGGCATCCGGCTCTCGGGCGTGCTGGCCTGGTGGTTCTGGCTGGCCGCGCACGTGTTCTTCCTGATCGGCTTCCGCAACCGCCTGGTGGTACTGCTCAACTGGGCCTGGGCCTACTGGAGCTACCAGCGCGCGGCGCGGATCATCCTGGGCCGCGAGCCCGGCAGCGCACGCGACGCGCCGCCACCGCCATAGCGATCCTCAGTTGCGGTCGTCCGGCAGGTGCGCGGCCGGGAGGTGCCAGCCGTGGCGGATCGCCATGTAGCGCAGGCCGAAGCAGACCAGCGCGCCAACCGCCATCGCCGGCGTGCGTGGCAGGTCGAACACGTCGGCCAGCGCGACCACGCCGCCACCAACCAGGGCCGCCACCGCGTACAGCTCGGCCTTGAGCACCACCGGGATGCGCGCCACCAGCACGTCGCGGGCCACGCCACCGCCGATGCCGCTGAGCATGCCCAGCAGGGTCGCGGCGAATGGCGAGAGTCCGTAGTCCAGCGCCTTGCTGGTACCCAGCACCGCGAACAGCGCCAGCCCGGCGCCGTCGAACACCTGCACCGGGTTGCGCATGCGCTCGATGGTCTCGTGGCGGTAGAAGGTCACCACGCCGGCGAGCATGGCCACGGCCAGGTAGCGCCAGTCGGCCAGCGCCGCCGGCGGCTGCGCGCCGATCAGCACGTCGCGCGCCAGGCCGCCGGATACCGCCGCCGCGCAGGACAGGACCAGCACCCCGAACACGTCCAGCCGGTAACGCACCGCGAGGGTGCCGCCGCTGAGGGCGAACACGAAGGTGCCGAGCAGGTCGAACAGCAGCAGGAGCAGGCTCACGGCGCGTCAGGTCCAGGAGGTACGGGGCAAGCATCGCAGCGGGCTGCGGCGGTGTCATGCCGGGGCCACGGGCCGCACAAACAAAACGGCCCGGGAAAACCCGGGCCGTCCGTGACGCGCGCTGGTGGAGGCTTCAGGCCGCCAGCAGCGCGCGCATCTTCTTCATGGCATTCGCCTCGATCTGGCGGATGCGCTCGGCGGAGACGCCGTACTCGTCGGCCAGCTCCTGCAGGGTCACCTTGCTCTCGTCGTCCAGCCAGCGGCGGGCGATGATGTCGCGCGAACGCGCATCCAGGCTGGCGAGGCCGTCGCGCAGCAGGTCGAGCTTGTGGCCCTCGCTGTCCTCGCGCTCCAGCGCCTGCGACGGATCCTCGTCCATCGAGACCAGGTAGGCGGCCGGCGACGGCGGCGCGTGCTCCTCGTCCTCGTCGGCCGGGGCGTCGAAGCCGATGTCGCGACCGGACAGCCGCGACTCCATCTCCAGCACCTCGCGCTCGGACACGTTGAGGTCCTTCGCCACGGCGCTGACCTCGGCGGCGTTCATCCAACCCAGGCGGGTCTTGGCCTTGCGCAGGTTGAAGAACAGCTTGCGCTGGGCCTTGGTCGTGGCGACCTTGACGATGCGCCAGTTCTTGAGGATGAACTCGTGGATCTCGGCGCGGATCCAGTGCACGGCGAAGCTGACCAGGCGCACGCCCAGGTCCGGGTCGAAGCGCTTGACCGCCTTCATCAGGCCGATGTTGCCTTCCTGGATCAGGTCACCCAGCTGCAGTCCGTAGCCGTTGTAGCCGCGGGCCACGTGCACCACGAAGCGCAGGTGCGAGTGCACCAGCTCGCGGGCGGCGTCCAGGTCTTCCTGGTCGCGGTAGCGGCGGGCAAGGGCCTGTTCCTCCTCGACGCTCAGCACCGGGATCTGGTGCACGGCGCCGATGTAGGCCTCCAGCGACCCGAGGGGGCTGGGGACCGGCAGGTTGTTGGCGACGAGCTGGGTGGAACGGATGGTCTGGGTCATGTCTGGCATCTTAGCAATCGGTGGGTTGGACTGCTAACGCCGGATTTGGTTCCCCGGCATTGCGGTAGCGGAACGACCCCTGTTCAGGAAATCGCAAGGAAAACAGCAGCTTGGCACTTGCCCATCCGAGGCGCCTATTGTCGTTGTCGCGCAGGGGCCGCGACAGGCATGTGACCCTCGCGGCCGGCCACGGGTTCCCGGGCCGCCTGGAACTTACTGGCCCGGCAGCGCCGGCAGGTCGAACACCAGCACTTCGGCGTCCTCGCCGGCCCCGATCAAGACCTCGGCCTCGTCCCGGTAGCGCAGGGCATCGCCCGCCCCAAGGCGCTGGCCATTGACCGTGGCCGCGCCGCGGACCAGGTGGACGTAGGCCAGCCGGCCCGGAGCCAGGGCCAGGCGGGCCTGCTCGGAACCGTCGAACAGGCCGGCATACAGCCGGGCGTCCTGGTGCATCTTCAGCGAGCCGTCGGCACCGTCGGGCGAAACCACCAGGCGCAGGCGACCGCGCTTTTCGGCCGGGTCGAAGCGCTTCTGCTCGTAGCCCGGGGTGATCCCGGTGCGCTCGGGCAGGATCCAGATCTGCAGGAAATGGGTGGCACGGTCCGGCTCCGGGTTGAACTCCGAGTGGGTCACGCCGGTGCCGGCGCTCATGCGCTGCACCTCGCCCGGCAGGATCCGCTCGACATTGCCCATCGAATCGCGGTGGGCAAGCGCGCCCTCCAGCACGTAGCTGATGATCTCCATGTCCTGGTGGCCGTGGGTGCCGAAGCCCTGGCCGCCGGCGACCCGGTCCTCGTTGATCACCCGCAGCGGACCCCAGTGCACGTGCTCCGGGTCGAAGTACCCGGCGAAGGAGAAGCTGTGCCATGAATCCAGCCAGCCGTGGTTGGCGTGGCCGCGCTCGGCGGCGGGTCGCTTGGTGATCACAGGGCACCTCCGGGGGTCATGTGGGTGTCGTTCGACCTGTCGGCGCGGTCGCGCCGCCAGGCATCGAAGCTGAAATCGCCGGCGCCCTGCGCTGCCAGCAGCACCAGGCCACCGCCCAGCAGCAGGCTCCAGCCCAGCCAGAGCACCTGCTCTGGTCCGGCCATGTCCAGCAACGCAAGCGCGGGCACCAGGACCAGCGCGGCCAGCAGCAGGGCCGCCGTGCGCGACCAGGCGCCGGCCAGCAGGGCGGCCGACGCCAGCAGCTGCAGGGCCGGCATCAGCAGGGCCAGGCCCGACCCGCCAGCGGCCAGCCGCTCCCAGCCGTCGGCGGCAAGCACCAGCGACAGGGCGATGCGGGCAAGCAGGACATATAGATGGTGCATGGCGACCTCGTGGCGGAACCCAAGGCTGGGTTCCGATGGCCGACAGCATGATTGATAACGCCCGCGCAATAAACAGGCCGTCAGAACACTTATCGTTCTATCTGTACAGCGTGTTCGGCCAGCATGGCCTCCACTTCCGCCCGCGGCGGCAACGACCAGTCCACCGGCGCCTGGCCGCGGCGGGCCAGGTACTCGTTGGCGGCAGTGAAGTGGCCGCAGCCGAAGAAGCCTCGATATGCGGACAGCGGCGAGGGGTGCGGCGCCTTCAGCACCCGGTGCCGGCGCGAGTCGATGATCCGGCCCTTGGCCTGGGCGTAGCTGCCCCAGAGCATGAACACCAGGCCCTCGCGCTCGCGGGCCAGGGTCTCGATGGCGTGGTCGGTGAAGCCTTCCCAGCCCTTGCCCTGGTGGGCGCCGGCCTTGCCCTGCTCGACCGACAGCACCGCGTTGAGCAGCAGCACCCCGCGCCGGGCCCAGGGCAGCAGGCAGCCATGGTCCGGCCGCGGCAGCCCCAGCTCGGTGCCGATCTCCTTGAAGATGTTCTCCAGCGACGGCGGCACCGGCACCCCCGGCAGCACCGAGAAGCACAGGCCATGGGCCTGGCCGGGCCCGTGGTACGGGTCCTGGCCGAGGATCACCACCTTGACCTGGTCGAACGGGGTGGCATCGAAGGCGGCGAACAGGCGCGGGCCCGGCGGATAGACCTGGGCCCCGGCGGCCTTGCGCTGGCGCAGGAACGCCGACAGCTCGCGCATCTCCGGACGCAGCAGCCAGTCGCCGATGCGCGCCTTCCACGAAGGCTCGAGGCGGATGACGGGTTCCCCTGCCATGCCCGGTTCCAGCGCCGCGGCCGCCAGGCGCGGCCTAGCGCTCCTCCAGCCGCGCCAGGCGCAGCTGGAACAGCACCTTGGTGACCAGCAGGCGCTCCTCGATCGGCTTCTGCACCAGGTCGTTGGCGCCGGCGCGCAGCAGCCCGGACTGGTTGTGGCGGTTGGCGTCGCCGGTCATCACCAGCACCGGCAGGCGGCGCTTGCCGTAGTCGAAGTCGATGCGGATGCGCTCGACCACGTCGCGGCCGCTCAGCTCGCCCTTGAGGGTGACGTCGGTCAGGACCAGGTCGATGCGCGGCACCCGGCCCAGCGACTCGGCGGTCAGCAGCGCGAACGCCTCCTCGGCGGTGAGCACGTGCACCACTTCCAGCTGCTGGCGCTCGAGCATGCGCTTGGTGGCCTCGGCCACCACCCGGCTGTCCTCGATGTAGAGAACGCGCGCGCCGGGGATCGGCTGCGGCTGCACGTAGCCGCTGATGAACTCGGCCAGCGCCTCGTGCCCCAGCGACTTGTCGAAGTAGTCGGTGACGTATTCGGTGAAGCGGCGCTCGACCAGGTGCTGCTGGGCGTCGCCGGAGACCACGATGATCGGCACGTAGGCCTGGGCCGCGGCGCGCACGCTGCGTGCCAGCTCCATGCCGTCGCCGTCGGGCAGCGAAAGCGCGGTGGTGACCAGGTTGACCGGTCCGTCCTCCAGCGCCTGGCGTGCCTCCTCGATGCTGGAGCAGCCCACGACCTCCACGCCCGGCAGGTCGCGCACCAGGACATCGGCGATCAGTTTGCGGACCAGCTTGGATCCATCGGCGACCATCACCCTGGGGTTGTCGCTGATCAGGTACTTCAGGTCGTGCGAGGCCATCAGGTCTCCGTGGGACGGGTCTGGCGCAGGAAATGACCGGTGACCGCCCAGGCCCCCAGCCACCCCATGAGAACGGTGCCCACCAATACCATCGACGAGTGCAGGGCATCCAGTCCCTTCAAGGCGAAGTGGCTGCCATAGCTCTCGCTGAGCGCGGCCAGCGGCCCGCCCAGGGCGGCACCGGCGCCGCCGATCAGCGCCAGCGCGACCACGCCGGCACCGAGGCCGTACCAGGCACCGAGGTAGAGGAACGGACGGCGGATGAACCCATCGCTGGCGCCGAGCAGCTGCAGCACGCCGATCTCCTCGCGCCGCGACTGGATGTCCAGGCGCACGGTGTTGCCCACCACCAGCAGCGCGCCCAGGCCCAGCAGCACCGACAGCACCTGGACCACGCGCTGGCCGAAGCGCAGCCAGGCATCCAGGCGCTGGCGCCAGAGCGCGTCGTGCTGGACCAGGTCGGCCTGCGGCATCGCCTCGAGCTCGGTCGCCAGGCGCGACTCGTCGCCCTGGCCGGTGGGAGTCACCACCAGCAGGGTCGGCAGCGGGTTGTCGCCGAGCGCGTCGATCGCCTCGCCCAGCCCGGCCTCGCGCAGCTCGGCCAGGCCCTGCTCCGGCGCGCGCACATCGACCGAGGCCACGTCGGCGCGGGCGCGCAGCTTCTCCGCGACCAGGGCCGCGGCCGGCGGGGCCACGTCCTGCCTGAGGAACAGGTTGATCTCGCGCGACTGCTGCACGCTGCCGGCGAAGTGGCGCAGGTTGTCCATCACGATCGACAGGCCCAGCGGCAGTGCCAGGGCCATGCCCATCACCGCGATGGTCAGCAGGGTCGCCCACGGCTTGCCCGCGGCGCGGCCGGCGCTGAAGGCCAGGCTGTGCAGGTGCTGGTCGAACCACACGCGCAGGCGCGAGGGCGCGGAGGGGGCGGTCGCCTTCTTCGCGGTACTCATTCGGCCAGGTCCTGCGGGGAGATGTCGTCGACCAGGCGGCCGTGGTCCAGCACCAGCACGCGCTTGCGCATGCGCTTGAGCAGGGCCAGGTCGTGGCTGACCACCAGCACGCTGGTGCCGCGCTCGGGCAGGCCGGCGAACAGCTCCATGATCTCGGCGGCCAGGGTCGGGTCGAGGTTGCCGGTCGGTTCGTCGGCCACCAGCAGCGGCGGCTCGGCGATGATCGCCCGGGCGATGCCGACGCGCTGCTGCTCGCCGGCCGACAGCTGGGTCGGCAGCGCCTTCTCGCGGTGGCCCAGGCCCATGCGCTCGAGCACCGAGCGCACCCGCTTGCCGATCTCGGCGCGGCGGGTGCCGCGCAGGATCAGCGGCAGGGCCACGTTCTCGCCCACGGTGCGGTCGGTCAGCAGGCGATGGTCCTGGTAGACCACGCCGACCTGGCGCCGGTGCAGGGCGACCTTGCCGCCGCGCACGCGCTGCAGGTTGCGCTCGCCCAGCAGGACCGCGCCGCGGCTGGGCCGCTCGGACAGGTGGATGAGCTTGAGCAGGGTGCTCTTGCCGGCGCCGGAATGGCCGGTGACGAACAGCATCTCGCCTTCGTCCACGGCGAAGCTGACGTCGACCAGTGCCTGGTGCCCCCCCGGGTACTGCTTGCTGACGTTTTCGAATCGCAGGACGGTCATGCCGCGATTATGCGGGGGCGCGCACGGCGAAGCGACCGTGGCGGCGACGGCCGCAGGAATCGTCGCTCCAGATGCACGTATCCCCGGACGTGGCGGCCACGACCGGGGATACGGGGGCAACGCGATTGGCGCCCTTGCGGGCGCGCGGGGTCAGCCGCCGACCAGCGAACGCAGCTTGCGGCCGATGCGGCCCAGCAGCGACTCGCGCTTGCCGGCGTCCCTGGGCTGCGCCTGGGCGCCGCCTCGGTTGGACGGAGCCGACTGGCGGATCGCCGGCACGGCCGACGGATTGGCCTGGTCGGCGGCGGCCGGCGCGGCGGCGCCATCGACCGGCTTGCCCTTGCGGCGGCGGCGACGCTTGCGCGGGCCGCGCTCGCCCTCGGCAGCCGGCGCGGACCCGGCGGCCGGAGCCTGCGCGGCGCGCGGGGCCTCGGCCACGGCGGCGGCCGGAGCGACGGCCTGGGCCTCGCCAGCGGCGGTGGGGGCAGCGCCCTCGCCCTGCGGCTTGCGGCGCGGACGGCGCTCGCCTTCGCGACGCTCGCCGCTACGGCCACCACCACTGCCGGAGCCGCTGCGGCCGCCACGCGAACGGCCGCCACCGCGGCGTTCCTCGTCGGCGGCGCGCTGCTCGCGGGCCTCGCGGAAGATCTGGCCGATACTCTCGTCCTCGCCCTCGTCGCCTTCGGCGCGCACCCGCTCCGGGCGCGGCAGCGGGGTCAGCAGCTCGGCGGTGACCGGCTCGGAGGGAATCTTCTGCTCGATGTAGGCCTCGATGTCCGGCAGGCTCATCGCGTAGCGCTCGCAGGCGAAGCTGATCGCATCGCCCTCCTCGCCCAGGCGCGCGGTGCGGCCGATGCGGTGGACGTAGTCCTCGGCGTCGAACGGCAGGTCGTAGTTGTAGACGTACTTGATGCCGTCGATGTGCAGGCCGCGGGCGGCCACGTCGGTGGCGACCAGGATCTCCAGCTGGCCCTTCTGGAAGCGGTTGAGCAGGGTCTCGCGCTTCTTCTGCGGCACGTCGCCGGAGAGCACGCCGACCCGGTAGCCGGCCTTCTCCAGCGCGCGGGCCACGCGCTCGACGAACACCTTGGTGTTGACGAACACCATGGTGCGGGCGCCCTCGCTGCGCGACAGCAGGCCCAGCAGCAGCGGCAGCTTCTCCTCGTCGGAGGGGTAGTACAGGCGCTGGCGCACGCGCGCGGCGGTGATGGTCTCGGTCTCGACCACCAGCTTCTCCGGCTCGTTCATGTGCTCGTAGGCCAGCTCCAGCACGCGGTGGCTGAGGGTGGCCGAGAACAGCAGGGTCTGGCGCTCGGTGCGCACCGGCATGCGCCGCAGCAGGAAGCGGATGTCCTTGATGAAGCCGAGGTCGAACATGCGGTCGGCCTCGTCCAGCACGCACATCTCGCAGGCGTGCAGCGAGACCACCTTGTGCTGCTTGACGTAGTCGATCAGGCGGCCGGGGGTGGCGATGATCACGTCCACGCCCTGCTGCAGCAGCTCGCGCTGCTTGTCGTAGTCCACGCCGCCGTAGACCAGTGCGAAGCGCAGCCCCAGCTGGGAACCGAACTTGACCGCGTCCTTGTGGATCTGGATCGCCAGCTCTCGGGTCGGGGCCAGGATCAGGGCGCGCGGGTCTTCCGGCTTGCGCTCGGCCAGCGCCGGGCGGGTCAGCAGGCGGTTCATCACCGCGACCAGGAAGGCCAGGGTCTTGCCGGTGCCGGTCTGGGCCTGGCCGGCGACGTCGCCGCCGCGGAGGGCCACCGGCAGGGTCAACGCCTGGATGGGGGTGCAACGGGTAAAGCCCGCCGACTCGAGCCCGGCCAACAGCTCCGGGTGCAGGTCGAAGGAGGAAAAAGTCACATCGGTCAGCGGCTTGTCGCTCATCATCCAGTCTTCATGTGGCCTGTCCCAGCGTGTCCGGGCAGGCGGCCTTTGGCGGCCTTGCAAATACGTTCCCGGCCGCCGCACACTGCGCCGGCGCCGGGCCGCGCGGCAGTCGGTGGGACGGTGTAACCCACTTGACATCTCCGCGGAACGCCCCAGTTTACCCTAAGCTGCCCCCTGCCCCGTGGAGGGCGGTTCGCAAACCCGCGGAGACACAAGTGAACGACAAGGTGATGCATATCGGCGATGCCGATTTCGACAGCGCCGTGCTGCAATCCCAGGAACCGGTGCTGGTGGACTTCTGGGCCGAGTGGTGCGGCCCCTGCAAGATGATCTCGCCGATCATCGACGAGCTGGCCGACGCCTACGACGGCAAGGTCAAGGTGGCCAAGGTCAACATCGACCAGAACCGTGCCACGGCGATCAAGTACCACGTGCGCTCGATCCCGATGCTGCTCCTGTTCAAGGACGGCCAGGTCCAGGCGACCCAGGTCGGTGCCGTCGGCAAGGGCCAGCTGACCCAGATGATCGACAAGACCCTGGCGGCCTGAGGCCGCCCGCCGGGCAGGCCCAGCAGCCTGCCTGGCCCCGGGGCCTGAACGTGGCCCCACCAGTCCCTGGCGGCGCTTGCCGCCGCCGGGACGCTGGTGCTAGTGTCGGCGGGTCCGGTCGTCCTGCGCGACCGCCGTACCGCCGCAAAGCGAGATGGCCCCCGAGGGCCCACGACGCCGGCGCACCCCACCCAATCGAGTCATCCGCCCGCTTCCGGGCGCTCGCATCTGCCAGCGAGGAATTCCAGTCTTGTCCGAGAACACCCAGCCTGAAGCGCCCGGGAGCGACGACGCACCCGCCGAGAAGCGCGCGCGCAAGCGTGTGGCCAAGCCCGCCGAAGCCGCTTCCCCCGCCTCCGAATCCACTCCCGCGACCCCGCCGGTCCAGGCTGCGCTGCCGATGCCTTCGGCGCCGTCCGGCGGCGAGTCCGCGCCGGCTGCCAGCGCCCCCGCCCCCCAGGGCGCCGGCCAGGGCAAGCCGAAGGACACCCAGGACGCGCCTGCCCAGCAGGGCGGCGGCCAGCAGGGTGGCCAGCAGAACCCCAATAACCAGAACGGCGGCCAGAATGGTGGCCAGAACGGCAACGACGGCGACCGCGAAGGCGGCCGCAACCGTCGCGACCGCTTCCGCAACCGCCGCGATCGCCAGCGCGAGCGCTTCCGCGACGACGGCGGCATGCAGGACGACGGCGCCCAGAACCAGCCGCACGTCCCGCGTCCGCATCCCAGCGTGCCGGAAGGCTTCCCCCAGTACTCGCTGGGCGACCTCAAGCGCATGCCGGCGCACAAGCTGCTGGAGATCGCCGAGCAGCTGAACATCCACGAGGGCGTGGCCCGCGCGCGCAAGCAGGACGTGATCTTCGCCCTGCTCAAGGTACTGACCCGCCACGGCGAGGGCGTGCAGGCCGACGGCGTGCTGGAGATCCTGCCGGACGGCTTCGGCTTCCTGCGCGCGGCCGAGGCCAGCTACCTGGCCGGCCCGGACGACACCTACATCTCGCCCAGCCAGATCCGCCGCTTCAACCTGCGTACCGGCGACCACCTGTCCGGCCGCATCCGCTGGCCCAAGGACGGCGAGCGCTACTTCGCCCTGTCGGTGGTGGACACCATCAACGGCGAGCCGCTCGAGGCGAGCAAGAACAAGACCCTGTTCGAGAACCTCACCCCGCTGTTCCCGCGCCGGCGCTTCCGCCTGGAGCGTGGCGACGGGTCGACCGAGGACATCACCGGCCGCATCCTCGACCTGATGGCGCCGCAGGGCAAGGGCCAGCGCTCGCTGATCGTCTCCCAGCCCAAGGCGGGCAAGACGATGATGATGCAGCAGGTCGCCACCGCGATCACGACCAACCACCCGGACGTGCACCTGATCGTGCTGCTGATCGACGAGCGTCCGGAGGAAGTGACCGAGATGCAGCGCACCGTGCGCGGCGAGGTCATCTCCTCGACCTTCGACGAGCCGGCCGCGCGCCACGTGCAGGTCGCCGAGATGGTGATCGAGCGCGCCAAGCGCCTGGTCGAGCACAAGAAGGACGTGGTGATCCTGCTCGACTCGATCACCCGCCTGGCCCGCGCCTACAACAACGTGGTGCCGTCCTCGGGCAAGGTCCTGACCGGCGGCGTGGACGCCAACGCCCTGCACCGCCCGAAGCGTTTCTTCGGTGCCGCGCGCAACGTCGAGGAAGGCGGTTCGCTGACCATCATCGCCACCGCGCTGATCGATACCGGCAGCAAGATGGACGAGGTGATCTACGAGGAGTTCAAGGGCACCGGCAACTCCGAGGTGCACCTGAGCCGCCGCATCGCCGAGAAGCGCGTGTTCCCGGCCATCGACATCAACCGCTCCGGCACCCGCCGCGAGGACCTGCTGATCGAGCCGGAACTGCTGCAGAAGATCTGGATCCTGCGCAAGCTCCTGCATCCGATGGACGAGATCGGCGCGATGGAGTTCATGCTCGACAAGATGAAGAACACCAAGTCCAACGACGAGTTCTTCTCCTCGATGAAGCGCTGAACCATCCGGCGAACGGAAAAGGAAACGCCCCGCAATGCGGGGCGTTTCCTGTTGGGGCCCCGGCTGATGCCAGGGCCGCTGCTCCCGTTACAGGCCGATGCCCGCCGGGGTCAGCATCACGCCGGACTTCTGGCCGACCGGGTTCACGCTGCCGCCGGTCATGGCTTCCAGCGGACGGTCCTGCTCCTCGGTCGGCACCCAGTCGACCTTGCGGCGCGGACCGGGCACGTAGGCCTGCCACTCGCCGTAGCGGTTGCGCTGGTTGAAGCTGTAGGCCACCGGCACCCGCAGCAGCCAGGAATCCTGCCCGCCCTCGTCGCCCTGGGTGGGCACGTTGAACCTCCAGCCGCGGGCGGCGCGGACCGCGCTGCGGGCGAAGATGTCGCGCCACTTGTCGGCATCGCGCTCGGGCAGGAAGTGCAGGTTGACCTGCTCGTCGGCGGCATCGAGCACCTTGCCGTCGCGGCCGACCTTCAGCACCAGGTAGACCGTCGCCTCCACGCCGACCTCGGCCGCGGCCTCCGGATACGGCGGCGGCGGCATCCGCGCGCCGGTGATGTCGTAGCCGCCACCGCGCTCGGTCGGGAAGAAGCTGGCCGACTGCAGGACGATGCGCATGCCGCCGTCGTCGCTGGGCTTGGCCACCAGGTACAGGCCCATGCGGTTGCGCAGTGCGACCGGCTTGCCGTCGACCACCGGCGGATCGAACTGCCAGCGCGGGATATGGAAATCGAGGAAGCGGCGCACTTCCTTCGGCAGGCGATCCCCACCGGTGAGCTCGTACTCGAGGGGCTTGCCCTCCGGGCCCACCAGGATCGTGCCCGCCACCTGGATGCCGGCCTCTGCCTCCGCATCGGTGCTTGCCGGCTTCTTGGCCGCCAGCGCGACCGCGCTGACCGCCCACAACGCGCATACCAACCACCACGGACTGCGATTACGCATGTCGAACCCTCCCCTTGGCTCCGGCTGGAGTCTAGCGCGACTGCGGCGGCGCGACAGGTAGCGGTAACGGACGCAAGCAACCGGTCAGGTGCCGGCCTGGCCCGGGAGCAGTTTCAGCTGGCCTTCCTGGCCGGACAGATAGAGCGTGTCGGAGGCCAGGGCTTCGAGCGGCTCCCTGGCGCCGGCCGCGTCGACCCACGGCACCTGGCGACGCGGTCCCGGGACGTAGGCCTGCCACCTCCCGTACTGGTTGGCCAGCCTGGGCGCCTTCCACTCGTGGTACGCCACCGGGACGCGCACGGTCCAGTAATCGGCGACCGCTTCCTCGCCGCGGACAGGCGGATCGAAGGTCCATGAGCGTGCCGCGCGCAGGGTGGGCTGGGCGAAACGCTTGCGCTAGGCGTCGGCCACCTGGGCATCGGGGACGAAATGCAGGTTGACCTGCTCGTCCAGCGCCTCCAGCACCTTTCCATGCGGCCCGATCTTCAGGACGACATACACCACGGCGCCGACATCGCCCGCGACCGAGTCGGGAAGGGTGGGGAACGCCGGCGGTTTCATCCTGCGGGGACGGATCTCGTATGGAGTCTTCGCCGCCGAAGGCCTGAACGAGGCACCAGCCAGCTGGAAGCGCATGCCCTCGCCCTCCCGCACTGCCTTCAGGTGGATGTCCATCAGGTTGTCCAGGGCAACCGGCTTGTTGTCCAGCAGCGGCGGATCGAATTCCCAGCGCGGGATATGGAACTCGAGGAACCTGCGCACGTTCTCCGGCAGCTTTTCCGGATCCTTCAATTCGTATTCGCGGGGCTTTCCGTCGGGACCGACGATGATCCGGCCCGAGACCAGCATGCCGGCCTCCGCCTCCGGCGGCGGCGCGCCCTTCCCGGCAAAGGCCACTGCCGCAACCGCCTACAGCACGCACACCACCCACCACGGACTGCGCATGTCGATCCCTCCATTGGATGCGGGCCGGAGTCTAGCGTGCCTCCGGCGGGCGGGCGGAAGTCGCCGGATGCGCACACGGCCGGCCCCGTGGAGCGATAATCGGGGCGATCAATGGACACTCCACTGCCCGGCAACCTGAGCTTCGAACTCGCCCTGGTGCTGCTGGCAGCCACGATCATCGCCGTGCCGCTGTTCCGGCGGCTGGGGCTGGTAGCGGTGCTGGCCTACCTGGCCACCGGCGTCGCCCTGGGGCCGGACGTGCTCGGCGCGGTCAGCGATCCGGAGCGCATCCTCGGCGCATCCGAGCTGGGCGTGGTCATGCTGCTGTTCGTGATCGGCCTGGAGGTCTCCCCGGCGCGGCTGGGCCTGCTGCGGCGGCCGGTGTTCGGCGCCGGCGGCGCCCAGGTGTTCGTGTCGGCGCTGTTCCTGGGCGCTGCCCTCTTCTTCTACGGGGTGCATTGGAAAGGCGCGCTGGTGGCCGGCATCGGCCTGGCGCTGTCCTCCACCGCGGTGGGCCTGCAGATGCTGGCCGAGCGCCGCGAGCTGGCCAGCGACCATGGCCAGCTTGCGTTCGCGATCCTGCTGTTCCAGGACCTGGTGGCGATCCCGCTGCTGGCGATCATCCCGCTGCTGGGCGGGGTCAAGGACGAGAGCCTGACCTGGTCCATGGCCGGCCACGCCCTGGGCGCCCTGGCCCTGGTCTGGTTCGGCGGCCGCCTGCTGATGCGGCGCGGACTCAAGGTGGTGGCCAGCATCCGCACCCCCGAGGTGTTCACCGCCACCGCCCTGCTGGCGGTACTGGGCAGCGCCTGGATCATGCAGCAGGCCGGGCTGAGCCCGGGCCTGGGCGCGTTCATCGCCGGCGTGCTGCTGGCCGATTCCGAATACCGGCACGAGCTGGAATCGCAGATCGAGCCGTTCAAGGGCCTGCTGCTGGGCCTGTTCTTCATCGCCGTGGGCATGGGCATCGACCTGGACCGGATCGTCGCCGAGCCCTGGCTGATCGCCGGCGGCGTGGGCCTGTTGCTGCTGGTGAAGTTCGGCGTGCTGTTGGGCATCGGCAAGGTGGCGCGGCTGCAGCCGGGGCACAGCCTGCTGCTGGGCGGCACCCTGTGGCTGGGCGGCGAGTTCGCCTTCGTGGTGTTCCACGAGGCCCTGCGGGTGCGCCTGGTCACCACCGCCGAGTACGACCGGCTGGCGGCGATCGTCGGCGTGTCGATGGCGCTGATGCCGCTGCTGCTGATGGCGCTGGGCCACTACCGGCGCCAGCGCAGCGCGCGCCGCCCGGAGCCGGCCGAGCCGAAGTACGACAACCCCGCGCCGGGCTCGGAGAAGCCCCGGGTGCTGATCGCGGGCGTCGGCCGCTTCGGCCAGATCGTGGTGCGGCTGCTGGCGGCGCAGAAGATCCCCTACGTGGCCCTGGATCGCAGCCCGGAACGGGTCGAGGACGTGCGCCGCAGCGGCGGCCGCATCTTCTATGGCGACCCCACCCGCTCGGACCTGCTGCGCGCCGCCGGCGCCGAGCATGTGAAGGTGTTCGTGATCTGCACCGACGAGCCGGAGACCACCCTGCAGGCGGTGCGCCTGATCCGCCGCCAGTACCCGCAGGCGCGGGTGCTGGCCCGCGCGCGCGACCGCAACCACGCCTGGCGGCTGATGGACCTGGGCACCCAGCCCTACCGCGAGATGCTGGGCACCAGCCTGGAAGTGGCGACCCGCGTGCTGTGCGAGCTGGGCGTGCCGGAGGAACAGGCGCGCGACCACGCACGCCGCTTCCGCGCCCACGACGAGGCGCTGCTGCAGGAGCAGTACCTGGTCTACGACGACGAGGCCGCGCTCAAGCGCAGCACCCGCCAGGCACGGGCGGAACTGGTGCGGCTGTTCGAGGCCGACGCGGAAGACCCGGCGGTGAGCGCGGGCACGGCCACGGCGCCGCAGGCACCGCGTCCTTCCGATACCGACTGAGAGGGATCCCGCGATGGCGCCAGCGCGGGTGCGCCGGCACCGCGCTCAGGTGCGCGGCTGGTTGAGGAAGCGCGCCATCGACAGCCCGCCGTTGTGGTGCGCCGGCACGAACTCGGCGGCGACGTCGACGAAACCCCGCATCACCGCGATGTCGCGCGGGCTGCGGTTGAGGGTGTCGCGCAGGTCCGGATCGGCGCCGGCGCGCAACAGGCGCTGGACCACGCCGCCAAGGCCGTGCAGGGCGGCCAGGTGCAACGGGCCGAAGCCACGCGGGTCCTGGGCATCCAGCGAAACGTCCTCTTCCAGCAGGCGCTCGAGGCCGGCCAGGACCACGGCCTCGTCGCAGGCGCTGCCCGGCTCGGCGCGCGCGCCCAGCAGCAGCAGCAGCGGGGTGACGCCGCCAGCGGCCGGCTGGTCGGCCTCGGCGCCGGCCAGCAGCAGGGTGTCGAGCAGGGCCAGCAGGCGCGGGCGGTCGCGGCCGGTGAAGCCATACAACGCGGCGCAGTGCAGCGGTGCCAGGCCCTGGCTGTCGCCGGCGGAGATGCTGGCGCCGGCGGTCAGCAGGCGCGCCGCGATGTCGGCCAGGCCCAGGGCCGAAGCCAGCATCAGCACGGTGACGCCGCCCGGCAGGCGGTGTTCGAGGTCGGCGCCGGCATCCAGCAGGGCGGCGACCACCCCGGCGTGGCGCATGCTCACCGCCGCCGACAGCGGGGTGGCGCCGCTGTTGGCCGCGTGCTGCGGATTGGCCCCGCGCGAAAGCAGCAGGTCGACCACCGCGGCATGGCCACCACCGGCGGCGCGCAGCAGGGCGGTGCAGCCCTGGGCGTCGGTGGAATCGACCGCGAAACCGAGGTCGAGCAGGCGGCGCACGGCGTCGGCATCGCCGGCCATCGCCGCGGCCGGCACGTCGGCCGGGACCAGCGGCCGGCCCGGCAGCTGCCAGCCGCGCCAGTCGAGCCAGTCGGCCAGGTCGCGGCGGCCACTGGCCAGGGCCACGCCCAGTGGGGTCTGGCCATCGGCGGCGCGGGATTCGGGCGAGGCGCCCTGGGCGACCAGGCGCAGCAGGGCCGACTCGCGGCCCAGCGCGGCGGCCAGGTGCAGCGCGGTCATGCCGTGGCTGTCGCGGGCCTCGCGGTCGACGCCGGCCTCGAGCAGGGCCTCGAGCAGGCGCAGCCAGCCCAGCCGCACCGCCAGCGACAGCGGCGGATCGCCGGAGGGCGAAGCCAGGAACGGATCGGCACCGGCCCCAAACAGCTCCAGCGCCAGCTGCTCGTGGCCGCGGGCGGCCTCGTCGCGCGAAACGCACGCGGCCAGGAACCGGGCCAGGCCACCGGCGCCCGCGGGCGAGGCGCCGTGGCGCAGCAGCTGCTGGATCGCGGCCGCGGCTTCGCCGCCGCGCGCCAGCAGTGCCGACATCACGGTCTGGCCCTCGACCATCACTTCCGGATCGGCGCCCTGCTCCAGCAGCCAGGCCACCGCGGTCGGACGCGACTGCAGCTCGCGCTCGTGCAGCAGGCCACCCAGTTCGGTGGCGTTGCACAGGCGGGCGAGCGCCGGCAGGCCTTCCATGCGCGCGGCCAGCAGGCCTTCGCGCACCAGCGCCAGCGGCGGGCGCGCCTCGGCCTCGGCCGGGGCGGCGGCAACCGCGTCGGCCACCGCCAGCGGCAGCGGATAGAACGGATCCAGCGCGGCGACGATCGCCCAGCGCCCGGCCTCGGCGGCGGCATCCACCGGCAGGCGGCCATTGGCGTCGGGCACTTCCGGGTCGACCCCGGCCTCGAGCAGGCGCCGCACCAGCGGCAGCGAGGCGCGCTCGGCACCAGCGGCCAGCCCCAGCGCGTTGCGGCCCTCGGCATCGGTCGCGGCCACGTCCACGCCGGCGGCCAGCAGCTGCTCCAGCACTTCCAGGTGCAGGCCGCGGGCGGCCTCCAGCCAGGGCGTGCGCCCGGCCTGGTCGGCGCGGTGCGGGTCGGCGCCAGCGGCCAGCAGCGCGGCGACGATGCCGGCGTGCCCGGCCAGCGCGGCCTCGTGCAGGGCGGTGCGGCCGGTACGACCGGTCGCGGCGACCCGCGCCTTGAATTTCAGCAACAACTGCACGCCGGCCGCGTCGTCCTCGTCGCAGCCGGCGGCCGCGAGCAGGGCGGGCTGGCCGCCGGCCGGCTCCGGCCTGGCGCCGCGCTCGAGCAGGAACTTGGCCAGGCGCCAGTTGCCGGCGGCGCAGGCCACGCCCAGCGGCGACAGGCCATCGTTGTTCAGCGCCTCCAGCTCGGCGGCGGCGTCGCGCAGCAGCGCGGCCACGCCCGGGTCCGTGCTGCGCGCGGCATGGTGCAACGGGGTATTGCCCTCGGCGTCGCGGGCGCGCGGGTCGGCGCCGTTGGCCAGCAGGGTCATCACTGCCTCGGGGCGGCCATGCCAGCTGTCGCGGGTGGCGGCCAGCAGCGGGCCGGTGCCGTCGGCGGGGTTGAGGTCTACGCCGGCGCCGATCAGGGCGCGCAGCAGGCGCAGGTCCGGCAGCACCGCGGCCAGCACGGCCAGGCTGCGGCGGTCGCGGCCCTCGTCCGGCGGCGGCGCGTGCGGGTCGGCGCCGGCCTCCAGCAGCTGCAGGGCGTGGTCGACGCGGCCGGCGCGGGCGGCGGCGTACAGCGCCTCGACCAGGGCCTGCGGATCCTCCGGTGCCGGCGGCAACGGTTCGGGCTCGCTTTCCAGCAGGGTCGCGGCAGCGAGGAAATCCAGCGGCGCGGCGCGCTCGGCCGGGGCCGGGGTCGCCTGCAGCCACAGGTGCAGCGGGATCGCGGCCAGCGCCCAGGCCACGGCCAGGCCCCAGCGCGCGCCACCGGCCAGCAGGCCCGGCCAGGCCAGCAGCAGCCAGCCGCCCAGCAGCAGGGCGATCGCCAGCGCGGCGCCGAGCCCGGCCCAGGTGTCGGCCTGCTGCTGCGGCAGCCGGCGCCAGGCGGCGGCGAAGGCCGCGCCCTCGCCCTCGACCGAGCGCCAGGCCGGCCATACCCGCCACAGGCCCAGCACCAGCAGGCCGGCCAGGGTGCTGGTGCCCAGCGCCGCGCCGAGGCTGGCATGCCCCTGCAGCGACTGCAGCGGCCAGGCCAGCAGCAGCGCGGCCACGGCAAGGCCAGCGCCCCAGGCCAGCAGCAGGCCGGGCAGGCCGGCAAGCGCGGCGCGCGGGTTTGCCGGCAGCGGCCGGGTACCGCGCCACCAGGACAGGCCGGTCGCCAGCAGCGGCTGCGCGAGCAGGCCGGCCAGCACCGCGACCACGCCGCCGAACCCGGCCAGCACCGCCAGCAGCACGCCGGCGGCGAGCAGGCCCGGTAGCAGCAGCGGGCGGGCAGCGGGCTTATTCATCGCCGGCACCCGCGCCAGCGTCCACGCCGGGGGTGCCCGGCACGGGCGGGAACTGCACGTGGAACCCCTGCGCGGCCAGGTTGGCCCGCACCACTGCCGCATCGGCGCGCGCGAGGCGACGCTCCGGGGCCAGGACGACTTCCAGGACGAAATCCAGCTGGCCAAGACCCTGCACCAGCGCCGCGGGCAGGCGAGCGAACCCGTCGCGTTCGGCAAGGAAGACGTAGGTGTCGGCTCGGCGGCGGCTCTTGTAGACGTAGGCTTGCATGCGCGCGTGTCGCGCCCGGCCCCGGGGGAACGTAAGAACCCGTGGATTGTGTAGGAAATATCGCAGCCTAGGAAGCGCGGAAACGCGCCCGCCTCCCTTCACGCGGTTCAGCTGCGCCAGCACGCGAGGGCAACGGCCTCAATGGCTATACTCCCGCGCCTGTTGCCACATGATGCTGCCCTTGGCTAATCCATCCCGTCCGGCGCCGATCGCGCCCGTGGCCATCACTGCCTTCACCGCGACCACAGCGCTAGGACCGGGGCTGCATGCGCAGTACCAGGCGCTCGGGCAGCGCCGCACCGGCCTGCGACCGAACGACCTGCCCGGCCGCCCGCTGGAATGCTGGATTGGCCGGGTCGAGGGCGTGGAGGGCGTCGAACTGCCGGCGGAGCTCGACGGCTGGCAGTCGCGCAACCACCGCCTGGCCTGGCTGGGACTGCAGCAGGACGGCTTCCTCGAGGCCGCCCGCGCGGCTGTCGCGCGCCATGGCGCGGCGCGCGTGGCGGTGGTGATCGGCACCTCGACCTCAAGCATCGGCGAGACCGAGGACGCGTATGCGCGGCAGGAGGACGGCCATTTCCCGGCCGACCTGGCGCGGCTGCACGTGCACCGCCCCGATTCGGCCTCCGGCTTCGTGCGCCTGGCCACCGGCGCCACCGGCCCGACCCTGACCGTGGCCACCGCCTGTTCCTCCAGCGCCAAGGTGTTCGCGCATGCCGCGCGCCTGCTGCAGGCCGGGCTGGCCGACGCGGCCATCGTTGGCGGCGTGGACACCCTGTGCGGCAGCGTGCTGTACGGCTTCAACGCGCTGCAGCTGGTCTCGGCCAACCCGTGCCGCCCGTTCGACGCCGCGCGCGACGGCCTGTCGCTGGGCGAGGGTGCCGGCTTCGCCCTGCTCGAGCGCGAGCCCGCCACTCCGGTGCGTGCCTGGCTGGCCGGCTACGGCGAATCCTCCGACGCGTACCACATGTCCTCGCCGCACCCGGAGGGCCTGGGCGCACGGCGGGCGATGGAGGACGCGCTGGCCCGCGCCGGCCTGTCGGCCGATGCCATCGGCTACCTGAGCCTGCACGGCACCTCGACCCCGGCCAACGACACGGTCGAGGCCGGTGCGGTGGCGGCGCTGTTCCCCGCCGGGCTGCACGCCAGCTCGACCAAGGGCTGGACCGGCCACACCCTCGGTGCCGCCGGCATCGTCGAGACCGCGTTCGCGCTGCTGGCGCTGGAACACGGCCTGCTGCCGGGCACCCTCAACAGCCACGTGCCGGATCCGGCGTGCGGCCCCCAGATCCGCTTCGAAAACGCCCGCGCCGACATCGCCCACGCGATGAACAACGCCTTCGGCTTCGGCGGCAACAACTGCTCGCTGGTGTTCTCGCGCCCATGACCACGACCCTTACCGCCGCGATCGAAGGCATCGGCCTGTGGGCCCCGGGCGTCCCGTCCTGGGAGGCCTTCGCCGGCCTGCGCCGCGGCGAACCGGCGCCCGAGGGCGCACCCACGCGCCCGGCGCCGGCCCTGCTGCCGCCCAACGAGCGCCGCCGCGCGCCGGACACGGTGCTGGTCGCGCTGCAGGCGGCCCAGGCCGCGTGCGAGGCCGCCGGCCGCGAACCGGCCGCCCTGCCCTCGGTGTTCGCCTCCACCTACGGCGACCTGGCCATCACCGACAACGTCTGCGCCACCCTGGCGCGGGCGCCGACCGAGGTCTCGCCGACCCGGTTCCACAATTCCGTGCACAACGCCGCCGCCGGCTACTGGACCATCGGCACCGGGGCGATGGAGCCGGCCACCGCGATCAGCGCCGGCCCCGGCACCTTCGCCATGGGCCTGGTCGAGGCGCTGGCGCAGCTGGAAGCCGGCGCCGATGCGGTGCTGCTGGTGGCCTACGACGGCCCGGCCACCGGCCCGCTGCGCGACGTGCTGCACAGCGACGGCCTGCTCGGCGTGGCCCTGGTACTGGTGAAGCCGGGCGCGAATGACCGCCTGCGCATCGCCCTGGAAGGCTCCGGCTCCGGCAGCCTGACCGCGCCCCCGGCCGACATCGGCCACGGGAATGCCATGGCCACGGCCCTGGCCCTGCTGGAAGCGATCGCCACCGGCACCACCGGCGTGACCCTTGAGGACGGCAGCCACGGGCTGCGCATCGGACTGGCCCATGGCTGACCCACGCACCACCGCGGTCGTGATCCCGGCGCTCAACGAGGCCCTGCGGATCCGCGACGTCGTCACCCAGACCCTCGCCCACCTGCCGTGGGTGATCGTGGTCGACGACGGCTCCACCGATGGCACCGCCGACTGCCTGGCCGACCTGCCGGTCACCGTGGTCCGCCATGGCCTGCGCCGTGGCAAGGGCGCGGCCCTGCGCAGCGGCTTCGCCGAGGCCCTGGCCAGGGGCGCGACCGGGGTGCTGACCATCGACGGCGACGGCCAGCACGATCCCTCCGACCTGCCGCGCCTGCTGGCCGCGGCCGGGCGCCATCCCGGCCACATCATCATCGGCGCGCGCCTGCGCCACCGCGCCCAGGCCCCGCGCCTGCGGCGCATGGCCAACGCCTTCGGCGACTGGGGCGTGAGCTGGGGTGCGGGCTACCGCATCGCCGACACCCAGAGCGGCCAGCGCTACTACCCGGCCGGGGTGATCGCGATGCAGGACGTGCCCGGCGAGGATTTCGTGTTCGAGGCGCAGATGCTGATCTCGGCCTCGCGCCAGCTCGGCGTGCGCAGCGTGGCGGTGCCGGTGGAGACCCGCTACCGCGGCCAGGACGGGGGCCCGCTGCGGCGCAGCCACTTCCGCCCGCTGCGCGACCTGTACCGGATCACCTCGCACGTGGTGCGCCAGGTGATCGCCCACGGCGACATCTGGCGCGAGTACGGACGGGTGCGGGCACGCCCGCCGGTGATCGACGCCACGCCCTGAAGCGGACTGTTTCAGGGCCAACCGTGTTTGGCCTGTCGCCCCGCCCGGGGCTATAAGGGCCACTCCGCACCAGGGGAAGTGCAATGACGGGGCTGTTGCTGTTCCAGATCGCCGTGGTGCTGGTGGCTGCGCGCACCTGTGGCGTGCTGCTGGCCCGCCTGGGCCAGCCGCCGGTGATCGGCGAGATGGCTGCCGGCGTGCTGCTGGGCCCGGTCGTGTTCGGCGCCGCCCTGCCCGAGCTGCATGCCGCGCTGTTCCCCGCCGCCTCGCTGCCGGGCCTGTCGGCGCTGTCGACCCTGGGCCTGGTGCTCTTCATGTTCGTCATCGGCGTGGAGATGCGCGCGCCGGAAGGCGCGCGGGCGCAGGTACTGGCTGCCGCACGGGTGGCGGGCCTGTCGGCGCTGCTGCCATTCGCGCTGGCGCTGGCGGTGGCGCCACTGCTGCACGGGATGCTGGCGCCGGAAGGCGTGGCCTTCTGGCCGTTCGCGCTGTACCTGGGCGTGGCCCTGTCGGTGACCGCGTTCCCGGTGCTGGCGCGGATCCTCAAGGACCGCGGCATGCAGCACACCGCGGTCGGGCGCCTTTCGCTTTCGGCCGCCGCGCTGCTGGACGTGGGCGCATGGATCGCCCTGGCCCTGCTGGTGGCGCTGACCACAGGCGAGGGCGCGGCCGGCCTGCTGCGCACGCTGGCCGGGCTGGGCCTGCTGCTGGTGCTGGTGTTCGGCGTGCTCAAGCCGCTGTTCGCCGGGCTGCTGCGTCGCCACGCCTCCGACGGCCGGCCCTCGGGCACGGTGCTGGCCGCGCTGCTGGTGGGCCTGTTCGCCTGCGCCGCGGCCACCGAGTGGCTGCACCTGCACCCGGTGTTCGGCGCCTTCCTGTTCGGCGCCTGCCTGCCGCGCGACGACCGCCTGATGCATGCCCTGGTCGAGCGCATCGAGCACCTGGCCCTGGTCCTGCTGATGCCGCTGTTCTTCGCCGTGGCTGGCATGGGCACCAGCGCCGATGCGTTCACCGCCACCGGCGCCGGCGCCCTGCTGCTGATCCTGGCGGTAGCGGTACTGGGCAAGCTGCTTGGCGGCGGGCTCGGCGCGCGCCTGTCGGGCTACTCCACCCGCGACAGCCTGGCCGTGGGTTCGCTGATGAACGCCCGCGGCATGATCGAGCTGATCGTGATGAAGGTGGGCCTGGACGCCGGGCTGATCGGCCCGGAGCTGTTCACCCTGCTGTTGCTGGTGGCGCTGTGCACCACCCTGATGACCGGACCGCTGCTGGCCCTGCTCGCACGCCGTGGCAGCGCCGCCAAGGTGGAGGCCGCGGCGGCCGCGCCACCGGAAGGACACCGCCACTGAGGCTGGGTTTTCACCCCATGCCGCCGTTGACCCCGATCACCTGGCCGTTGACGTAACCGGCGGCCTCCGAGCACAGGAAGGCCACCAGCGCCGCGACTTCCTCCGGACGCCCCGCGCGCGCGGCCGGCACCATCTGCCTGATCGCCTCGGGACTGAAGCTGCCCTCGGCCATCGAGCCCTGGATCACGCCCGGTGCCACGACATTCACCGTGATCCCGCGGCTGGCCATCTCCCGCGCCAGCGACTTCGACGCGCCATGCAGCGCGGCCTTGGCCGCGGCGTAGTTGGTCTGGCCGCGGTTGCCCAGCACCGCCGCCACCGAGGACACGCTGACGATCCGCCCCCAGCGCCCGCGCGCCATCGGCAGCAGCAGCGGCCTGGTGACGTGGAAGAAGCCGTGCAGGGAGACGTCGATCACCCGCTGCCACTGCGCATCGCTCATGCCGGCCATGGGCGCGTCGTCGTGGATGCCGGCGTTGTTGACCAGCACGTCGATCCGGCCTTCGGCCAGCAGGGCCTCGATCGCCGCGGCGGTGGCGGCGCCGTCGGCCACGTCGAAGGCCACGGCCCGCGCACTGCCGCCGCGTTCGCGGATCGCCGCGGCCACCGCTTCGGCGCGGTCGATGTTGGTGTTGGCGTGGACGATGACCTCCATGCCGGCATCGGCCAGGGCATGGCAGGTCGCGCCGCCGATGTCGCCGCTGCCGCCGGTGACCAGGGCGCGGCGCTTGGGAGTCGTTGGATTCATCGCGCCATTCTGCCAGCGCGCGCGGCGCCGGCGTCAGGGACCGGCGAGCGCGCTGCCGAGCATGGCCGCGGCGCGGCCGCTGGCGATCACCGCATCGGCATGCAGGATGCGGAACGCATACTGCTGGCTGGCCTCGCTGGCGGCGAGCAGCTCGGCCTCGCATTCCAGCGCCCCTGGCAGGTCGTCGATGCGGGTCACCGCCAGCTCGATCCCGCGCAGCGCCACCAGCACGCCGGGCGCGGCACGCCCGCCCTCGCCGCCAGCCAGCAGGCCGCCATGCACGGCCATGGCCTGGGCGCCGTACTCGCACAGCGCCAGCGCCGGCAGGCGTCCACGCGCGCGCAGCGGATGCATCGGGTCTTGGTGGTTCCAGGCGCGCACGCGGATGCCGCGTTCGTCCCAGGACACGACCTCGTCCCACAGGCACATCCGGCCCTGGTGCGGGACCAGGGCGAGGATACCTTCGCGGCCGGGCAGCGGCCGGTTCATCGCGCCTCCTCCGGGCTGCGCGCGACCAGCACCGCCAGCACGAAGTTGAACACCACGCCCAGGGCCACGGTGCTGCCGATCGCGCGCAGTACCGGGATCGAGGACAGCGCCAGCAGGCCGAACACCAGGGTGGTGGTCAGGCTGCACACGATCACCGCGTGCAGGGTGCGCAGCTGGTCGGCGCGGTCGTCGCCGGCGTGGTCGAAGAACAGCGCGTAGTCCAGGCCCAGGCCGGCGGCCAGGATCAGCGAGACCAGGTGGAACAGGTTCAGCTCCACGCCGAAGGCGCGCAGCACGGCCAGGATCAGCAGGGTGGTCAGCGCCATCGGCGCCAGCACCCGCAGCACGCGGCGGCGGTCGCGCAGGGCGACCACGACCACGCCGGCCAGCAGCAGGGCCGCCACCGCCAGCGCGCCAAGCAGGCGCAGGCGCCACTGCGCGACCAGCGACTCGGAGGCCTGCTTGAGGTCCAGCAGCTGCGCGCCGGTGTTCTCCACCGCCGAGGCCAGCGCCTGCGGATCCTCCAGCCCGGTCAGCGAGACCAGCGCGGTGGCGTGGCCTTCGCCGCGCACCAGCAGGCCACCGACCGCCAGTTCCAGCGGCGTGCCGGCCAGGTCGTCCACGGTCAGCGGCGGCGCCTCGCGGGCGGCGGCCACGTCCTCGAGGAAGGGCTCGAAGGCGTCGGGCAGGAACGGCGAATCCTCCAGCGCCTGTTCCAGCGAGGCGCGCAGGGTGTCCGCGTCGGGCAGCTTCGCCTGGCGCGCGCGCTGCAAGGCGGCGCTCGGCAGGTAGCGCGCGGCCAGGTCGTAACCGGCCAGCACGCCTTCGGCTTTCAGCTTCTCCAGCACCGGCAACAGGCGTTCGGAACGGAACAGCGCCGCCTCCACGTCGGTGTCCTGGACGGCGAGCATGTAGCGCACGTCCGGCGCGCCCAGCTCGGCGCGCAGCTGCGCATCGCGCTGCAGGTCGGCCGCCGGCACCGGGGTCAGCCGCGACAGGTCGTTCTGCCAGAACGCGCCCGGCGCGAACAGCACCACCGCCAGGGCGACGAGCGCGAGCCCGGCCAGGGTGCGGCGCGGGCGCGGCAGGCCTTCCAGCCGGCGCCAGATGCCGTCCAGCCGGGCCGAACCGGCCGGATCGCGGCGCATCGGCGTCACCAGGCGAGGCAGCAGCCAGCGGGTGGTCGCGGCGGCCACGGCGAGGCCGGCGATGGTGAACACCGCCAGCTGCTCCAGGCCCTGCACGCCGGAGAACAGGAAGGTGGCGTAGGCAATGCAGGTGGCCAGCACGCCGGTGACCAGGGTCGGCCACAGCGCGCGCACGCTGGCGACCGGCGACTGCCCGGGGCGCAGGTGGCTGAAGAAGTGGATCGGATAGTCCTGGGCCACGCCAATGAGGGTGAAGCCGAAGGCCAGGGTGATGCCGTGCACGCCATCGAACAGCAACGCCACCGCGCCAAGGCCGGCGAGCCCGCCGCTGGCCAGCGGCAGCGCGCCCAGCAGCGGGATGCTCAACCGCCGGTAGGCCAGGCCCAGCAGCAACAGCAGGCCGATGGTGTCGACCGTGCCGATCCACGACACCTCGCGCTCGGTGCGCTCGCGGATGGAGACGGCGAAGGCGCCGGGGCCGGACATCTCCAGGCGGGTCGCGGCGCCCTCCGGACGGGTGGCATCGAACGCGGCCTGGATCGCGGCCACCGCTGCCTGCTGCCCGGCGCTGTCGAAGCCGGCGGCGGCGGTCTGCACCAGCAGCAGGGCCTGCTCACCGGCGCGGTCGAACCACACGCCGTGGCGGCGCTGCGGCGCCTGCGCCGGCTGCCAGGCCTCGGCCAGGCGCAGGGTTTCCAGGGTCGGGTCGGAAGGCACCAGCGGCTCGACCAGGTCGGCCGCGGGCGAGCCCAGGTCCTGCAGGCGCTGCCCGAGTTCGGCGTGCAACGTGCCGGCATCCAGCGACTGCGCCTGCGGCGAGGGCGACAGCAGGTAGCGGTAGGGCCGCAGGTCCTCGGGCACTGCGTCCAGGCCGGCGTCCTCGCCATTGGCGACCAGGGCGATCTCCGGGCGCGCGGCCAGTCCGGCCGCCAGCGCGCGCGAATGCGCGGCCGCGGTTTCCCCGTCCGCGCCGGACACGGCCAGCAGCAGCAGGCGCGAGCCCGGGCCCTCGCCCAGCTCGTCCACCAGCAGTACCTGGGCCGGGGTGCGCGGGGTGGGCAGGAAGCGGCGCAGGTCCTCCTCCATCTTCAGGCCGCGCGACAGCAGCAGGCCGCCCAGGGCCAGCAGCACGATCCAGCCCAGCAGCAGGACCAGGCGCGCCCGGTCCCGCGGTTCGAAACGCAGCATCCGCGCCTACTCCGCCTTGCCGTGGCAGAGCGTGGCCAGCGCCTGCATGTCCTCGATGCCGGCGGCAGCGGCCGCGGAGGCCGCCATCAGCGTGCGCTGCGGTTCGCCACGCACCGGATGGCTCTCCACGCACAGCAGGTCGGCGCCCTGGCCGTGCAGGTCGATGCGCTGCAGCGAACGCGCCAGCCTGGCGTCGCGCGGCTGCAGGCGCAGGGTCCAGGCCTGCAGCGTGCCCTGCGACTGCACCGAATAGGTCTTCTCCAGGCGCGCGGTGTCGCCGGCCAGCAGTGCGCCGAAGCCGTTCTGGATCGCCTCCAGCTCCGGCACCTGGTGCAGCGAGACCTTGCGCGGGGCGCGCCCGGCGCGCTCGATCACCGCCTCGCCCGCGGACAGGGTGGTGGTCTCTACATAGGGCACGCGTACCTCGCGCACCAGGTCGCCGTTGGCTTCGCGCCGGTACTCGCCCTCGATGCGCAGCGGCTTCTTCAGCATCGGCGACTGCCGCACCTCGACGAACGGGGTCTGGCTGGGCGCGGGGCGGGCCACCGCGCGCAGGATCACCGCTGCGTCCGGGCCGGTCTCAGCGGCCAGCGCCGCCGGCAGCGCCGTCGCGCACGCCAGCAGCAGCGCGGGGAGCAGGCGCCGCGACGCCGGTCGGGTCGGATGGGTCATGGTCGTTCCAGAAGTCGTAGAAGTTGAACCAGTTGTAGGCCGCGTCGCGGGCATGGTGTTCCAGCCGCGCGGCGTAGGCGGCCACGCGTTCGCGCAGCCATTCGGCGCGGCCGGCGCGGGCCGGTGGCGGATCGGCCAGCGGATCGAGGAAGGGCTCGAAACGCAGGTCGTAGCGGTTGCCGCCGCGGTACAGGCCGAAGCACAGCAGCACCGGCGCGTGCAGGGCGATGGCCAGGCGCCAGGGCGTCAGCGGCAGCTGCGCCGGATGGCCCAGGAACGGCACGGCCACGGTCTCCTCGTGGCCATGCACCCGGTCCACCAGCAGCGCGACCAGGGCGCCGGCCTGCAGCGCGTGCTGGATCTCCAGCGCGATCACCGGGCCAGGCTGGGCGCCGTCGATCACCCCGGCGGCCAGGGCCGGGTCCAGCGAGTCGAAGATCTGGGTCAACGTGGGGTTCTGGCCGCGGTCGAGCACGATCCGCACCTGCAGCCCCGGGCGCCGCCGCGACAGCACGCGCAGGGCGTCGAAACTGCCCAGGTGCGAGCCGAACAGCAGCGCGCCGCGGCCCTGGTCCAGCAGCGCTTCCAGGTGTTCCAGGCCCTGCACGTCGATGTCGAACACCCCCATGCGTCCGCCGAGCAGGAACACCCGGTCCAGGATCGTCGCGGAGAAGGTGTGGATATGCCGGGCCACCGCCCACAGCGAGGCCGGCCGCCCCTGCACCCGCGACAGCCAGGCGCGCGAGGCGCGGCGCTCGGCGGCGCGCACGCACAGGAAGTAGGCCACGATCGGGTACAGGCACAGGCGCGCCGCGCCACGGCCACCGCCGCGGGCGATCGCCAGGATCAGCCGCACCATCGCCGGGCTGCCGCCCTCCGGGCGCTGCTTCCAGGACGGACGCACCTTCGCCTCAGCGGCCATCGGCGGCCCCTGCGCGCAGCTGGCCACTGGCCAGCACGGTGTCGCCGCGGCGCACCTGGAAGCGCCACGCCGGGGCCTCTCCCTCCAGCACCACCTCGGCTTCCTCGCCCGGCAGCAGCGGGTGCAGGAACTTCACCTGCGGCAGCTGCAGCGGGCCGCGCGCGCCATGGGCGGCCTCGACCGCCTCCAGCACGCGCTCGAGCAGGACCACGCCCGGCACCAGCGGGCGGCCGGGGAAGTGCCCGTCCAGGCAGGGATCGTCAGCGGGGATAGTGAAACGCATCGCGCAAGGATAGCCCGCCGCGGGCGCGGCTCAGCCCAGCAGCTCGCGCCAGAACCGCGGACCCAGCGCCGCCATCTGGCGGATGAAGTCCAGCCCGTTGCGGTAGGGCTGGCGCGGGAAGCGGCGCTTGCGCCAGGCGAACTCGCCGAGCATGAAGCCGCCGACCACGCCGTAGTTGAGCAGGTTGGCGAACCAGGACCATGCCTCCGGGGTCACCACCACCGGCGGCGTGCGCCCCAGCGCGTGCAGCACCCCGCCCGGCACCGCCCACAGCGCCAGCAGGGCGTTGGCCACGGTCAGCAGGGCCAGGACCCCGGCCCAGCCGGCGGTGAGCCGCCGCGCGTACGCGGCCAGGTCGTCGGTGTACGCCTGCCCGGCACGCTCGTGCAGGGCGCGGACGATGCGGGCGATCAGCGGGGTGCGCCCGCCCCACAGGCTGCGCGCGAACCACCACGCCAGCCAGCCGGTGAACAGCACGGGCGGGGCCAGCAGCAGCAGTTGCGGCCAGGGGCCGCCGTCGATCCAGGCCAGCCCGGCCAGCAGCACCGCCAGCAGGGCCAGGGCCCAGAACCGGAGGCGCAGTAGCGGGGCGGCCAGCAGCAGCAGGACCAGGTCGGCCAGGGCCAGGCTGGCCCAGGGCGCGCCCTTCACCGTGGCGGCATGGGCCAGGAACGGATAGGCCACGCACAGCAGCAGCTGGACGGGCAGCAGCAGGGCCGGGCCGGCGCCGGTGGCACCGGGACCGCGCGGGGCTTCAGCCGGCGCGCTGCGACTGGACATGGGCCGCCAGCGCGCGCAGCGAGGCGAAGATGCGGTGGTTGTCCTCGCCGTCCGAGCGCAGCTGCACGCCGTAGCGCTTGGCCACGGCCAGCGACAGCTCCAGCGCGTCGATCGAGTCCAGGCCCAGGCCATCGTTGAACAGCGGCGCCTCCGGGTCGATCCCGTGGGGGTCGACGCCCTCCAGGTTCAGGCTCTCCACCAGGAGTTCGGCCAGTTCACGCTCGGCTTCGGTCTGCGACATCGGGACTTCCAGGGTCATACAGGGCCGGCAACGATCCGGCATCGTCCGCCCGGGTGCAAGTCCGGTCGCCACGGGGCGGGCGTGATGACCGTCGCGCTATCATGCCACCCCGTCCAGTAGACCCGGCTGCCACTGCATGATCCCGAACGACCCGACGCTCCCTCCCACCGCGCCTGGGGCGCCCACGGAGGCAACGAACGTGGTCGACACGGATGTGCTGGTGATCGGCGGCGGCCCCGCCGGGACCACCGCCGCGACCTTCCTGGCCCGCCGCGGCCGCAAGGTCGTGCTGCTGGAGAAGGACGTGCACCCGCGCTTCCACATCGGCGAGTCGCTGCTGCCGATGAACCTGCCGATCCTCGAGCGCCTGGGCGTGCTGGAGCAGGTGCGCCAGATCGGCGTGTACAAGCCCGGCGCCGACTTCCCGATGCGCGGCAACGCCGACAGCGTCAACGTGTTCCGCTTCGACCGCGCGCTCAACCCGCGCTTCGGCCATGCCTACCAGGTCAAGCGCGCCGAGTTCGACACCATCCTGTTCGACAACGCCATCGCCAGCGGCGTGGACGCGCGCCAGCAGGTCAAGGTCGAGCAGGTCGAGTTCGGCGCCGACGGCCGCCCCGCCCTGGTGCGCGCGCGCCAGGCCGACGGCACCGCGCTGGCCTTCCGCCCACGCTACCTGGTCGACGCCAGCGGCCGCGACACCTTCCTCGGCAACAAGCTCAAGCTGAAGAAGAAGAACCCCAGGCACCAGTCGGCGGCGATCTTCAGCCACTTCCGCGGCGTCACCCGGCGCGAGGGCGAAGCCGCCGGCAACATCACCGTCGAGCGCTTCGCCCACGGCTGGATGTGGCTGATCCCGCTGACCGGCGACATCATGAGCGTCGGCGCGGTGTGCTTCCCCGAATACCTGAAGACCCGCACCGGCGACAACGAGTCGTTCCTGATGCAGACCCTGCGCGACACCCCGTCGGTGTGGGCGCGCATGGCCAATGCCGAGCGCGTGGCCCCGGTGCACGCCACCGGCAACTACTCCTACACCTGCGAGCGCATGCACGGTCCGGGCTGGGTGATGGCCGGCGATGCCTTCGCCTTCATCGATCCCGTGTTCTCCTCGGGCGTGTACCTGGGCATGAACAGCGGCGAGCAGGCCGCGGCCACGGTCGACGCGATCCTGTCCGAACCATCGCGCGAGGCCGCCGAGCAGCGCGCCATGGACCGCCGCCTGCGCCGCGGGCTGCGCTACTTCTCCTGGTTCATCTACCGCTTCACCACCCCGGTCATGGAGCACCTGTTCGCGAACCCGCGCAACCACTGGCAGCTGGAGCAGGCCGTCATCTCGATGCTGGCCGGCGACGTGTTCGACAACACCGCCGTGCGCTGGCGCCTGCGCGCGTTCCGCGTGGTCTACAACCTGACCGCGATCAGCATGGCGCCGAAGGCGCTGGCCGGCTGGCTGCGCCGGCGCCGCCAGGTGGGCCAGCGCTTCAGCGGCGACACCCTGCAGGGAGGCAACCCGTGAGCCGCCCGCTGCCGCTGCCCGGTTCCGACGCCCGCCTGCACGTCGGGTATGCGCCCGCGCCTACCCTGCAGGCGCAGCTGGACGACCCGCGGGTGCTGGCCGTGTTCGGTTTCGGCGCGGACGCCCCCGGGCACGCCGACCCACGCTTCCTGCGGGTGCCGCTGCGCCCGCTGCAGGACGAGGCCGTGGTCGAAGTCTGGCGCACCGCCGGCCCGGTCGAACACGGCCGCGACGGCGACGTGGCCTGGGCCAGCGACGGCCGCCTGCTGTTCGGCGCCATGGAAGTGGCCGAGCCCGACGGCGGCGACATCGAGGCCGCCGCGCGCCATGCCTACACCCGGATCGGCGCGTTCCTCGCCGGGCTGCCGGCCTGCCACCTGCTGCGGGTGTGGAACTACATGGATGCCATCACCCTCGGCGAGGACGACGAGGAGCGCTACCGCCGCTTCTGCGTCGGCCGCGTCTCCGGCCTTGGCCAGCTCGATGCCGCCCGGCTGCCGGCGGCCACCGCGATCGGCCGCTGCGACGGCCAGCGCGTGCTGCAGGTGTACTGGCTGGCCGCCACCGGTCCCGGCACCCCCCTGGAAAATCCTCGCCAGATCAGCGCCTACCGCTACCCGCGCCAGTACGGCCCGCAGCCGCCGAGCTTCGCCCGCGCGATGCTGCCGCCCACCGGCAGCGACATGCCGCTGCTGCTGTCCGGCACCGCGGCGATCGTCGGCCATGCCTCGCAGCACGCCGGCTCGATCCGCGCCCAGGTCGAGGAAACCCTGGCCAACATCGGCGTGCTGATCGGTTCGGCGCGGCGCATCCGGCCCTCGCTGCCGGTCGCGCCGGACGCCGCCACCCCGCTGAAGGCCTACGTGCGCCATCCGGAGGACGCGGCCGAGGTCGCCGCGGCGCTGGATAGCCACCTGGGCCGGCAGGTGCCGCGGCTGCTGCTGCACGCCCAGGTCTGCCGGCGCGAGCTGCTGGTGGAGATCGACGGCGCCCACGGCGTGCCGCAGGTCTGAAAGTCCAGCCAGGGCATTGCGGGCCCGCGGCACGCGTGGCCTGATGGCGGCCGCCAATGCCAGCCACCGGAGAGCCCCGTGCACCGCATCCGCCTGCGTCCCTGCCTGTCCGCCCTGCTCCTGGCCTGCGCGGCCTTCGCCGCCAGCGCCGCGCCGGCCCCGTTCGATGGCCGCGCCGGGGTGGCCCGCGTCGACAAGGCGCGGATCGACGCCGCGCTTTCCGGGCTGGTCGAGTCCGGCCGCATCGTCGGCGTGTCCGCCCTGGTCTGGCAGGACGGCCGCGAGGCCTACCACGGTGCCTTCGGCCTGGCCGACCGCGAGGCCGGGCGGCCGATGGCGCGCGACACCCTGGTCCAGGTCTTCTCGATGACCAAGCCGGTCACCGGCGTGGCCCTGATGCAGCTGCATGAGCAGGGCCGCTTCGGCCTGGACGATCCGGTCGCCCGATACCTGCCGGAGTTCGCGGCGGTGAAGGTCCATGGCGGCACCGATGCCCAGGGCCAGCCGCTGCTGCTGGACCCCCAGCGTCCCATCACCATCCGCGACCTGCTGCGGCACACCGCGGGCATGGCCGGCGGCGACGCGCCGGAGCCGGTCGGCGGCTACTACCGCGCCGCCGATCCGGACAACCTCGACAACACCCTCGAGGAAGCGGTGCGGCGCATGGCCAGCGTGCCGCTGCTGTACCAGCCGGGCGAGCAGTGGTTCTACTCCCCCGCGGTGGACGTGCAGGCGCGGCTGGTCGAGGTGCTGTCGGGCATGCCGTTCGAGCGCTACCTGCAGCGCCACGTGTTCGGCCCGCTGAAGATGAAGGACACCCGCTACACCCTGCGCCCGCAGGACCGCCCGCGCATCGCCGCGATGTACCGGCGCAGCGACGATGGCGTGCTGACCCGCGTCCCCGACGAGCAGGCCTATGCGCTCATCGGCCGCCAGCGCGCGCTCACGCCGGGCAGCTGGGGCCTGGTGTCCAGCCTCGACGACTACATGCGTTTCGCGCGCATGCTGCTGGGTGGCGGCGAGCTGGACGGCGTGCGCCTGCTGCAGCCGTCGACGGTGCGGCTGATGGCCACCGACGCGCTGCCGGGCAACATCGGCCCCGGCGAGCGTTCATGGCTGCCGAGCAAGGGCCAGGTCGGCTTCGGCATCGACTTCGCCGTGCGCATCGCGCCGCCGGCGGATGCGGAGGAGGCCTCCGGCGAGATCGGCGAATTCTTCTGGGATGGCGCGGCCAACACCCTGTTCTGGGTGGACCCGGCCAACCAGCTGGCGGCGGTGCTGTTCACCCAGTGGCTGCCGTTCGGCAAGGTGCCGCTGCACAAGGACTTCCGCGACGCGGTCTACGCCGACGACAGCAGCGCCGCCGCGCCGCGGCCCTGAGTGGGCGCGCCGGCGCCCTCCTTCAGTCGGCGACGGGCGTGCAGTTTTCCTGTTCGCGCCCGATCGGGTTCCAGCGCGAGCGCGGCTTGCACGGCGGCAGCTTCGGCGCCTGCGCCGCCGCCCGCGCAGCGGCCTCGGCGCGCGCGGCCTGCAGCCGCTGCGCCTTGAGCCTGGCCAGCTCGGCGCGAATCTGCGGCAGGGCCGCCAGCGCGGCCTTCTCGCCCTCGAGGATGGCCTGGTTGCGACGGGTGAAGTCGGCCGAGCCGTAGTCGGTCACGTCCGGGCGGATCACGATGTCCGCGCGCGCCAGCTCCTGCTCGCCCAGGCGCTGGCCCATGATCGAGATCGACTGGTTGACGATGCCCAGCATGCCGTCCGGGCGCTTGCCGCTGGCCTTGCTGGAGATGTCCACGGCGATGACGAAGTCCGCGCCGAGCTGGCGCGCCGCGTCCACCGGCACCGGGCTGACCACGCCGCCGTCCACGTACTGGTACTGGCCGATGGTCACCGGCTCGAACACGCCCGGCACGCTGCTGGAGGCGCGCACCGCCTGGCCGGTGTTGCCGCGCACGAACACGGTGCGTTCGCCGGTCTCCAGGCGGGTGGCGACCGCCGCGAACGGCATGCGCAGGCGCTCGATCGGGCGCTTGCCGACCTGGGCGTTGACGTAGTCCTGCAGGGCCACGCCCTGGACCAGGCCGCCGGAGAACAGGCGCACGTCGCGGATCCTGCCCTCGTCCAGCGCGACCGCCTTCTCCTGCAGCTGGAACGGATCCATGCCGCTGGCGTAGAGCGAGCCGACCACGCTGCCGGCGCTGGTGCCGGCGACCACGTCGGGCTTGAGCCCGTTGGCCTCCAGCATCTTGATCACGCCGATGTGGGCAAAGCCCTTGGCCGCGCCACCGCCCAGCGCCAGGCCGATCTTCGGCGGCGCCACGACCGGGTCGGGCACGACCGGGGCCACCGGCTGCGGCGCGGTGGGACGGGTGTTCCCGCCGCCGCATGCCGCCAGCAGTGCACCGGCCAGCAGGGGCAGGAGCAGGCGCCGGAGGCGCGGGCGGGACGGATTGGCCTGGGTCTGGGTCACGGTGGCGGGTACGCGCGGACGTGCGGGAATGCCGGCCGATTCTAGGCGGCGTTCCCTGACCCGGACCCGACGGTGCAGGTGCCCGGCCCCGCCAGCGCCTCCAGCAGGGCGTCGCGGCACAGCTTGCCGGTGGCATTGCGCGGCAGCTGCGGCAGCAGGCGCACGCGGCGCGGCAGGAACACCGGATCGACGTTCGCGCGCAGGGCGGCGACGATGTCGGCCGGGGCCAGGCCAGGCGCGACCGCCAGCGCGGCGATGCGCCCCACCCCGCCCTCGCGCCCGGGCTCCAGCTGCACCACCACGCCGTCCTCGACGCCGGGCACGGCCAGCAGGCGGCGGGTAAGGTCGCCCAGCGAGGCGCGCTTGCCGGCGATCTCGAGCAGGTCGGCCTGGCGTCCGCACAGGCGGAAACGGCCATCGGGCTCGACCTCGAAGATATCGGCCAGCGCCACCGGCACCGGCAGGTGCGGGGCGTGGACCAGGGTGCCGTCGGGCTGCGGGCTGACCCGCACGCCCGGCAGCGGCGTCCACAGCGGATCGCGCGCGGTGCGGCGACGGGCGAACACGCAGGTCTCGGTCGAGCCGAACACCTCGCGCACCTCGCCGCCGTAGCGGTCCTCGGCCTCGGCAGCCAGTTCCTGCGGCAGCGGCGCGGTGGCGGAGACGATCCCGGCCAGTGCCGGCAGGGACACGCCCGAGCGCAGCAGCGCGCGCAGGTGCACCGGCGTGGTCACCAGGATGCGCGGCCCGGTGGCCTGCTCCAGCGCCCCGGCCACGTCGGCCGGCAGCAGCGGCCGGCCCGCGTGCACCGCGGCACCGCCCAGCAGCGGCAGCAGCACGCTCATCTCCATGCCATACATGTGCTGCGAGGGCACGGTGGCCACGACCTGCGGCTGCTGGTCGCCCCACAGGTCGGCCAGCGCGGCCAGGTTCTGCCCGGTACCGGTGGCGAACGCGCCCCAGGTCTTGGAATGGGCCTGCGGACGGCCGGTGCTGCCGGAGGTGTAGCCGATCGCGGCCAGGTCGCCACGACGCACCAGCGGGGTGGGCCCGTTCGCCGGGGCCAGCTCGGCCGCGGTTTCCGGTCCGGGCACGTCCATCCCGCATTCGCCGCCCAGGCGGTAGGCGCCACCATCGGCGTGGGCCTGGATCACGTCGGCCAGGGTCTGCGGCGCGCCGGACGGTGGCAGCAGGGCGACCTGCCCGCGCAGCGCGGCGGCGCAGAAGCCCAGCAGGAAGCGGTAGCGGTCCTCGGACAGGTGGGCCACACAGCGCGCTTCCGGCAGCCGCTCCGCCAGCGCGCGGGCCTGGGCGAGGAACTGCCCGAGGGTTACCCGGGTGCTGCCGTCGAACACGACGACGCGCGCCGGATCCCCGGCGACGAGAGGCAGGTCTTCGACCGCGGGAAGGGCTGGCTGGATTACGGCTGACATCAGGCTCGGGAGTTCCTGCGGCAGTCCCCGCCGCCGCACAAGGCGCACAGGATCGCCCCCAGCCGCCGCTGCGGCAAGCGCGCCCACCCATGACCTCCAGCCGTGGGGCGCCCCGGAGGGGACTGCTACCCTGCGGCGCCAGTCCATATGCCGGTTTTGTCCATGACCCAGCCTTCCCCGCGGGCCGCACTGCGCCTGCTGCCGCTGCTGCTGGCGGCCCTGCCCCTGGCGAGCTCCGCCCAGGCCCCGTCCGGCGGCGATTTCACCCTCGAGCAGGCGATGGCCGAGCCGGACTGGATCGGCCCGCCGGTGGAAAAGGCCTGGTGGAGCTGGGATGGCCGCGAGGCCCAGCTGCTGCTCAAGCGCGAAGGCTCCCCGGTGCGCGACACCTGGCGCCAGCCGGTGGCCGGCGGCGCCCTGCAGCGGGTCCCTGATGCCGAGCGCGCCGCCCTGGATGCGCCGGATCCGGCCTACGACCCGCAGCGCCGGCGCATGGCCTTCGTCCGCAACGGTGACGTGTTCGTACGCGACCTGGCCAGCGGCCGCCTGGTCCAGCTCACCCGCACCGCCCAGGCCGAGTCGCAGGTCCGTTTCGCCGCCGACGGCGGCGTGCTCTGGCGCGCGGGCAACGACTGGTTCCATTGGCGCGCCGACGGCACCACCGCCCAGGTCGCCAGCCCGCGGGCCGAGCGCGATCCGGCCGCGCCGCCGGCCGCCGACGCCCTGCGCGAGCAGCAGCTGCGCACGCTCGAGACCCTGCGCCGCGACCGCGAGCGCCGCGAGGCCCAGCGCGCGCAGGAGGACGCCTGGCGCAAGGCCGACCCGACCCGCGCCGCCGCCCCGGTGTTCCTCGGCGACGACGTCGAGATCGTCGACACCAGCCTCTCGCCGGACGCGCGCCACCTGCTGGTGGTGACCAGGAAGAAGGGTGCCGACGGCGGCCGCGAAGGCAAGATGCCGACCTACGTCACCGAGTCCGGCTACGAGGAATTCGAGGACGTGCGCACCCGCGTCGGCCGCAACGACCCCGTCCCGCATGCGCTGTGGCTGGTCGACGCGGTCGAGGGCCGCGCCCGCGAACTCACGTTCGACGCCCTGCCCGGCATCGCCAGCGACCCGCTGGCGGCGATGCGCAAGGCCGCCGGGAAGGAGCCGCTCAAGGGCAACCGCCCGCTGCAGGTCGGCGGCGAAGGCGCCGGCGCGGCGATCCGCTGGAGCGACGACGGCCGCAACGTGGCGGTGATGCTGCGCGCGATCGACAACAAGGACCGCTGGATCGCCTCGGTCGACCTCGACCAGGCCCGCCTGCAGCCGCGCCACCGCCTCACCGATCCGGCCTGGATCAACTGGAACTTCAACGAGTTCGGCTGGCTGCCCGACAACCAGACCCTGTGGTTCGTGTCCGAGGAGAGCGGCTACGCCCACCTCTACACCCAGTCCGGCAACGGCAGGCCGCGCCAGCGCACCTCCGGCCGCTGGGAGGCCTCGGCGCCGGTCCCGACCGCCGACGGCCGCGGCCTGCTGTTCCTGTGCAACCGCGCCTGGCCGGGCGACTACGAGGTCTGCGCCCTGGACCTGGGCAGCGACCAGGTCCGCGAGGTCACCGCGCTCGATGGCGTGGAGGACTTCGTGCTCTCGCCCGACGGCCGCCAGCTGCTGGTGCGCTACTCGGGCAGCTGGCTGCCGCCGCAGCTGGCGGTCGCGCCGCTGGACGGCGGCGAGGCCAGGGTCCTGACCGACACCCGCAGCCCCGCGTTCAAGGCCCGCGCCTGGACCGCGCCACGGATGGTGCAGGTGCCGTCGAAGCACGGCGCCGGCAGCGTCTGGGGCAAGTTCTACGGGCCGAAGGACTACGAGCCGGGCCGCAGGTACCCGGTGGTGATGTTCGTGCACGGCGCCGGCTACCTGCAGAACGTGCACGCGCGCTGGCCCAACTACTTCCGCGAGCAGATGTTCCACCACCTGCTGGTCGAGCAGGGCTACGTGGTCCTGGACCTGGACTACCGCGGCAGCGAGGGCTACGGCCGCGACTGGCGCACCGCGATCTACCGCCGGATGGGCCACCCGGAGCTGGAGGACTACCTGGATGGCCTGGACTGGGTGGTGGCCAACCACCAGGGCGACCGTGACCACGCCGGCATCTACGGCGGCAGCTATGGCGGCTTCATGACCTTCATGGCCCTGTTCCGCAGCCCGGGCACGTTCAAGGCCGGTGCCGCGCTGCGCCCGGTGGTCGACTGGACCCAGTACAACCACGAGTACACCTCGAACATCCTCAACACCCCGGAGCTGGACCCGGAGGCGTACCGCAAGTCCTCGCCGATCGAATACGCCGAAGGCCTGCAGGACCACTTGCTGATCGCCCACGGCATGATCGACGACAACGTCTTCTACCGTGACTCGGTGGTGCTGGCGCAGAAGCTGATCGAGCTGCGCAAGGACAACTGGGAGCTGGCCTCCTATCCGCTCGAACGCCACGGCTACGTGCGTTCGGACTCCTGGTTCGACCAGTACCGGCGCATCCACAAGCTGTTCGAGCGCACCCTCAAGGAGCCGGCGCGATGAGCAGCGCCGGGCTGATCCGGACCGTGGCCGCGGTCATCCGCGACCCGGCCGGGCGCGTGCTGCTGGTGCGCAAGCGCGGCTCGACCACCTTCATCCAGCCCGGCGGCAAGACCGAGCCGGGCGAGTCGGCGCTGCAGACCCTGGCCCGCGAGCTGGAGGAGGAGCTGGGCGTGGTCCTGCGCGTGGACAGCGCGCACCGCCTGGGCGAGTTCGAGGCCGACGCGGTCAACGAGCCCGGGCGCCGGGTGCGCACCGAGGCCTATGCGGTCGAGGTCGACGGCCATCCGCAGGTCCGGGCCGAGATCGAGGAGCTTGCCTGGGTGGTGCCGCAGGCGCCGTTCCCGGTGAAGGTCGCCCCGCTCAGCGCCGGCCACGTGCTGCCGGCCCTGCGCCGGGCGATGGCCGCCGGCGAGCTGGCCTGAGCGACGCCCCGGCTGGGGCACAATGACGCCATCGACCGGGGATCGACGATGCAGGCACCACCGCCGCTGCCGCGCAGCAGCTTCATCACCACGCTGGGCCGGATCTCGCTGCTGCTGGCCTGCCTCACCCTGGCCGGGGCCTTGGGCCAGGCGGCGGTGGCCGTGGCCATCAGCGACGCCACCGTCGCCCGCCTGGTGGCCGAACCGGCGATGCCACCGATGCTGGGCTGGATGCTGGGGCATCGCCGCCTGCTGTCGCTGCTGGGCCTGCTGCTGGCGCTGCTGTTCCTGGCCTCTTCCTGGGGCCTGCTCAAGCGCCAGGAATGGGCGCGCTGGGGCTTCATCGCCTTCCTGCTGGTCACCGCCGCGCTGAACTTCGCCGGCCTGCCCCTGGCCGGGCAGGTCATCGACGGCATGACCGGCGCCTTCCCCGCCCAGTTCCTCGATACCCCCGAAGGCCGCGATTTCATGGTCCAGATGCGGGCCAACCGCATCGTCTCGATGGCCATGGCCACGGTCACCGCGGTGGCTTTCGCCTGCCTGCACGGCTGGCTGGCCTGGAAGCTGTGCACCCCGCAGGTGCGGGCCGAGTTCACCCCGGGCGCCGGGGACGCTTGATCCCGATCAAGGGCGGTGCCGCATGGCCCGCTAGAATGCGCCCATGGATCCGAATTTCGAACTCGTCAGGGACTATCTGACCGGCCTGCAGGACCGTATCTGCGCGGCGATCGAGGCCGCGGACGGCCAGGCCCGGTTCGTCGAGGACACCTGGACCCGCCCGGCCGAGGCCGCTGGCGGCTCCCATGCCGGCGGCGGGCGTACCCGGATACTGCGCGACGGCGCGGTGTTCGAGCAGGCCGGCATCGGCTTCTCCGACGTCTCCGGCAGCCGCCTGCCGCCATCGGCCAGCGCCGCCCGCCCCGAGCTGGCGGGCGCCTCCTGGCGCGCCACCGGCGTCTCGCTGGTGTTCCACCCGCGCAATCCCTACCTGCCCACCACCCACGCCAACGTGCGCCACTTCCAGGCCCGGCGCGACGGCGAGACCGTGGCCTGGTGGTTCGGCGGCGGCTTCGACCTGACGCCGTTCTATCCGTTCGACGAGGACGTGGTGCACTGGCACCGCACCGCCGCCGACCTCTGCGCCCCGTTCGGCGCGGACCGCTACGAGCGCCACAAGCGCTGGTGCGACGACTACTTCTTCCTCAAGCACCGCAACGAGACCCGCGGCGTGGGTGGCCTGTTCTTCGATGACCTGCACGAGGACTTCGAGCGCGACTTCACCTACCTGCGCGCGGTCGGCGACGGCTTCCTCGATGCCTACCTGCCGATCGTGGAGCGTCGCAAGGACACCCCCTATGGCGAGCGCGAGCGCGAGTTCCAGCTCTACCGCCGCGGCCGCTACGTCGAGTTCAACCTGGTCTACGACCGCGGCACGCTGTTCGGCCTGCAGAGCGGTGGCCGGACCGAGTCGATCCTGATGAGCCTGCCCCCGCGCGTGCGCTGGGAATACGGCTTCCAGCCGGAGGACGGCAGCGCCGAGGCGCGCCTGCACGACTACCTCGTGCCACGCGACTGGCTGGCGCGCGAACCGGCCTGACCCGCGCCGGTAGATCCACCAGGGGAAAGCGGCCGGGAAACGGCCGCCGCGGGAGTTCCGGACCGTTCCGGAAAGAGGCATGGGACGCCAGCTGCGCCGTGCGCGGCACGGCCGCGCGCGCAGCTGCAGGAACGGGACCCGGAAATAAGAAGCCCCGCCAACCAGGGGGAGGTTGGCGGGGCCGGGGAACGGCGGCTTGGGGAGGAGCCCCCGTTCCAGTAGATCTGCTCCAGGGGAAGGGAGAGATCCGCGACAGGCGTTGCACCTGTCGAGGGCTATCTAACCACGGGCAACATTGGTATTGCGTGAAGAAGCGTTACTGGAACCGGTTTTGTTTAGTCCGGATTCAGTGGCCCGAAACGGTTTCCGAATGAAGCATACAGATTCGGGTAAAAACCACGTGAAACACAGGTCAATGTGCTTCGTCCCAGTTGTTACCGATACCAGTATCGACGACCAGCGGAACGCTCAGGTCGCCCGCCGCTGACATCAGTTCCGGCACCCGCGAAACCAGTTCCGGCACGAACTCCTCGTCGGCCTCGAATACCAGTTCGTCGTGCACCTGCAGGAGCATGCGCGCGCGCTGGGCATGGTCGGCGATCCAGGCATCCACCGCGATCATGGCGCGCTTGATGATGTCCGCTGCCGTGCCCTGCATCGGCGCATTGATCGCCGCGCGCTCGGCGCCGGCACGCTGGGCGGCGTTGCGGGCGTTGATGTACTCCAGGTGCAGGCGGCGGCCGAACACGGTTTCCACGTACCCGCGCTCGCGCGCCTGCTCGCGGGTGCGCTCCATGTAGTCGCGCACGCCCGGGTAGCGGCTGAAGTACAGGGCGATGTAGTCCTGGGCCTGGCCGCGGTCGATCCCCAGCTGCCGCGCCAGCCCGAACGCGCCCATGCCGTACATCAGGCCGAAGTTGATCGCCTTGGCGGCGCGACGCTCGTTGACCGTGACCTCCTCGAGCGGGCGGCCGAACACCTCCGCCGCGGTGGCGCGGTGGATGTCGGCGCCGGAGGCGAAGGCGCCCAGCAGGCCCGGGTCCTGGGACAGGTGGGCCATGATCCGCAGCTCGATCTGCGAATAGTCGCAGGCGACCAGCTTGCGCCCGGGCGGGGCGACGAAGGCGCGGCGGATGCGGCGGCCGTCGTCGGTGCGGATCGGGATGTTCTGCAGGTTCGGGTCGGACGAGGACAGGCGGCCGGTGGCGGCGCCGGCCTGGTGGTAGCTGGTATGCACCCGCCCGGTCTCCGGATTGACCATCTCCGGCAGCTTGTCGGTATAGGTGCTGCGCAGCTTCGCCAGGCCGCGGTACTCGAGGATGATCCGCGGCAGCTCGTGCAGGTCGGCGATGGCCTCCAGCGCCTCCTCGTTGGTCGAGGGCTGGCCCTTGGGGGTCTTCACCAGCGCCGGCAGCTTCAGTTCGTCGAACAGCAGCGCGCACAGCTGCTTGGGCGAATCCAGGTTGAAGCTGCGCCCGGCCAGCGCAGTGGCGCGCTCCTGCGCCTCCAGCATGCGCCGCGACAGGTCCGCGCCCTGGCGGCGCAGCTCGTCCATGTCCACCAGCACGCCGTTGGCCTCGATCCGCTCCAGCACCTGCACCAGCGGCATCTCGATGTCGCGGTACACAGCCTGCAGCTGCGGCTCGGCCTGCAGGCGCGCGGACAGCACGCGGTGCAGGCGCAGCGTGATGTCGGCGTCTTCGGCGGCATAGCGGGTGGCGTCGTCCAGGGCGCACTGCGAGAACGGGATCTGCCTGACGCCCTTGCCGCAGATGTCCTCGTACTTGACCGTGGTGTAGCCGAGGTGGCGCAGCGCCAGGCTGTCCATGTCGTGGCGGGCGTTGCCGGAATCGAGCACGAAGCTCTCCAGCAGGGTGTCGTCGGCATAGCCGGCCACGGCCACGCCATGGCGGCGCAGCACGTGCAGGTCGTACTTGCCATGCTGGCCGATCTTGCGCACCGCCGGGTCGGCCAGCAGCGGGCGCAGCAGGTCCAGCGCCTGTTCGTAGCCGAGCTGGGCCGGGGCGCCGGGGTAGTCGTGGCCCAGCGGCAGGTAGGCGGCGCGGCCGGGCTCGGCGGCGAAGCTCAGGCCGACCAGGCGCGCGCGCATCGGATCGAGGCTGTCGGTTTCGGTGTCCAGGGCGAAGCTGCCGGCCGCGCGCAGGGTAGCGATCCAGGCCTGCAGCTGTTCCACCGTGGTGACGGTCTCGTACTGCCCGGGCGCGGCCAGTGCCGGATCCAGCCCTTCCGGCGCGGCGGCCGTGGCGGTGGCGAAACCGGTGCCGCGGGCGCGACCGGGCTCCTTCTCCGCGACCTCGGCGCCGACCGTGCCGCCTTCCAGCTCGCGCAGGGCCTGGTTGAAGCCGTAGCGGGCGTACAGCCCGCGCAGCTGGTCCACGTGGCGCTCGCGCAGCACCAGCGCCTCCGGGCCCTGTTCCAGCGGCACGTCGGTGCGGATGGTCACCAGCTCGCGGTTGAGCGGCAGGCGGTCCAGGGCCGCGCGCAGGTTGTCGCCGATCTTGCCCTTGATGCCCGGGGCCGCGGCGATCACGCCCTCCAGCGAGCCATGTTCGCCGATCCACTTGGCCGCGGTCTTGGGCCCGCACTTCTCCACGCCGGGGACGTTGTCGATGGTGTCGCCCATCAGCGCCAGCAGGTCGACGATGCGGCCGGCCGGCACCCCGAACTTCTCGATCACCGCCGCGTCCGAATCCATGCGGCTGCCGGTCATGGTGTTGACCAGGGCGATCGAGCCGCCGCCGTTGCCGTCCGGTGCGCGCACCAGCTGGGCGAAGTCCTTGTCGCCGGTGGAGATGGTGACCTCCATCCCGGCATCGGCGGCCTGGGTGGCCAGGGTGCCGATCACGTCGTCCGCCTCGACCCCATCCACGCGCAGGATGTCGATGCCCAGCGCATGGACGATGTCGCACATCGGCTGCACCTGGGCGCGCAGCTCGTCGGGCATCGGCGGGCGGTTGGCCTTGTACTGCGGGTACAGGTCGTCGCGGAAGGTCTTGCCCGGGGCGTCGACCACGAAGGCGACGTAGTCGGGCTTCTCCTTGAGCGTGGCCCGCAGCATGTTGACCACGCCGAACAGCGCGCCGGTCGGCTCGCCGGCGGCATTGGTCAGCGGCGGAAGCGCATGGAAGGCGCGGTAGAGGTAGCTGGAGCCGTCGATCAGGATGAGGCGTTTCATCGCTGCATTCTAGCGGCCCGCTCCGGTACGGGCCGGGAATGGCGGACGCGGACGCCGGACCGCTGCGTCCCGCCGCCGTGCGGCCCCAGCCGGGGCGCCGGCTGCCGCATAATTGGGCGGTCCCCACGGAGAACCGCCATGCGCAAGCTGTTCCTGATCGCCGCCACGCTGGCCGCCAGCCTGCTCGCCGCCGGTTGCGCCACCACCGGTACCTCCGATGCGCCCGTGGACCTCACCGGGGCCGAGGTCGCCAGCCGCGTGCTGGACAACGGCGACAAGGTGGACGAGTACCGCGTCAACGGCCAGCTGCGCATGGTCCGGATCACCCCGGTGCGCGGCCCGGCGTACTTCCTGTACGACCGCGATGGCGACGGCACCCTGGACCGCAACGACGCCGAGAACCTGCCCCAGGTCTACTGGAAGCTGTTCTCCTGGTAGGAGCCGACGGCTCCTGGCCTCTCAGCCCGGCTCCAGCCCGGGCGCGCCCGGCCCCTCGGCCGCCAGCACGTCGCCGGGATTGCGCAACGGGCAATCCTTCAGCGAAAGGCAGCCGCAGCCGATGCAGCCGTCCAGCTGGTCGCGCAGGCGCTGCAGCCGCACGATCCGGGCGTCCAGGTCGCCCCGCCACTGCCGCGACAGGCGCTGCCAGTCGGCCCGGGTCGGGATCCCGTCTTCAGGCAGGGTCGCCAGGGCCTCGCCGATCTCCGCCAAGGGCACCCCGGCGCGCTGCGCCACCTTGATCAGCGACACCCGCCGCAGCACGGCGCGCGGGTAGCGGCGCTGGTTGCCGGCGTTGCGGGTGCTGCGGATCAGGCCGCGCGCCTCGTAGAAATGCAGCGCCGACACGGCGACGCCGCTGCGCGCGGCAACCTGGCCCACGCTCAGCCAGTCGCTGCCGCGCGGTTGCGCGGCATGGGGAGTCCCGCCCATCGCTTGACCTCAATCAAGGTTGAGGTCCTAGCCTGCCACACCCCCGACGACGCCATGCTTCCCATGCACGAACAGACCCTGCGCCTTGCCCTGCTCTACGGCAGCGACCGTCCGCTGCGCTTTTGCGACACCGTCGCCAACTGGACACTCCAGCGCGTGGACGCGCTCGGCGGCTGGAAAACCGACCGCCTCGATCCGGCCACGCCTGCCGGCCGCCACGGCCCATCTCTGGTACGCAAAGTCCGGACAGCGGACGCATTCCTGGTGGTGACCCCGGAGTACAATCACGGCTACCCGGCCGCGCTGAAATCGATGATCGACGCGGTCTACACCCAGTGGCAGGCCAAGCCGGTCGCCTTCGTCTCCTACGGCGGCCATTCCGGTGGCCTGCGCGCGGTGGAGCAGTTGCGCCAGGTGTTCGCCAGCCTGCATGCGGTGCCGCTGCGCGACGGGGTCGGCTTCGCCAATGCCCAGGCCCGGTTTGCCGCCGACGGCAGCCTGCCGCGCGAGGATCCCGCGTACGAGGCGATGCGGCTGGCCCTGTGGCGCCTGGGCTGGTGGGCCAGCGCGCTGCGCAACGCCCGCCAGGCCACCCCTTACGACGCCGCCGCCTGAGCGGCCCACGCCAGAGTTCCGATGGACGCACCCGCCAACCCGACCCCGTCCCGCCGCAGCTGGCTGTTCCGCTGGTTCGAACGCCGCATCGACCCGTATCCGCCGGCACCGGTGGTGCAGCCGCCGCGCAGCCTGTACGCGTTCTGCCGCCACTACACCCGCGGCACCGAGCGCTGGCTGCTGCTGATGGCGCTGCTGACCACCGCCATCGCCGTCACCGAGGTGGCGTTGTACGCGTTCACCGGCTCCATCGTCGACCGGCTGTCCAGCCACACCCCTGCCACCTTCCTGGCCGAGGAGGGCTGGAAGTTCGCCGGCATGGCCCTGGTGGTGCTGGTGGTGATGCCGACGCTGAACCTGCTCAGCTCGCTGGTGATCCACCAGACCCTGCTGGGCAACTTCCCGATGCGCATCCGCTGGCGGGTGCACCGCTACCTGCTGCGCCAGTCCATGGGCTATTTCCAGGACGAGTTCGCCGGGCGCATCGCCACCAAGCTGATGCAGACCTCGCTGGCGGTGCGCGAGACGGTGATCAAACTGCTGGACGTGGGCAACTACGTGGTCGTGTACTTCGGCGGCGCGCTGCTGGTGGCGGCCGCGGCCGACTGGCGGCTGATGCTGCCCTTCGCCGGCTGGCTCATCGCCTACGCCGCCCTGCTGCGCTATGCGATCCCGCGCCTCAACAGGGTCGCCCAGGAGCAGGCCGACGCGCGTTCGACCATGACCGGCCGGATCGTGGACAGCTACACCAACATCGCCACGGTGAAGCTGTTCTCGCACTCGCGCCGCGAGGAGTCCTACGCACGCGAGTCGATGGACAGCTTCCTCGGCACCGTGCACCGGCAGATGCGCCTGGCGACCTTCGTCAACGTCAGCAACGACACCCTCAACATGCTGCTGCTGTTCGCGGTGGCCGCCACCGGCATCGGCCTGTGGATGCAGGACGCGGTGAGCGTGGGCGCGATCGCCGTGGCCATCGCCTTCGTGCTGCGCCTGATGGGCATGTCGCAGTGGATCATGTGGGAGATGTCGGCGTTGTTCGAGAACATCGGCACGGTGCAGGACGGCATCAACTCCATCGCCCTGCCGGCTACCGTGGACGACAGGTCCGGCGCGAAGGCCATCGGCCCGGTGCGCGGCGACATCCACTTCGACCACGTGACCTTCCACTACGGCAAGAAGGGCGGCGTGATCGAGGGCCTGGACCTGCACGTGCGCCCGGGCGAAAAGGTCGGCCTGGTCGGCCGCTCCGGCGCCGGCAAGTCGACCCTGGTGAACCTGCTGCTGCGCTTCTACGACCGCGAAGGCGGCGCGATCCGGATCGACGGCACCGACATCGCCACGGTCACCCAGGATTCGCTGCGCGCGTCCATCGGCATGGTCACCCAGGACACCTCGCTGCTGCACCGCTCGGTACGCGAGAACATCATGTACGGCCGGCCCGACGCGACCGAGGAAGAGATGGTCGAGGCCGCGCGCCAGGCCAATGCGCACGACTTCATCATGGAACTGGTCGACGCCAAGGGCCGCCGCGGCTACGACGCCCAGGTCGGCGAGCGCGGCGTCAAGCTCTCCGGCGGCCAGCGCCAGCGCGTCGCCATTGCCCGCGTGCTGCTGAAGAACGCGCCGATCCTGGTGCTGGACGAGGCCACCTCGGCGCTGGACTCGGAGGTCGAGGCGGTGATCCAGGAGAACCTGTACCGGCTGATGCAGGGCAAGACGGTGATCGCCATCGCCCACCGCCTGTCGACCATCGCGGCGATGGACCGGCTGGTGGTGATGGACCAGGGCCGGATCGTCGAGCAGGGCACGCACGAGCAGCTACTGGCCGCCGGCGGGCTGTACGCGCAGCTGTGGCAGCGCCAGTCCGGCGGGTTCCTCGAGCTGGAGGCGGAGGCCGCGGCGCCCTGAACCGGCGCCGTGCCCCGCTACTGCGCCGCCGCCTCGCGCCGGCGCTGGGCGCGGCCCAGGGCCACGCCGGTGCCGGCCCAGACCAGGGCCACGCCGGCGCCGATGAACAACGCCAGCGACGGGTGCTCGCCCAGCAGGTCGAGCATGCGCTTGACCCAGGCCGAGAGCGCGTCGCCGCCGCGGTAGACCGCGGTGTCGATGAAGTTCTTGGCCTTGTACTTCTGCGCCGCCGGCACGACCGTGTAGAGCATTTCCCGGCCCGGGCGCACCAGCGCGTACTCGCCGGCGCGGCGGGCGACCATCACCACCACGAACACCGCGAACACCGGCGCCAGCGCCAGCCACAGGAAGCCGGCCGCCATCACCAGCGGCACCGCCACCAGCAGCACGCCCACGCCCAGCTTCCTGGCCACGTGGCCGGTGACGAACAGCTGGGTGAGGATGGCCAGCACCTGGACCACGGTATCGATCAGGCCGAACACCCGGGTCTGCTGCTCGCGGTGCGGGAACAGCTCGGCCACCAGCCGTGCCTGCTCGAAGTACAGGAAGGTGGTGACCGTGGTCAGCAGCACCACGAACAGCGAGATGCCCAGCAGGAAGGGCGAGCGGAACACGTCGGTGGCACCCTCGAACGGGTTGCCGCCCAGCCGCTTCGGCGGCGGTGCCGCCGCGCGCTCGTGCGCCGGCAGCGGGTGGCGGTCGCGCCAGCGGTGCAGCCACAGCGCGGTGGCGGCGCTGGCGCCGATCAGCAGCGAGGACAGCAGCAGCAGGCCGCCATGCCCGAGCGGGCCGACCAGCAGCGTGGTCAGCACCGGTCCGACCAGGCCACCGGCGCTGGCGCCGGCAGCGACCAGGGCGAACAGGCGCCTGGCTTCCGAAGGCGCGAACACGTCGGCCAGCACGCTCCAGGCCAGCGAAATCAGCAGCAGGTTGATCACCGACACCCAGATGTAGAACGCGCGCCCGACCCACACGCTCTCCGGCTGCAGCAGCAGGCTGGCGCCGAAGCCGAGCAGGCTGGCGACCACCGCGCCGAACACCCAGGGCACGATGCGCCGCCGCGGCACCTTCGATGCGATCCAGCCGAACAGCGGCAGCACCGCGAGGGTCGCGACGAAGGTGCCGGTGAACAGCCACTGCAGGTTGTCCACGCCACCGGCCACGCCGAAGGTCTCGCGCACCGGCCGCAGCATGAAGTAGCCGGTGAACAGCAGGAAGAACATCGCCAGGCCGGCGCCGACCGCCGGTGCCTCGTGCGGCTGCACGCCGGACAGGCGCGACAGCCAGGGCTGGTGGGTGGAAGTCCCGGTGTCGCGTGTCATCGGGCGCGGCTCAGGCGGAGAACCGGCGCAGCAGCTCCTGCTGCTGTGGTGTATCCAGCAGCGGTCCGGTACCGGCCTTGAGCTGGTCCAGCTGGCGCTCCGGCTTGCCGGTGGCCGGGATCACCACGGTCACCGCCGGATGGCTGATCGCGAACTTCAGGAACATCTGCGCCCACGAAGTCACGCCGACGTCCGCGGCCCAGGCCGGCAGCGGGGTGTCCCTGACCTTGGCGAACAGGCGGCCATCGTCGAAGGCGCGGTTGATGATGACGGCCACGCCGCGGTCCAGCGCCAGCGGCAGCACGGTCTTCGCCGCGGCGGCGGAGTTGACCGAGTAGTGGATCTGGATGAAGTCCAGCGCCTCGCTGCGCAGGACCTGCTCCAGCTCCGGCAGGCCGGCGTCGGTGTAGTGGGTGACGCCGACGTACTTCGTCCTGCCCTGGGCCTTGAGCTCGCGCGCATACGGCAGCTGGCGCTTCCAGTCGCGCAGGTTGTGGACCTGCAGCAGCTCGACATGGTCGGTGCGCAGCCGGCGCAGCGATTCGGCCCATTGCGCCTCGGCGGCCTCGCGGCTGTCGGCGGCGATCTTGGTGGCGAGGAAACACTGCTTGCGCCAGCCGCCATCGGCCAGCAGGCTGCCAAGCACGGTGTCCGAACGCCCGTAGTTGGGCGAGGTGTCGATCACCCGCCCGCCGCCTTCGAAGAAGTGCTTCACCACCCGCTGCAGCTGCGCGTACTCGGCCGAACCGGGGTCGACGTCGTAGCTGCCGGAGGTACCAGCGCCGATCACCGGCAGCAGTTCGCCGGTGGACGGGATCGGGCGCGTCAGCAGCGGCGAGGCCTTGGTTTCGCCTGCCGCCGCCCAGAGGCGGCCGGGCGTGCCCAGCAGGGAGGCACCCGCGACGGCCGAGGTGGCCAGCAGCGAGTGGGCGAGGAAACGGCGGCGAGAAGGCATGTTCATGGCACGGACTCCCGTTGGCGGCTCGCGATCCCGGTCGATCCTACCGCCGGTTGCCCACCCCGCATGTGCATATCGGCAGGTGGCCGCGATGACGCGCGGCAACACCCGCAGCGGCTAGGCTGGATCGCAGCCACCCCGCACGAGCCGATTCCGCACGTGATCCCGCTTCCCGACCCGAACTGGCAGGTCCTGCCGCGCGCCTTCTACCAGCGCCATCCGGCCGAGGTCGCGCCGGAGCTGCTGAACAAGATCCTGGTGCGCGAAGACGGCCGCGCCGCGCGCATCGTCGAGGTCGAGGCCTATGGCGGCAGCGAGGACCCGGCCGCGCATTCCTTCCGCGGCCGGACGCCGCGCACCACGACCATGTTCGGCGAGGCCGGCCACCTGTATGTCTACTTCACCTACGGCATGCACTGGGGCAGCAATGCCGTGTGCGGCGAGGTCGGCCAGGGCTTCGGCGTGCTGCTGCGCGCAGCCGAGCCACTGCTGCGACTGGAGCTGATGCGCGCCGCGCGGCCACGGGCGCGGCGCGACCGCGACCTGGCCAGCGGCCCGGGCAAGCTGTCGCAGGCCTTCGGCATCACCGGGCAGTTCGACGGCGCCGACCTGGTCGATGGCGACCTCGGCCTGTGCATCGCCGGCGACGGCACGCCGCCGCCGGACGCCCCGGTGGTCGGCCCGCGCATCGGCATCAGCCGTGCGGTCGAGTTCCCCTGGCGCTGGCACGTGCCCGGGCACCTGCACGTCTCGGTGCCGCCGCGACGCCGCTGAGGCCCGAGCCACAGGCCGTTCCGACCGTCGGCGCCGATGGCCTGCGTGGTATCCTGTCCATCCTCGTTTGGGGAGTAGCCTGCCCCGCCGCAATGGCAGGGCGTCCGCGTCAACACACTCGGCCCGTGGCCGTGGCGCGGACACCGCAAGGACTGGCGAGACCAACGGTTGGCTGACGCGTCCGGGGCTGGGCGCCAGCCGGCCGTGTCCGTTGTCCAGCCTGGTATTCCCGATGCGCCCGCTTTCCATCCTCATGATCGGCCTGGCCATGTCCACCGATGCCTTCGCCGCGGCCGTGGGCAAGGGCGCGGCGATGCAGCGCCCCGGCATTGGCCTGGCCCTGCGCACCGGGCTGCTGTTCGGCGTGATCGAGGGCATCACCCCGGTGATCGGCTGGCTGCTGGGTATCGCCGCGGCGCGTTACATCACCGCCTGGGACCACTGGATCGCGTTCGGCCTGCTGGTCCTGCTGGGCTTGCACATGATCTGGCACGGCATCCACCCGGACGACGACGAGGACGGCGGAAATCCGGCCCGGCGCCACGGCTTCTGGAGCATGGCGCTGCTTGCCCTGGGCACCAGCATCGATGCGATGGCGGTGGGCGTGAGCCTGGCCTTCCTGGATGCGCCAATCGCGGTGGTCGCCCTGGTCATCGGCCTGTGCACGATGGTGATGGTCACCATCGGCATCCTGCTCGGGCGCGTGTTCGGTGCCCTGGTCGGCCGGCGCGCGGAGCTGGCCGGCGGCATCGTGATGATCGTCATCGGTGCCGCGATCCTGCACGAGCACCTCGGCGGCGCGGCCTGACGGCCGCGTACGCTCAGCGCACGACCAGCACCGGCACCGTCGAACGCGCCACCACCGCTTCGGTCTGGCTGCCCAGCAGCACCTTGCCCAGGCCGCGACGGCCGTGCGAGGCCATCACCACCAGGTCGGCGCCCTGCTCCCCGGCCGCATGCACGATGGCGTCGGAAGGATGCCCGTCGGGCACGTGCACAGTGGTGCATTCCACGCCGATCGATGCGGCCTGCGCGGCCGCGTCGGCGAGGATGCGCTGGGCCGAACGCTCGCAGCCCTCCTTGTACTGGCGCTGCATGTCCGGATCGGCCGACAGCGCCAGGGCATCGTCGAACGCGGGCATCCACGGCTCGGTCACGGTCACCACCACCACCTTCGCGCCGACCGCGCGCGCCAGGTCCAGCCCGTGGTCCAGGCCCTTGCCGGCCAGCTCGGAACCATCGGTGGCGATCAGGATGCGTCGGTACATGGCGGCCTCCAGGCGCGTGGACTGCCCATATTGCACATGCCCGGGCGTGATGGCGGCAGATACGCCGCCATCGCTCCCCTGCAGGGCGGCCCGGATCAGACCGGCTGCAGCTTGGCGAAGGCCAGCACCAGCCACTTGCTGCCGGCGGCGTCGAAGTTCACCTGGACGCGGGCGTGGGCGCCGCTGCCTTCGTAGTCGGTGACCACGCCGCGGCCGAAGCTGGGATGCATCACCGCCTGGCCCAGGGCAATGGACGGGGCCTCGATCGCCGGATGCACCGAGGTGCGCGGGGCCGCGGCCAACGGCCGCGCCACCTGCACGCGCGGGCGCACCTCGTTGAGCAGGTGGCCGGGGATCTCACGCAGGAAGCGCGAGGGCATGCCGTACATGTCCATGCCGTGGATGCGGCGGCTTTCGGCGTAGGTCATCACCAGCTTCTGGCGGGCGCGGGTGATGCCCACGTAGGCCAGGCGGCGCTCCTCCTCCAGCCGGCCCTGTTCCTCGGTGGACTTGCTGCTGGGGAACACGCCCTCTTCCACGCCGACCAGGAACACCAGCGGGAACTCCAGGCCCTTGGCCGAGTGCAGGGTCATCAGCTGCACGCCATCCTCGTCGGCCTGGGCCTGGCCTTCGCCGGCCTCCAGCGCCGCGTACGACAGGAAGGCGACCAGCTCGCTCATGCTTTCCTGGTCGTCGTCCAGCTCGGCACGCGAGAAGCGCGAGGCCACCGACACCAGCTCGTCCAGGTTCTCCAGGCGCGACTCGGCGTCGAGCTGGCCGCGCGCCTCGCTGGTCCAGTGCTGGCGCAGGCCGGAACGGGCGAGCACGTGGTCGACGCGGTCCTTCAGCGCCAGGTCGGCGGTTTCCGCGTCCAGCGCCTCGACCAGGCCGAGGAAGCCGGCGACCGCATTGCGCGCACGCGCGGCCAAGGCGTTCTCCGCGACCAGGGCGGTGGCCGCATCCCACAGCGACTGCGAACGTTCGCGGGCGCGGCGGCGGACCTCGTCCAGGGTGCGGTCGCCGATGCCGCGCGCCGGCGTGTTGACCGTGCGCTCGAACGCGGCGTCGTCGGCGCGGTTGGCGACCAGGCGCAGGTAGGCCAGGGTGTCCTTGATCTCGGCGCGCTCGAAGAAGCGCATGCCGCCATACACGCGGTATGGCACCTGCTCGGACAGCAGCACCTCTTCCAGCGCGCGCGACTGGGCGTTGGAGCGGTACAGCACCGCCGCCTCGCGCCAGCTGCCGCCATCGCGCACCCACTGGCGGATGCGCTCGACCACGAAGCGGGCCTCGTCCATCTCGTTGTAGGCCGCGTACACGTCCACCGGCTCGCCCTCGCCGCTGTCGGTCCACAGCTGCTTGCCGATGCGGTCGGGGTTGTGCGCGATCACCGCGTTGGCGGCGCCGAGGATATTGGCGGTGGAGCGGTAGTTCTGCTCCAGGCGGATGGTCTGCGCGCCGGGGAAATCGCGCAGGAACTGCTGCACGTTCTCGACCTTGGCGCCGCGCCATCCGTAGATGGCCTGGTCGTCGTCGCCGACCACGAACACCCGGCCGGTATCGCCGGCCAGCACCCGCACGAAGGCGTACTGGATGGCGTTGGTGTCCTGGAACTCGTCGATCAGCAGCTCACGGAAGCGCGTGCGGTAGTGCTGCAGCAGGGCCGGGTTGTCGCGCAGCAGCTCGTGGGCGCGCAGCAGCAGCTCGGCGAAGTCGACCAGGCCGGCGCGGTCGCAGCGCTCCTGGTACAGCTCGTAGGCGCGGCGCATGGACTCGGTCCACGGGTCGTTGACCGCCTGGATGTGCTGCGGGCGGCGGCCCTCGTCCTTCTGCGCGTTAATCCACCAGGTGATCTGGCGCGGCGGGAAGCGGCCCTCGTCCAGCTCCAGCTGCTGCACCACGCGCTTGACCAGGCGCTGCTGGTCGTCGCTGTCCAGCACCTGGAACGATTCAGGCAGCCTGGCCTCGTTCCAGTGCAGGCGCAACAGGCGGTGGGCGATGCCGTGGAAGGTGCCGATCCACATGCCGCGGCTGCCGTTGCGCAGCTGCATGTCGGCGCGGGAACGCATCTCGCCGGCGGCCTTGTTGGTGAAGGTGACCGCGAGGATCCCGTGCGCCGGCACGCCGTGGACCTCGTTGAGCCAGGCGATGCGGTGGGTGAGGACGCGGGTCTTGCCGGAGCCGGCGCCGGCCAGCACGAGGTAATGGCCGGGCGGGGCCGAGACGGCCTCGCGCTGGGCGCTGTTGAGGCCGTCGAGAAGGTGGGAGACATCCATGCGCGCATTTTACGGGGAAGCGGGACGCAGGCCGTGAGACGCGCGGCCGTGGAGGGGGGGGCGGCCGCCGGCGGAGCATGGAACGCAGTCCTGGCGGGGCTTCGCGGCCTCTCCGGGACACATGAACGGCGAAGGGCCGCCCTGCGGCGGCCCTCCGGCATTCCTGTCCCGCGCGGTCGCGACGGGCGGCGCGACGGCTCAGTGGCCGGCGTGCTCGCGCTTGTGGCTGTTGTGGGTCATCAGCTTGTCGGTCCAGGCGATGCCGATGGCCGAGAGGATGAAGACGATATGGATGATGGTCTGCCACAGCACGCCATCGGTGGTCAGCGCGTTGCAGCGGGCGGCCCCGACGTTGGAGGCGGCAGTGGCGACCAGCTCCGGCGGGCAGAACGGCAGGCCGTTGAGGGTGCCGGCGGCGATGAAGGTCTTCAGCAGGTGGATCGAAGAGATGCCGATGATCGCCATCGCCAGCTTCACCTTGAGCACCGAGGCGTTGACGTGGCTCAGCCACTCCGGCTGGTCCGGATGGCCCTCCAGGCCCAGGCGCGAGACGAAGGTCTCGTAGCCGCCGACGATCACCATCACCAGCAGGTTGGAGATCATCACCACGTCGATCAGGCCCAGCACGATCAGCATGATCTGCTGCTCGCCCATGCTCGGCGCGTCGTGGACCAGGTGCCAAAGTTCCTTGGCGAACAGGAACACGTAGACGCACTGCGCCAGGATCAGGCCCAGGTATAGCGGCAGCTGCAGCCAGCGCGAGGCGAAGATCAGGGACGAGAGCGGGCTGAGCGGGCGGGGCGTATGGGGCTGCGTCATGGGGGGCTGCGCTGCGTGAAAAGACGGCGCAGGGTAGCGGCGGGCCGGGCCGGCTGCCAAGCGGCGGGAGCATCGGCGGCGCAGGCAAGCGCGTGGCCGGCGGGGCCCGCTGGCCACCCCGGAAGCCGCTCCCGCCGCGGCTGCAACGGAGCGGCCCATCCCGCCTACCGGTCCCTGCCCCGCTCCGCCCTACACTCACCGGTACCCGACGCGGAGGCACCCAATGATCGAGCTCTACTACTGGCCCACCCCCAACGGCCACAAGATCACCCTGTTCCTGGAGGAAGCCGGCCTGCCCTACACCATCAAGCCGGTGGACATCGGCAAGGGCGACCAGTTCAGGCCGGAGTTCCTGGCGTTCTCGCCGAACAACAAGATGCCGGCGATCATCGACCGCGAGCCCAACGACCTGGGCGAGCCGATCACGGTGTTCGAGTCCGGCGCGATCCTGCGCTACCTGGCCGACAAGACCGGGCGCTTCGGCGGCGAAGGCCTGCGTGGACGCGTCGAGGTGGACCAGTGGCTGGCCTGGCAGATCGCCGGCCAGGGCCCGATGACCGGCCAGTACGGCCACTTCACCGTGTATGCGCCGGAGAAGATCGACTACGCCATCGACCGCTACACCCGCGAGGTGCAGCGCCTGCTGGGCGTGCTCGACAGGCGGCTGCAGGGCCGCGCCTTCATCGCCGGCGACCAGTACACCATCGCCGACATGGCCGCCTATCCCTGGATCAATCCGTACACCAGGGCCCCGCTGGACCTGGAGCCGTATCCGGAACTGCGCCGCTGGCACGCCAGCATCGCCGGACGCCCGGCCACCCAGCGCGCCTACGCCCTGACCCAGCAGGTCAACCCGAACGCAGGCAAGCCGCTGACCGAGGAGGAACGCAGGCAGCTGTTCGGGCGCTGAGGCGCATTCAAGGCAAAACCGGGGTCAGAGTGCAATTTCCCGGACTCCCAGGCGCACGCGTTCACGGCGCATGGAAATTGCACTCTGACCCCGGTTGTTTCTACTTCGCTGCGCACCCGGCACTGGCTGCGCGACTTACGGCTCCCCCTCGTTCTCGGCCCAGACCTGGGCCGCCGCGGTATGCATCTGGAAGCCGCGGAAGAACGCACCCATGAGGGCGTGCCAGTTCGGGCGTGGCTCGCCCTCCCAGCCGAGCACCCTAGGCCGGAGCAGGCCGAAGTCCTGGCCGGGCTGTGCACGCCGGTACGGGAGCGCGATAACCAGGGTCGACCGGGGTTCCCGGTAGCAGCGGACCATGGCGATCAGCGCCTCGGCCGTGCCCCCGTCCGATTCGAACTGGCCGTCATGCACCAGGATCGCGCGCTCGACCCCGTGCGGGTTGGCGTCCAGGTGGGCACAGGCCCTGGCCACGGCCTGTTCCGGGTCGTCGCCGCGGAAGCGGAGGATGTCCTGCCCTTGCACCGGCGTGTCCTGGCCGAGCAGCGGCACCAGCGGCTCGCCCTCGGCGATGAACCAGAGGCCATGGGCGGCGTAGAAGCCTCCCAGTTCGGCTGCGCGTTCCATACGCAATCTCCCGGGCTGACTGGATGAATGCCCTCCTGGGCGACCGGAGTCTGCTCCCGGGCTGGACGACGGTCAATTCCGTCCGGCCGTGGCCCCGCCGGGGGCCCACGAGGCAAAAAACCTCGCCTTCCACGTTCCGGGCTTCGAGCGCCAGGCAGATTGCCTTGCGCGCAAGGCTCCGGACATCGCCGCGGCGAAGCTCCGGGCCTGGAACGCGAGGCAATCCGCTCCGGCATCAAGGCAGTTCGCTCCACGCGCGAGGCTCCGCGGCTTGCGCACGAGGCTCCGGGCATCGCCGCGGCGAAGCTCCGGGCCTCGAAGACAAGGCGGATTGCCTGGAGCGCAATGCACGGGAATATGAAAAGCCAGGAAAAAAGCTGCACGCGCAAGCCTCCGGACCTCGCGCCCCAGGCTCCATCGCTTCGCACGATGGCCGCAGGCGATGGCTGGGCACCCGGCCGACCGGGTCCCGGCCGGGCGCGCATCGCCCGCCGGCCGTTCGCGGCGCGCGACCGGGCGTACGCCGTCCTTCCGGACGCCGTCCTCCGCCAACGGTCGGGCAGCCCGACGCCCCGGCCACTGCCCGGGCCACGGACCGCGGCGCTCGGCTGCCTGCCGCGGCTCCGGCCGCCGTCTGCCTACAATGCCGGCCCCGCAGCCCTTATCCCCCGCGCACGCGCCCTGCCCGCTCCGCCGTCCGGTTCCGCCCGCTGCTGGTTGCCGTCGCGCTGGCGGCGCCGTCCATCCACGCCACCGCTTCGACCGCTTCCACCTCCGCCGCACCCCGCGCCGACGCGGTACTGCGCGGCCGTCTGTTCGACGCACGCAGCGGGAAGGTGGTGGCGCCGGGTGTGGTGGTCGTGGCCGGCGGCCGGGTCCAGTGCGCCGGCACCCCGCGCGACTGCCCCGCCCCGGCCGCCCCCCCCGGTGCACGACTACGGCCAGGCGATGCTGCTGCCGGGCCTGATCGACCTGCACGTGCATGCGCGGCCGCATTACATCGGCGCGTTCGTGCCCTCCGGCGGGCTGGGCTTGAACATTCCCCGCCGCCGGCCGCGTCGCCGCCGATCCGGCAACGACATCCGCCTGCCGGGCGCGGTTCGCCCGAATGCGGTCTGGAGTTACGACTTCGTCCACGACCAGATGGTCGACGGACGCGCCTTGAAGATGCTGTGCGTGATCGACGAATACACCCGGGAGTGCCTGGCGATCGAAGTCGGGGCAAGCCTGCGGGCGCAAGACGTGATCCTTACCCTGTCGCGACTGATGCGGATCTACGGCAAACCGGCCTTTGTCCGCTCCGACAAAGGCGCCGAGTTCACCGCGGCCAAGGTGATGCGCTGGCTGCGCGACGCGGCGATCGGCCCGGCCTTCATCGCGCCGGGTAGCCCCTGGCAGAACGGGTTCGTCGAGAGCTTCAACGGCAAGCTTCGGGACGAGCTTCTGAACCGGGAATGGTTCCGCAGCCGCGCCGAAGCGAAGGTGCTGATCGAACGCTGGCGGCAGTTCTACAACGAACAGCGGCCGCACAGCGCCCATGGCTACAAACCGCCGGCAACCGTTCGCCGGAACTGGTCCGAACCCGATACCATCCACCCCGGACTCACTGCCTGATTGGCTACAAGTTCCATACTCAGGTCAGGACATCTGAACCGCCGCCAGATCGCCAAGCTCACCGGCGTAGCGCCGATGAACCGCGACAGCGGCCAGGGGCAGGGCAAGCGCCGGATCAGAGGAGGCCGGTCCCCGGTGCGCGTCGCGCTCTACATGGCCACGCTCTCCGCGGTGCGATGGGACCCGTTGATGAAGGCGCACTACCAACAGCTCAGGGCGCGCGGCAAGCTGGCCAAAGTGGCGCTGGTCGCCTGCATGCGCAAGCTGCTGGGCATCGTCATTGCGAGGCGTCGCGACGAGCTTCGAGCGGAGGGCCTAGTGGTCCTTTAGGCGACCCGTTCAAGACAGTTGCTGAATTAAGCCGCGCCGGGAAGCGGCGTCGTCTTGAACGAATAGTTAGACTGCTTTTCGATGAATATGCCGAATGGCAAACCGTGATTCGTCGACTGGATCGGGAGCGAATTGGTCGAACATAGGGAACGCTCCAATCGGTAGCGGGTGTGCCGCGTTGGGGTTGTGGTAGACGCCGAAGTCATTGTCGTGAAACCGATCGACGTTGAAAAAGTCCATCGCGGAATAGATAACCGCAGAGCAACCTGTTTCACCAGGGCCGAAAAATGGCGATGTTCCAACACTTACGCCGGACACCTTAATGACGCTCGGCGTGTACACATTGAATTGATCCAGTACTTTTCCGGAATCCCGGTCAATGCTCAGCGTGAGGTTGCCCACGCCGTAAAGCGCCCGCGAGGGATAGGAAGGCTCGGTTCCGAACTTCGCGTGGGGCACTTGCGACGAATTGATGCAGATGATGTATCCATCTTCCGGTGAGATCCGGCCAGCAGCGAGCCCTCGGCGGTAGTGACAAAGCTTTTCGCTAAGCGCCGACGCGATCCTCAGGACGATCCGATCGATGGGAACTGTTCCGGCTTGGCCGTACTCGATAGGTGGCACTGCATCTGGCCCGGTGCCCGCCTTAGGGGATACCGCCTCCATCCAGAAGCGCCTCCCGTTTGAGGTGATGTAGAACTCGGGTCCCGCGTCGCCCTCTTTCACCACTTTGAGACCCGCGGCGAGCAGCTCGGTGCACAGCAGCATTTCCCAGAATCGGGCGTGGAAATCGAATCGCAGCGAACTGAGGAAAGCCCTATCAGCGTACGGTGCGTACTTTTCCCACATGGCCTCGGCTTTGGCGCGATGCACGGTAGCGTGCGGCAGGAACGCGCACTTGTAGTCCGCGCAGGCGGGAGCATTCTCGTCAAATAGCGGAGTAGTCATAAAAGCCGCCTAACGTTCGACATGAGCGGCATGACCCGGCTTGCCGGGGCATGTCCGCTCGATGGAGGGGTTAGGCGGCTCTTTGCGCACGGAGCTACCTACACAAGCTGTCGATCTGCTCGGAAAAGCTAGGGTACGCTTCGTTTGCCCTTGCGAGCACCTCTGCAGCCGAGAGCTTGGCAATCCCCGAGTTCTCTTGGGCAAACAAGGTGAACTGAGCATTTGGCTTGCTATCTGGGCTTGGATAGGCGACAGCCTCATATGGACCCACACCATCTGCTAGTAGCCAAAGGTATTCGTCCAAATTGAGCGCCACAACACCCTTCTCGCCTTCCGAGCCAAGAAACACTACGGGCTGCTTCTCAATCGGTTGGTCCGGGAGAACAAGCCAGAAGGCAGCGTAGCCACCAGTACCGTCTTGCCCAAAGACCCGGAACTGCGAGCCGTCGATCGCGGCATTGCCTGTCCACGCTTTGAACCAGCTCGCATTCTCTTCCGCTGGGAAGAAGCTTTGGTACGGCTCAAAATCATATCCGTCGCCGTCGTCGTAATCGAACTCAAGTTGGTGGAGCTTGCGCAGCAGCGGCGGGAATGTGGTGTCCCAATTGCTCAATGGCCTCTCCTCAAGATGGTCTGAGCTGCCTAACACCTGAATTAAGCCGCGCCGCGAAGCGTTGTCGGCTTGAATGAATTGTTAGGCGCTTCTCCGCAGTCTTTGTCCGTACTCATCGATCCGCAGATACTTCCTGAACTTTGCTAAAAACTTGTCTCGTTTTAAGCTTGAGACATGGTCGATTTGTCGTATGCCATTCAGATGGTCAATCTCATGCTGAAAGCAAACGGCAGAGAATCCTTCCGCATGGACTTCGTGGGTAACAGCGTCTAGATCCGTGAATCTTACTTTCACTTCTAGTGCTCTCGGAACCGTGAAATAGATTTCAGGCATGGAAAGACAGCCTTCTCCTTCCAGCTCTTGGATCTCGTCTGACTGCCAAATTATCTCGGGATTGATGAAGACCTTGTGCGACGCGTGAGGCTCGTCTAGTGGAATGTCAGCCACAAGAATTCGTCTCAACTCTCCAATTTGTACGGCGGCAAGACCGGCCCCATCAGCGTCTTGCATTGTCTCAAGCATGTCGGAGACAAGATCGCGTACGGAGTCATCAATGGTCTCGATCTCGGCGGATTTCTGCCGCAGAAGAGGGTCTGTGATTGGAAGGATTGGTCTGATTGCCATATGAGAACCTGAGAACTCTGGTAGAAGCGCCTAACGCCTAAGTTAAGCCGAGACGCGCAGTGGAGCGAAGCACATGGCAAGCTGTACCTGCCATGTGCTTTGCGGAACGAAGCGGCTTCGGCTTGAACGCATTGTTAGGCGGCACCGGCATCAGGTTACTCCACGTGGCAAGTCGCGGAGGGGCACAAGGCTCAATGCACTCTTGGCAGCGGAAGATGGTGCAGCACACTTTGTCTTGAAAACGACCAATCGCTTTAGACCGCTAATTTTCCGAACAAAATCCCAGTCATGAACTGGGGCGCACGCCTCAATGATAATTGCTTCAACGCTTTCCGGAATTGAGTCGTATGCGAACTTGTCCCTACCGACGTTCTTGAGCTCTAACTGTTTAAGGGACCGCAGTGGGGGTAACGCCCGCAGGTTTCGCGCGTATATTATTTCCAGGTCAACCAAGTGATTCATATCGTGAATAAAGTCAATAGACTCGGCGAAATACCTCACTAACTGCAGCGTCTCAACGCTTGGCGGCAATGGGAATGGGCTAGCGTTCTTGGCGCTGCCAATTTCATAAAGATACGCACTTTTCAGCGCATCCAAGGACTCGAGTCCTGAAGATTCGGGGTGCCATTGATAGCAAATCGTCTGTAACGATGTGAAGATCGTGAAATCTATAGAGAGCTTCCGGCCGACTATGCGGAGATACTTAGCGTGGCTGATTGGCAATAGCTTTGTGCAAGAGAGAGTTCTCGAGAAGTCTACGAACTCGAAATGCTCAACTCCGGTCGCATCTTCAAGAAACCCCCAGTCCGTAACATCCTCTCCTCGAATGAAGAGCCCCGCAGGCACCCCTTGATTTAGGAGTTGGCGTGCAAAGCAGGTGGCTTCGCGCTCACGCCCCGGCAGCACATGAACCAAATGCTGGTCGTGGCATCTGAAGTCATCAACTCGTAGTAAGTCCGTCATGCCGCCTAACGCCTGAATTAAGCCGCGCCGCGAAGCGGTGTCGGATTGAATGAATTGTTAGGCTTCTTTGCGACGAACCAATAGATCCAAGAGATTATTATTGCCTGCAAAGGACCACGGACTAATAGATAAATTGGCCCCCACTCATTCCCACTCATCGGGATGTGCTTGAAGGCGGCATAAATATTGGCAGGGAAAAACACGACAAGAACAACGATTGCAATAACACCGGAGAACCACCTGGTCTTCTTCAAGAAAAATCCAGCAGCAATAACAAACTCTAGAACTCCTGTTGCATATATCAGAAAAGTCCTTTGAGGCACCCAATCAGGAAGCATCCAAGTTAACTGCTCTGTTTGCACGAAGTGCCCTATGCCCGTGAAAATGAACAGAGTTCCCGCCCCCCAAGCGGCAGCCGATCTGATGTTAATCGTACGACCACCAGTGAAAAAAGAAACTGAGCGAGCCAGAAGATACGGTCCTGTGAGCAGGATCAACATGATCACAATGTTTGTCATTGCCGAGTCCTTCCAAGAAGCTTAACGCCTGAATTAAGCCGACCCGCGAAGCGGGTTCGGCTTGAATGAATTGTTAGGCATCACTGCTTGCCAGTGAGATGTCGATTTCCGGATACCTAGCCGCGAACCTGTCCCTGTTGCGGGGTGGGAGGCGGCTAAGGGACTTGGCAAGTGATGTCCTGATAAAGACATAATCACTAGCGAATAGTTGTGCTGCCTTGGCAGCTCCGAGTGTCCGGTACAAGTACGAGATGATGTCATACGTCTCTCTTGCGTCGATGCTCGGCTCAGCTAGCTTTTTGTGATTTTTCTTAACGTATTGGTGCACAGCATCAGTTGCGCGCTCATCTCCGTAAGCTGCAATGGCCCAAAGGGCATACGACTTTGCACGATATGAAGGGTCCAGTAACTTCAGGGCGTAATACTCAGTTTCAGAGGATCTGGAAATGCGGGCGATGGTCAGCATCGCCGTTGCTTTTACGTCCTGGGATGGGTGCGTTGCGAGGCTTTTAAGTGATGGGATTGACCGTGGAGTACCACAATCGCGCAATGCGATAACGGACCAATACACATCCATCTTTGTCTCATTCTTCTCGATCAGATTTACGAAGAAATCCTCTGACCATGAAAAGTCCTTGTGACGCCTGCCGAGTGTCTTGGCAATGTCGCGCTTGTCGCCTGGGGAAATCGAGAATGCCATGGGTGATGCCTAACGCCTGAATTAAGCCGCGCCGCGAAGCGGCGTCGGCTTGAATGAATTGTTAGGCCTACGTGTGACCATGATGGAATGACCCAGTGGTGTCGGATGTTGGATCCGACAACTCCATGTCGAATGCTTGTCGAATCCGGGCGAGCGTATCTGTTGAATCGAGGCCATACTGCTCCTGCAGCGCGTTTGCGGCATGACGCGCAAGGTCTGACAGAAGAATGCCCCAAGACGCAGGCTCGTCACGGCCGCTGTCATGCCACAGCCCAATGTTGAGTGTGCAATGCAGGCCCTTCTCTGCGGCCCAAGCGCTGACAAGTTGCCTTGCCGATTCATCGCGCTGCGCTGCTGGTGGAATGACTAGAGGCTTCATAAGTAGGCCTAACGCTTGAGTTAAGCCGCGCCGCGAAGCGGCGTCGGCTTGAACGAATTGTTAGACATTATTTGCCGACTACCTTGGTGATCTCGCCTTTCACGTAGTGAACAAATTCTTCCAACTGATCTGCGCGCGAGGCCAAGCGATCTTCTTCTTGTCCAAGATAAGCCTGTCTAGCTTCAAGTATGACGGGCTGATACTGGGCCGGCAGGCGCTCCATTGCCCAGTCGGCAGCGACATCCTTCGGCGCGATTTTGCCGGTTACTGCGCTGTACCAAATGCGGGACAACGTAAGCACTACATTTCGCTCATCGCCAGCCCAGTCGGGCGGCGAGTTCCATAGCGTTAAGGTTTCATTTAGCGCCTCAAATAGATCCTGTTCAGGAACCGGATCAAAGAGTTCCTCCGCCGCTGGACCTACCAAGGCAACGCTATGTTCTCTTGCTTTTGTCAGCAAGATAGCCAGATCAATGTCGATCGTGGCTGGCTCGAAGATACCTGCAAGAATGTCATTGCGCTGCCATTCTCCAAATTGCAGTTCGCGCTTAGCTGGATAACGCCACGGAATGATGTCGTCGTGCACAACAATGGTGACTTCTACAGCGCGGAGAATCTCGCTCTCTCCAGGGGAAGCCGAAGTTTCCAAAAGGTCGTTGATCAAAGCTCGCCGCGTTGTTTCATCAAGCCTTACGGTCACCGTAACCAGCAAATCAATATCACTGTGTGGCTTCAGGCCGCCATCCACTGCGGAGCCGTACAAATGTACGGCCAGCAACGTCGGTTCGAGATGGCGCTCGATGACGCCAACTACCTCTGATAGTTGAGTCGATACTTCGGCGATCACCGCTTCCCTCATGATGTTTAACTACCATTAGACCCCCAGCGGGGGGCGTAGCACCGAGTCTGCTGGGGGACGGAGGGGCGGTCAACGGTGCGGCAGGCTTTCCCGATCAACGGCTTGTTGGCGCTCTCACCTTCCTCGCCGGATAACGCGCCCGGGATATACGGCGACCACACCGCGATATTGATTATGGCGGTGCGCTCGCCGGCGTAACGGCAGGCCACTGCTGCCTGGCCCGGGTCGCGGTTGCATCGCCTTGCCGCCCATCGCGCTAGTGCCCGCCCGCGGCTCGTCCGCACGGCCACCCCGCCTACAATTCCCGCATGACCTTTCCACGGACCCCTGCATGCGCCTGTCCCTGTTCCCGGCCCTGTCGCCGCTGCTCATTGCTGCTGCCATGACCCTGCCCTCTGCTCCCACCGCCGCCGCGCCTGCGCCGGAGAAGCTCACCCTGGAGGCCATCACCGGCAGCGCGCCGCTGTCGGGGCCCACGCTGATGAAGCCGCAGGTGTCGCCGGACGGGGCGCGGGTGACCTTCCTGCGCGGCAAGGACAGCGACCGCAACCGCCTGGACCTGTGGGAATACGACGTGGCCAGCGGCCAGACCCGGCTGCTGGTGGATTCCAGCGTGGTGCTGCCGGGCGGGGAAGTGCTCAGCGAGGTCGAGAAGGCGCGGCGCGAGCGCCAGCGCATCGCGGCGCTGTCGGGCATCGTCGATTACCAGTGGTCGCCCGATGGCAAGGCGCTGCTGTTCCCGCTCGGCGGCGAGCTCTACCTCTACGACCTTGGCAGGCAGGGCAGCGAGGCCGTGCGCAAGCTGACTTCGGGCCAGGGTTTCGCCACCGATGCGCGACTGTCGCCGCGCGGCGGCTTTGCCAGCTTCGTGCGCGAGCGCGAGCTGTGGGTGATCGACCTGCGCAGCGGGCGCGAGATCCGGCTGACGCACGACGCCAGCGAGACCATCGCCAACGGCGTGGCCGAGTTCGTGGCCGACGAGGAGATGGGCCGCCACACCGGCTACTGGTGGGCGCCAGACGACAGCGCGATCGCCTTCATCCGCATCGACGAATCGCCGGTGCCGCTGCGCCAGCGCCACGAGGTGCACGCCGACCGCACCGTGGTCGTCGACCAGCGCTACCCGGCTGCCGGCGACGCCAACGTGCGCGTGCAGCTGGGCACCATCGCCCCGCGCGAGCGCGCGAAGCCGCGCTGGATCGACCTCGGCAAGGATCAGGACATCTACCTGGCCCGGGTCGACTGGCGCGATCCGCAGCGCCTGGCCTTCCAGCGCCAGTCGCGCGACCAGCACCTGCTCGAACTGGTCGAGGCCGACCTGGCCAGCGGCCGCCAGCGCGTCCTGGTCACCGAGACCTCCGACACCTGGGTGCCGCTGCACAACGCACTGCGGTTCCTGCCCGACGGCCGCTTCCTGTGGTCCTCCGAGCGGAGCGGCTTCCAGCACCTGTACATCGCCAGCGAGGACGGCAGCCAACTCACCGCGCTGACCTCCGGCGAGTGGGTGGTCGACGACCTGGTCGCGGTGGATGCCGGGGCCGGCTACGCCTGGTTCACTGGTACCCATGAGTCGCCGCTGGAGAAGCACGTCTACCGCGTGCCGCTGGCCGGCGGCGAGGTGGAGAAGCTGTCGCAGGAGCCGGGCATGCATGCACCGGCGTTCGCGCGCAATGCCAGCGTCTATGTGGACCACTGGTCCAACGAGTCCACTCCGCCGCAGATTGACCTGTTCCGCAACGACGGCGTGCGCCTGGCGACCCTGCTGCGCAACGACCCGGCCGATCCGGCGCATCCGTTCGCGCGCTACCGCGATGCGCAGCTGCCGCTGGAGTTCGGCACCCTCACCGCGGCCGAC